>DATDHW010000013.1:0-37686 GCA_036521375.1 Candidatus Cybelea sp.
GTCTGGCTCTTGTCGACCACCTTCGTAGCTAGGATCTGGCCCGTGGGCGTCAACTCGACGAGCTCGTTGGCCGTCCCCTTCGTGTTGGCTACGACGAGGTTTCCGTTTGGCAGCAGCACCGAGGCTAGCGGTGCGTTTAACGGCGAACCGGCATGGATCAGTTTACCGCAGGTCGTCTTGGCATGTTTACACTGGAACGTCTTGCCGCCTGGCTTAACGACGATCTCATCTTTTTCAAGCAGATCGCTCGCGTGCAAGAATTCAACCACGGTGTTCGTCACGCCATCGACGATGTAGAGCGTGTCGGGAAAAGAGTTGTATTGAAGGCCCGACGGCCCGAGTTTGGTTCCGGGGGCCGACTTGTTCACCGCAAAGCCATCCGCGACTTCCGTCGCCTGCCCGTTACCGTAAAAGCCAACACTGATGCTGACGATCGACCCGGACTCGGCGTTGCTGACGTAAACATACGCCGGCGAATATGGCTCCATCGGGTTCGCGCTTACCTCTGAGAGCGGTACCTTGAATAGCGAACCCGTGTACTCGCGTACCTTCTTGGCCTCTTCGTTGAAGTTTACAACGGCGCCCCCGGCGAAGCCCGCGACGTACACCTCAGCCGCACCGGTTATCGCATCCCCGTCGCAGCCCTTGATCGAGGCATCTGCAACAAAGCGAGTGGGCTTCGAACCCGGAGTTGGATTCAGTACTTCCACCGTGGTCCCCGCTCCAGCCGCGCCGGACTTATCGCTAAAGTTGCACACGAGCAGCTGTCCTTTTTGAAGCAGTCCGTGGCCGCTGGGAACGATCGATATGGAGCGGGGACCCTTGTCGCCGTTGTGAGAATCGACCGTCGATCCGATCACGACGTTCTTCGTGAGCTTCTTGAGAATCGATGTCGTGTCGGCCGGCATCGCCAGAGCATTACGCGAGAAGACCGGCGCTCCGCTGCCCTCCGGCACGCTGCCCACGGGATTGACGCGGCTGGCCGCACAGGCAGAACTCGCAAGGAGCACCACCACCGCGCAGAGCGCGGTACGACTGCGAAATTTCAACATCTCGGACCCCTCACTTTTGCACATCACGGCGACACCGCGTACACGATGCCGCAACACGAATAGTCGTCTTCTTTTTCACCACCCCACGTAGTGTTGCCGTACAGAACGCCGTTTACTACCGTCAGGCCGGCCACGGGCCCGAAGCCTTGAAGCTCACCTTTAAACGCATACAGCACGCTCTGAGTGCCGGCGGTGGTCATCTTGTAAACGAGTCCGTAGTTGCCCGGGCCGCCGAAAGCCGTCGTCCCGAAGAGCACGCCGTTCGCAAAGACCAGTCCCGAATCCGGCGCGGCTCCATCGGTCCCGTTAAAACTAAAGAGCACCTTTTCTTGGCCCGCCGGCGAGATCGCAAAGACGGTCCCCTTGTTGCTTGTGCCGCCCTTGCGCGTCGTGCCGTAAAGCGTCCCGCGAACCGCGAGCAGCCGGGCTTGCGGTTCCGCGCCGTCGGCCCCGCCGGCGAAACGGTGGATTACGCTCTCTGCGCCGGCCGGCGTGATCTTAAAGACGGTTCCCCCGCCGGCCCCTCCGCCGCCCGCGCTCGCCGTACCGTAAAGCGCGCCATTGAGCTCGATCATTCTCGCGAAGGGTTTCTCTCCGTCCTGGCCGCCTCGAAAGCTGTGAAGAACCTTTTCCGTGCCGGACGGGGTGATCGAGAAAACGGCTCCGAGATTGTCGACGCCGCCCTGGTAGGTCGTGCCGTACAGCGTGCCGTTGAGGCTTACAAGGCTCGCGCGCGGATAGCTTCCGTCCGCCTTCGCGCACTTAAAACTATAGAGGGTGTGTTCGGTACCCGACGGCGTAATCGTGAAGACGATCCCGCAGTTGTGCTCGCCGCCCTGCTGCGTCGTTCCATAAAACTTGCCCTTGAGGTACGTAAGCCCCCCGAACGGCCGGACGCCGTCCTTGCCCCCCGTAAATCGATAGAGCACCGTCTCATCGCCCGATGTCGTCACTTTGAAGACCGTGCCGTAGTACTGCGCCGACCAGCCCGCGTACGTCGTGCCGAAGAGCGCCCCGTTCAAACTGATGAGGTCGGCGAACGGGCCGCCTCCGTTGGGGCCGCCGGTCCACCGATAGAGCAGTTTGAAACTGCCGCCCGCGGCCGGTTGGCTGCGTGAAGCGCTATCGGCACGCACGAGAGCCGCCGTCCGCGGAATCGCCGGGGAGTTTCCCGATTGAGAGCAGGCCGCGAGGAGCGCGGCGCATGGGAGCAGCTTAATTATCTTCACTTTGTATCCTCTGTTCGACGATTCTCGTCGGGGGAACCCGGCGGGCTCACGGCGACGCCGTAGACGCTCTTGAGGCCGCTTGTAATGCTTTTGATGTGCGTCCCAGCCGGATAGCTATATTCGTCGATGGAGTTATCGGCAGTATTGGTCACAAATACGTAGTGCCCACCCGCATCAAGGGCGAGGAAACGGGGAGAGCCTTGCGTGGCAAAGGTTTTCGTTGGCATACAAGACAGTCCGTGACATTTTCCGCCCTTGGCAAAGACCTGAACTCCGGGGAGCGTGGCGTTTGCTACGAGCAGGCTGCCCGCACTATTCGACACGACCCCCCCGTCCTCCCAGAACTTCAATCCGGACTGCAGGCCGAGATCCTCGCCTTTGGTCGTTCCGTGCCGATACTCGTAGTAGTACATGAACCAGTAGAGGTTCTCGTAGTTCACGTAGAGATTGCCGGCGCCATCCAGCGTTAGACCGGTCGGATAACAAGAACACGGGTTTCGAATCGTCGCCGACGGTTCCGAGGAACCCTTGGGGAACTCGACGATCGAGTGCGGAAACGAATAGAAATTCGCGACGTAGAGCGTCCCGCTGCCATCGACGGCAACGTCGATCGGACCCGTCAAGTCCTTGCTGAACGTCGCGACCGGCGTGTGGCTGCCTTCGCGGTACTCCGCAACGCTGTTGCCGGCGGTATTGGCGACGAAAAGGTCGCCAGATTTGTCGACGGCGAGTCCGGCCGGCGCGTCGATACCCTTCGTGATCGTTGCCAGCTCCTTGACTACCGAACCGGTGAGTTGAAAAACGTGCACGGCCTTGGCGACGGGATCGGAGACGTACAGTTTCAACCGAAGCGTGAAATGCCTAGCACCCGATTGGACGGGGAAGGGCATGGTCTGGGGCAGCGTCTGGGCGCCTTCCCTCGAGCATCCGCCTGCCGATGCGAGCGCGACGAGCAGCGCGCATCCGCCTATGCGCAGGTTCATATCATTCATCGTCGGGCGCCGTGTTCGTCGCGTGGGCCTCGACGTCGCGGACGTCGTACGGTGCAAGAATCGGGCGAAACACGCTGGGTTTTTTCTTGAAGTCGAAGCAGTTCAGCGGCGCCGCAGCCCCCGAGTCGCTGCGCCCGAGCGCCGGCAGATCGAATCGCTGCTCCACGAATTTCAAGATGCTTCCAAACCGGTACGGGGTATGGTCGACGTAACCCGGTTTGGCGTAGGGTGATATGCAGAGCATAGGCACCCGCATGCCCAGCCCGTCGAAGCCTTGCTGTTGAGGGCTAACGTCGTCGTACCATCCGCCCCAGTCATCCCATAGTACGAAGATGGCAGTAGACGACCAGAACTTACTTTTCCCGATGGCATTAACGACCGACGCCACCCAGGATGGCCCACGTTTGCTCTTGGAGCCGGGATGATCGGAAAGCGCGTTCGACGGGATCACCCACGTCACGCCGGCGAGCTGGCCGTTAGCGACGTCGTTTAAAATCTTCGTCTCCGGAAACGACATGTGTTTTTGCCAGTCCGGGCCGTTGCGGATTTTCGTGATCGCATCGAACGCATTCCAAAGGTAACCGTCGCCGGTTTGCGGCGAGTAGTAGCGCCACGAAACGCCCTTTGCATCCAGACCGCCGGCGATCGTGGAGTAGGTGAAGCACGGCGTCTCTTCGCCGTCGGGCTGCCCGGCTTCATTGAGCACGCCGATGACGTTGCCGGAGGGGCCGTCGCAGCCCCAGGGAGCATCCGCGGGGTGATTGTACGTTCGGCCCGCCCAACCGGCGATCAAAAACTGGTGCGCCACGAAGCTGCCGTCCAACTGAGAAAACATCCGGTCGCTGAGCACGTATTTCTGTGCCATGTCCCAGTAGGGCGTGATCTCCGATTTGGAAACGTACTTGTATTGGGGATACGGATCCCCGCTGCCTTGACCATTGCTATACTCGTTGGCAAAACCGTCCATTTTGCCGGAGTCGTAGGCGGTCTTAGCGTCTTGAATACCGTGAGAGATGTCGTAGAAAGCCGCCAGAGAGACTGGCTTTAGCTCTGTGGTCTTTCCGTTGGGCAGCTTTCCCGTCGACACCGAGTGCGCTCCGGGAAAGCCATGGAACAAGTTATTGAAACTACGATTTTCCTGCACGATTATCACAATGTGATCGATCTGCGAAAGCCCGGCCTGCGGCGCCGGCGGCGAGTTTGGAAAGCTGGCCGTCAATACGAGCGCAGCCGTGGCGATGAATACGACCCTGATCGCCCGCATCACGGCGTCACCTTGTAGACGACTCCGCAGCAGATCGGCCCGTTTTTGCGCGGGTTGCCGCCGCCCCAGGCCGTGGTTCCGTACAGCTGACCTTTTGCATACACCAAGCGTCCAATCGGACCGCGACCGTGCGCTTCATTGAACCGGTGGAGAACGACTTCGGCTCCGTTTTCATCGATCTTATAGACGGTACCGTAGCCATTGGTCCCGCCGGCGCTCGTTGTTCCGAAGAGCTCGCCGCCGACGACCGCAAGCTTAGAAAGCGGCTTCGCTCCGTCTGGACTTCCCTGAAAGCTGTAGAGCACCGTTTTTACGCCGGAGGTCGTGATCGTAAAAACTGTTCCAACACCGCGCGCACCTCCAAGGCGTGTCGTGCCGTAGAGCTTGTTGCCGACCCGCGTCAAGGCCGCAATCGGCTGCGCCCCGTCGGCACCGCCCTTGAAACGGTAGAATACGCTTTCCTGGCCAGACATCGTAATCTCGAAGATAGTTCCATAGTTCCCCGCTCCTCCGCCTTCAGATGTCGTGCCGAAAAGCAAGCCGTTTACAGCAGTGAGGCTCGAGTACGGATGCGCTCCGTCCGAGCCTCCGCGGAAGCGATGGAGTATTTTCTCCGGTTGCGTTGCTCCGATCTCGAAAACGGTGCCGTTCTGGCTCGAGCCCCCGAGAAACGTTGTGCCATAGAGCAAGCGGCCAATGCTGGTGAGGTCGGAACGCGGATATTCTCCGTCTTGGCCGCCGCTAAAACTGTGGAGTACCGTTTCCGTTCCGGAGGTCGTAATGGAGAAAACGGTTCCGTCGGACTTCGTACCGCCTTCTTGGGTCGTGCCGTATAGCAGGCCGTTAACGGCGGTCAATCCGCCAAATGGTTTCGCGCCGTCGGCACCGCGCTTGAAGTCGTAGAGAACGCTCTCGGCGCCGTCGGGCGCGACGGTAAAGACAGCGCCGACCTCCGACCCTCCACTATAGGCCGTCCCGTAAAACGCGCCGTCGACCTCGGTGAGGCCGTCGAAGGGCGTCGCAGCATCTGGAACGTTCTTAAAATCGTAGACGACTTGATAGGGACGGGCGACCCCGCTCGACGCATTTGCACTGCTGGCTCGAACTTCGGGTCCGATGTTCGTCGTCGAACACGCCGTGAAAACGGCGCTGCAAACGATCAATATACTTGCGCATCGGCAACCTAGCTTTGCGAAATTCCGCACGGCGCTCGGCGACCTACGTTAGCGCGATCCAGTAGCCGGTCACGAGCGCTTCGGCGGAATCCTGCACCGCACCGCCGTCGACTTGCAGTCCCCAGCGATAGCCGCCATCGGCCGCCGCCGACAGGGTGAAAACGTGTTCGAGCGATCGCCGCGTCTCACTGTCGAGCCGGCCGGCGACTGCAAGGAACTGGAAATACATTGCCGACGTAACCACGTCGTAATAGGGTGCCGCTCCGGAGCGGAACCCCGAGCCGCCGGTGCCGACGTCGATGTAGGCATAAAACGCACCGTCTTTGGGCTTGGCCCAGCGCAAGAAGGCGTCGACGGCGCTCTTCTGGCCCATGCGCTGCGCTCCGAGGGCCGACATCATCATGTTGTCCCCGATGCCGATCTTTCGGCCGTCGTCCTCGATCTTGTACCAGCGCCAGCGTTGCGCGGAATAACCGCGCGGAGGGTAGCCCGGATCGTAGTGGTCGTAATACGCGCCATTCGCCGCCTGCGCGCGGAGCAAAAACGCCTGGCCCCGCGTAAAGAGTCTGGCGGTCGCCGCATCCCCGTTCGCCTGCGCCAAGTCGTGCAAGGCGTCCCAGAAAAGCATCGCGACGTTGGGAACCAAGAGATTCTGATACTGGCCGCCCGGAGTGACGTACTGCATCGGGAAATCGAGGTTATCGACGAGCATTCCTTGGCGCTCGCCATCCACCATCCGTTTGACGAACTCTACGAATCCGGCCGCGATCCGAAGCTTCGAGGGGTCGGGGCGGAGCTTATACGCTTCCATAACCGCTTTCGTCGCGGCCAGTGCATCCGAGGAGTAGAACAATGGTGCCGGGTCGTTCGCGATGGAGGGCACTCCGCCGGCCACGTAGCGATTTGATGCGTAGGTCTTTTGCAGGCGGCCGAGCCCTCCGACGAGCCGATCTGCTACGTCGGGATGGCTTTCATTGAGCAACAAAATCGCGTACGCGGTCGCCAGCGGCGATTCTTCACCCGCGTGCGGCCCGAACCGGTAGTACTTGCAAAGATCGTTCGATGTGACTTGGTAGTTAAGGACCCATCGTTCGAAGGAGCGCCGCCGTCCTTCCGGGCCCGGGCCCGCGCCCGCGCAGGCCTGCGGCAGCGCTAACATGGCAGAGGGAAGGATCGCCGCGCCTGCGAGCCTCGCTAGGAAGCTCGCGCGGGGTACGGAGGCGCTGCGAAAAGCTGATTCATCCTTCAAAAGATGCTCCAAATCCCGAAGGTTACCCCGCGCGCCTGGTAGACCGGGGCGCCGTTTGTCGCGTCGACCAGATGAGAGAAAAACCCATTGGCTTCGATTCCCCACCGCGCTCCCCGCTGGGTGGTACGGCCGAGCTGCTGTTCGGTACCGACCGTGTACGTCTGCCCAAAGTCGTTTGCAAGCGCTTGGGGCAGGCCGGGGATCGAAACCAGATATTGCTGCGAACCAAAGAGACCCGTCGCCGAATATTTCGAGCGTATCGTCGGGGTAATGTCCCACGCCGCGAGAAGGCCGCTCTTGGTCTGGGAGCCGGTGTTTGCGGCAACGAGATAGCGTAGTTGAACGTCTCCGCCCGGATAGTAATATTCCGGCCCGACGGAAAACTGCTTGAGCGTGGTGCCGCCCCAGTAAGTAACGTAATCCTCGGCGGCGGCCATCACGAGCCGGAGATCCGGCGTCGTCTTATAATCGAACTCGAGGTGCGCATTGGTGTGCGAGTACGGGTTCGAGGTGCCGTAGCCGAAGTTGAAGTCGCCGTAAAGGCGTGACGTTATCGAGTGGTTGATTCCGGCTGCGAAATACTCCCCGTGCGTAGGAAACGCGACGTCGCCGTCGGCCTGGTGGGCGACTTCAAAGTTTATCGCTTGGACACCCGGCGTAACGAACACGATTTTCGCATCTTGAATGATCCACGGTCCGTAGGCATTGCCCGGGCTGCTAAAACCGATCGACGTACCGCTAACGTCCAGCCGATCGTAGGTGTCTGCCAGCGCCACGCGCCCGCAGCACAAAAACGCCGCTACGACGAGAATACCGATTTGGACGGATCGCCTCACAAAATGACTCCTTCGGCAATTGATGCCGCGGTTGAGCGCTCAGGCTGGCAGCGCGCCCGCTGCGCGCTCTCGCCTCCGGGCTTTATTACGCCTTGCTCGACGGAAACTTCCAACGAGCTTGCCTGTCCAGGCGCGCCTTGCGCCAGCGCGAGATCGGGCTCGGCCGCAGCGTCCAGCGTAACGTTACTGACGTGCGGCGTATGATACAGCCAGTCGGCTTTCCCGACGCTGAAAATCGCCCATATTACCGCCGGCGGCCAAGCCAGAACGGTAAAGACAAGCGTGTAAAAGGAGTACAGAAGTACCCGGCCACCCCTGACGAACGGATTTTTGCCGAGCTTTTCCGCCCCCCAGAAACCAACGACCTGATAGCCAAAGATAAAGAAGAGCGCAACCCCTTCAAACACGCGTTGGACGGTTCCGCCCGCTAGGGGTCCCGTGATCGTAAAGTCCCGAGCCCAGATGCCGGCTAGGATTGGCCACGTGAGAAAACTCGCCAGCAGGGCGAAGGGCACGAGGTAATAGAGCGCGAGTTCCAACAGCGCGATGTCACAGCGGACGATGCCTTGCCAAAGACAGCGGAAGAAATGGTAGTACGCTACCCGCGAGTGGCCGCACATCCAGCGCATGCGTTGCCGGATCGCCACCCAGATATTCAGCGGCTTTTCGTCGTAAATATGCGCCTCGGGAACGTAGCCGACGCGAACCCCGGATTCGACGGCCAAGATTCCGTTGAGCTCGATATCTTCGGTCTGGGTCCGCGTGCCGCCCCAGTGTTTGCGCAGCAGCTTCGCCTCGCAGCACCAACCCGTCCCGCATATGAGGACGCTGCAAAACGTGCGCATCCGTCCCGTTAAGTACATGCGGGAGGCAGAGACGCAGGAGCACCATAGCGCTTTGGTGATCCAGTTATCCGACCCGTTGAGGACGTCGTGAAATGCCTGCATGCAGCGAAAGCCGCGCGTCTCGATGGCGTTGTTCATCGATTGGAGATAGTTGGCACCAACGACGTTGTCCGCATCGAAGACCGCCACGTACCGGTCGTCATCTTCACTCAAGAGTTCTCTAAACGCATAATCGAGAGCTCGGTGCTTACCAAAGCCCCTGGTAGGAGTGAACATGACCTTTGCGCCGAGATCGCCGGCGATCTGTGCCGTGTTGTCCGTTCCGTCGAAGATTACCCAGATCTCGTAGAGCTCTGCTGGATAATCCTGGCCGAGTAAGCTCAGTACGGGATTTACAATGACGCGTTCCTCGTTATACGCGGGAATCATGCAGATAAAGCGATGTTTTGGCGGATGAGCCGGGTTCGGCTTCAGCTGAGGAAAACTGAAAAGCATGAAGCCGAGTATCGGAAATACCCAAACTAGGTAAACGAGCGCGCAGGTCGGATAGTAGATCAGGTTTACGTTAGCGTGGTAATGCTCCGTGCGCATGGCCCAGAGCGACGCCGTTATCAAGAGTGGAACGCTGACCATCAGTGCTGCGGCTAGCGGTGGCATTCGCAGCGACAAGATCGCTTTGCGGCAAGCTCCTTTTGCCAAGCCAACCATTCGACTCATTTCGGTCTCCGAAGATAGTGCCGGGTAGCTAAAATATTCGCGAGGCCTATCGTGGCTGCAATACCGTTCGTACTAAGAGGTCAATCCCCTCGCCCACGCGGTGCTATTTTCGCTTGCGTTCGTCAACCTACAATTTTCGGCGGGCGAAATAACACTTTTTGAGCGTGAAAATGCGCTAAAGCAAATTTGCGCTAAGCGAGACGTTCTTTTTCTTACTCGTTAACATGTTAACGTACGATACAAGCACGGTGCAAGATGTTTTTGAGACGTCGAAGCCGCGTCCGACGAGTTTAGAACGCTCGACATTATCTATAAACGCGCGCGCGTTTGTAGACGCAGCACTAATCGTTCGTCGCTTGGCATCGACACGCAAACGCTTCCTAAGGAAGCGAGCATGCCATTGTCCGAAAGCTTGGTTCATACCTGCATCGCGGGTCAGGGTGCGCAGGGACTGGCGGCCCGGGGCCGGATGCCCGGCGTTCTGCTCGGCCTTGTTTATGCTCGAAGGATGCACAAGCAAGCAGCGCCAAACAGCGTCTATGCTCCGGAGATTAGGCGCTTCCGCGATCGTCCTTTTGATGACGGCGCTTCCGGCGCGCGCCGTCGATTGGCCCGTTTTCGGGTTCGATCCAGCCCGCAGCAGCTTCAACTCTTCCGAGCGGACGCTAACGGTCCGCAACGTCCATCGCCTGCGTGAGCGATGGCAGGTCGCGTTCGGGACCGGCCTGGTAGCGGATTCCACGCCAATTTTCCTCAACCGTGTGCGTATCGGGCACTCCTTGCGCCCGATGCTGTATCAGACGACCACCAGCGGTGCTACGTTCGGCATCGAGGCGATTACCGGGCGAATCGTTTGGAAGTTTGCAACCCATGGGCCGAAGTACACGCGATCTACGCCGGCAGCGGATCCATCCGGCACGGCAATCTACGCGCCCGGGGTCGACGGCAAAGTCCACAAACTCAACGCCGCGACGGGTCGCGAGGTTCAATCGCCGGGCTTTCCGGCCCGCATCTCGCATATGCCGAATACCGAGGCAGACGACGCTCCGCTCAACGTCGCCAACGGTTACGTCTACGCAACGACCTCCGCGTATAACGACGACGACGCCCTGCCATACCTGGGGCACGTAGTCGGCGTTAACCTCACAAGCGGCGAGCAGCGAGTCTTCAACTCGCTGTGCAGCAAGGTGCACAGGCTCCCCGAACCCCACTTCTGCCGGCAGCAGCGCTCGGGAATATGGTCGCGCGGCAGCGCGGTCGTCGATCCCGACTCCTCGATGGGCGGCCGCATCTACGTCTCAACGGGAAACGGTGACTTCAACGCCAACACCGGCGGCCACAACTACGGCGACTCCGTACTCGCGCTTGCTCCGGACCTTTCGGACCTGTACGGGTCCTATACGCCGGCGAACTACCAGCAGTTACAGGAACGCGATCTCGACATCGGCAGCACGTCGCCGACGCTCCTGCCGCGCCAGCCGTCGAGCACTACGCCGTTGATGCTCGCACAGGGCGGCAAGGATGCCGTGCTGCGGCTGGTCGATCGTGCCTCGCTCCCCGGCGTCGGCGGTGAACTGCAAATGATCAATCTGCCGTCTGCCCTGTTTTCCACGCCCGCAGTGTGGACCGATGCATCGAACAGCGCGTGGATTTTTATGGGGTTTCCAAGCGTCGTTCAGGCGTATCGTTTGGAGACAAGCGCGTCGGGCGTCAGCCAGCTCGTGGGCATCTGGCAAAACGCTGCGGGCTCGACGGTACTCGGTACTTCACCGGTCGTCGCCAACGGCATCGTCTTCGTCGCGTTCAACGGGCAGATCGTAGCGCTCAATGCCCGCACCGGGGCCGAGCTCTGGAACAGCGCGATGCCGAGTTCGGGCAAGACGATCGGCAGCGTTCACTGGGAGAGCCCGATCGTTGTCAACGGGTGGGTCTACTGCTCGGACCACAACGGCAGCTTAACCGCGTATACGTTACCGTGACGCCGTAGCGCCGTCCCCGGGACTCGCCCGCACCAGCAGACGCAAAAGGAAGCGAGCCCGCTTTCGCAAGGCTCGCTTTTGCTTAGGACTTCAGCTGCACTGCGGCAGAACTTTAGAACATCCGCAGCTACTTGTTGCTGATGGCCGCGCCGATGGGCTCTGATACGTTGGCATTGGAGTTGGTCGGCACGCCGCCGGCCGGATACGCCCAACGGGCCGCTACGCTCACAGCCGATCCCTCGGAGATGCATCCGCCCCCGAAGTACTTGCCTCCTGGTGAGATCGTAGCCTGATCGACGTCGCAACCGCCGCCGTCGGTGTTGGTAAGGGGCGTGGAGCCGGTGATCGTTGCGACCGAGCCGGAAACCGTGACCGCATACTGACAAGACGCACCAGCATCGTTGCACTCTTGGTCACCAAGGATCAAGCCGGCGTTCTTGTTCCAGTTCACCGCGCCTGGGAAGAACAGCGTACCGCCGCTGACGCTGACCGAAGTCATCGTGCTGCTGCCGCTGGGAAGTACGGAGAGCGAGTAACCGGAAGCGCCTGCTCCGCTTACGTAGAGGTTACCGCTGCCATCATAGGCATCGAAGAAGTTTTCAGTCTGGCTAGGATTGCTGTACTGCGTCGGCGTCCCGGACGCATTGGTGTATATGGCGACGGTGCCGTTACCACTCGAGTTAAAGATGTTCGTAACGGCGAGATCGCCGGTGGCCTTATTGATGGCGCAGCCAACCGGGAATCCGCCCGCATCGCTCAACGTGTTGAGCAGCGTGCCGGTGCGGGAGTATTGAAGGACTTGCTGCGTTCCCGTGTTCGTGATCCAGATGTTGCCCGATTTGTCAGCGCACATGCCTTGCGGCTCGCTGAGGCCCGTGATCGTTCCCTTGAGTGCCATCGCCGGCATGGTGAAGATATAGACGTCATTCGTGCCGTCGTCGGAAACGAAAAGCAGTCGGGGGGCGTTCTTGGCGTCGGGTGAAACGTGGGACTTCCTGGTGTCGCTGTGCACCTTCGGCGCCTTTACCGACGTATAGGTCCCCTTGTGGAGACTCCGCGCGCCCAAGGCGTGCCCACCCACTGCTGCCGGATTCATGCCCGTCGTGGGCGTCGAAGACTGCGACCCGCCGCTACAGCCGGCGAGCAATGCCGCAACCCCCAGCGTGCCTAAAGCATGCTGAGCCGTTCTCGACAATTTCATGCTGAAATGCTCCTTTTTGAGATGGAGTAATGTTTTCGAGCAAACCAGATACGCCGAAACGCTAGAGTTCCCTACGAATGCGAGCAGTCTCTTTTAAGAACATAGCTCCTCAACGGGTAGCCCCTGCAAAAGCTTTAGGTTGCAGGGGCCACGGTCTTTGCGCCCTCCGGGACTCGAACCCGGGACCAACGGATTAAAAGTCCGCTGCTCTACCGACTGAGCTAAAGGCGCGCGCCAGTTTGGGGTGACTGACGGGATCCGAACCCGCGACCTCCGGTTCCACAGACCGGCGCTCTAACCAACTGAGCTACAGTCACCATACGCCGTGCTTCTTCCCCGAACTTGCCGGGCATCCATCGCTGCCCGCCGGCCCTCGACGCGCGCCCGGAGGGACTCGAACCCCCATCATCGAGTTTAGAAGACTCGTGCCTTGTCCTGTTAGACCACGGGCGCAAGAAGGCATGGACCCTCCCAGAGGATACCACGCCTTCAAAATCTCGGGACGACAGGAGTCGAACCTGCGACCTTCCGCACCCAAAACGGACGCTCTACCTGGCTGAGCTACGTCCCGCATCGCGGCCATCGAAGGCTTCGCGATTTCCCGAGCAATCCTCTGCCACCGACGTATTCCCTTACAGCGTCAGCGTATGTCCGGCAACGTACGCGCAGAGATCCATCGCTAGCGCATCGGTAGCGATCGCAAAACTCTGCACGATCCGCAATCCCGCGCGCATCGCCGCGCGCGCAACCCGCAGGTTCGATCCGGGAACGAGCGCGCTGCACCAGGACGCGTTATACCGGCGGCCGAGCGTCAACAGCGCATGCGCGAGAATCTGCACGATATAGTTCTGCGAGGCGCAGGCGATCGGGCCGACGCGACCGTCTGCCCAAACGTACGCGTAGGCGACGAACTCGCCGTTGAGAAAGAACGCATTGCCCGTCGCGCGCAGCGCGAAGCCGGCATGATCCGCGTCGCGCACCGTGCCGCGCGCCTGCCGATCCAATCCGCGTAAGCCGAAGGCATGCCCGGCGGCGTCGATCGGCTCGACGCCGAAGCGATAGTCACCCGCCGCCATCTTCGCAAGCTCTTCTTCCTTCGGAATCGCGCCGGCGAGCCGCAGCAGCGAGTCGCGCAGTGAAAGCCGCTGCCGCAGCGCAAGCGCTACGGCCGCCGAATCCGAGGGATCGACCAGTAGCACGCGCGCCCGCTCGTCGCAGTCGCGCAGCGCCTCGGCGAGCAACTCGCGGCCGACGCCGCGGCCGCGGTAGGACGGCTCGACGAACAGATCCCCCACATAGCGCTCCCCCTCGGCGTCGTGCGCAATCGCTACGCCGACACTCTCGCCGGCATCCCGCGCGACCCACGCCGCGCCTCGCTCGGCGGACTCGAGTGCGAAACGAATACCCGCCTCGTCGAAGGAACGCCGGCGAGCGATTGTTCGGACGTCGTCGACCGAGGCAGGCTCGACCGGAAACTCAGACACTGTCCCAGGCTTTAGACACGCCGCAGGGCGGCCAGCAACGCGTCCGCGGCGCGTCGCCGATGGCTGACGTCGTTCTTCTCCTTCTCGCTCAACGCCGCAAAGCTGCAGCCCGCCGGCGGATAAAGAAAGATCGGATCGTAGCCAAAGCCCCCGGTGCCAAACTCGTTTTCCAGAACGTAGCCGTTGACGACACCGGTCGCGGCGATCGGTCCGCTCCCGGGCGCGATGAAGGCCAGCGCGCAGACAAAGCGTGCCGTACGGCGATAAGGCGGGACGCCCCGCAAATCGGACAGCAGAGCCGCGCGGCGCTGCGCCCAGGTGAGATCTGCTCCTCCGAAGCGCGCCGAGTAGATACCCGGACCGCCGTCGAGCGCGTCTACCTCCAGTCCACTGTCGTCGGCGAGCACACCGGCGGCAACATTACGCTCCTGCAGCACCGTCGCGAGTGCCTGAGCCTTCAAAATCGCGTTGCCGATGTAGCTGCCGGCGTCCTCGACGACCTCGGGATACTTCCGCGGCTTGACGAGCGTCAGCGGCGAGTCCGCGAAGATCGCCTTGAGCTCGCGCAGCTTCCCTTCGTTGTGGGTTGCAACGTAGGTCTTCATGCCGCGCAGGCTTTGCCCGCGTTCCATTACCGGCTCAGCTCCCCAAGCGGAGGACCGCCATGAACGCCTCCTGCGGCAGCTCGACCCTTCCTACGCGTTTCATCCGCTCTTTGCCGACTTTCTGTTTTTCGAGCAGCTTCCGCTTTCGCGTAATATCGCCGCCGTAGCACTTCGAAAGGACGTTCTTGCGCATCGCGCTCACCGTCTCGCGCGCGACCACCTTTCCGCCGATCGCGGCCTGAATCGGCACCTCGAACATCTGTCGTGGAATGAGCTCCTTGAGCTTCTCGGCCATCGCGCGGCCGCGCGCCACCGCTTTGTCGCGCGCCACGATAAATGAGAGCGCGTCGACGGGCTCGTTGTTGAGCAAAATTTCAAGCTTCGCAAGATCGCCTTCGCGATATCCGATGACCTCGTAGTCGAGCGAGGCGTAGCCCTTCGTTCGCGATTTGAGCGCGTCGAAGAAATCGACGATCACTTCGATGAGCGGCATCTCGTAGGTGACGATGACGCGCCCGTCGTGCAGGTACTCCATGTTATCGAGCGTGCCGCGCCGGCTTTGCGTGATGTCCATGATCGCGCCGACGTAATCGGGCGGCGAGATGATCGTCGCCTTCACGTAGGGCTCCTCGATCATGCGGATCGCCGTTGGCGGCGGCAGCTTCGAGGGGTTGTCGATCGTGACGACCGTTCCGTCGCTGCGAACCACGCGAAAGCCGACCGAGGGCGAGGTCGCGATCAGATCGAGCCCGTAGTCGCGTTCGAGCCGTTCCTGGACGATCTCCATGTGCAGCAGCCCCAAAAAGCCGCAGCGGAAGCCGAAGCCGAGCGCCGCTGAGTTCTCCGCCTCGTAGACGAGCGCCGCATCGTTGAGCTTGAGCTTTTCCAGCGCGTCGCGCAGCCCGTCGTACTCGCCTTCGTTGGGATAGAGGCCGCAGTAAACCATTGGTACGGCCTTGCGGTAGCCCGTCAGCGGAATGTGCGCGGGATCGCTGGCCGAGGTGATCGTATCGCCGACGTCGATCTCGCCGAGCGACTTGATGTTCGCGATGACGTAGCCGACGCTCCCGATCTCGAGCGACTTGGCCGCGCGCATGTCGGGCGTAAAGATGCCGACCTCGGTACACTCGAAGATTCGCTGATGCGCCATCGAGACAAAGCGGGTGCCGGCAGTCAGCGCGCCGTCGACGACACGCACGTAGCTGACGACTCCGCGATACGGATCGAACTGCGCGTTGAAGACCAGCGCGCGCAAGCGCTCGCGGTGCCCCTTCGGCGGCGGAATCCGATGGACGATCGCCTCGACGATCTCTTCGATTCCCACGCCGTTTTTGGCGCTGGCCAAGATACACTCGCTCTTTTCCATCACGAGCAGCTCTTCGACTTCGCCCATGACGCGCTCTGGATCTGCCGCCGGCAGATCGATCTTGTTGATCACCGGGATGATCGTGAGGTCGTGCTCGAGCGCGAGATGATAGTTCGCAAGCGTCTGCGCCTCGATGCCTTGCGCCGCGTCGATGATCAGCAGCGCGCCTTCACAGGCAGCCAGCGACCGCGAGACCTCATATGAAAAGTCGACGTGCCCGGGCGTATCGATGAGGTTTAACCGGTAATCCTCGCCGTTGCGGGCGCGATAATCGAGCGTCACCGGGTGCATGCGGATCGTAATGCCCCGCTCCCGCTCGAGGTCCATGGCGTCCAGCGCCTGCTCTTCGAGATTCCGCGCGGCTATCGTGCTCGTGATCTCGAGCAGACGATCGGAGAGCGTCGTCTTGCCGTGATCGATGTGAGCGATGATGCAGAAGTTCCGAACGTTGCTCGCGACCTCGAGACGATGAGGGTTCTCGGCCCGTAGTGTCATCAGAATATTTGGATGCAGGCGTTGACTTCGAGCGAGAAGAGGCCGCGCGCAATGACGAACTGCAGGATCAGCAACAGCACGAGAAAGGCGATATCGAGGCCGCCGATCGGCGGGATCACGCGACGGATCGGATTGAGCACCGGCTCGATGATCGAAGCCAGATAGTAGACCCAGCGTCCTCTGCGCAGATCCGGAAACCAGGAGACGATCGCGTAGACGAAGAGCAGGATCGTGTAGACGTGGACCGCGCCATACAGCAGCTTCGCAAGGTCGCAAAGCAATAAATTCACGTTGACCGTCGTTCTACGCGCCCGCTGCGCGAGCCCGCTCGATCGCCTCCAGCTCCTCGGCCGACGCCGCAATCGTCGGTTTGAAGGCCTCGACGGGTTTACCATACGTGCGCGTCTCGGCGCGAGAGTAGATGCTCGTCAGCACTACGCCGTTGCCTTGGCGATTGAGCAGTGCAAGCGCGTACGAGAGGCCCGACTCGGCGTCGGCAAAGGCGTCGTAGCGCACGAAGCCGCAGCGTGAAACGTCGCCGAGCGAAAGCGCCTCCAGCGCTGCGAGGCGACCCTGCGCGCTTTCGAGCGTGGAGCGAATCGACGAATCGGCGTGCTCGAGGGCCGCAAGGCGCTCGGAGGCGCGACCGGCGCCGCCGGAAATGAGCTCGTCGTGGACGTCGACCAGCGCCTGCACTCGCCTCAGCGCGGGGCGTACGATGGCCAGATGGTAGATCACGAGCGCCGCCAAGGCAGCGCCAAAGGCGATCAGGGCGGCATATAGCGGTGAGAATTGCTGCATCATAACGCTTCTACTGCTGTAACCACGACGAGAGTCAGGTGGTTCACGGCACCCGTAAGTGCTCGCTTACCGTTGCTACCTTCCGGTTCTGGCGGGGTTCACGAGTTTACGCCGCGCGAAGCCCAACTCCCATCATGGCCAGGCCATGATAGCACAAGCGGCCAACGATCTTTCCATGGTTCGCCCCTTGCTCATCGCGGCCGCCACGCTCGCCGCCGCGACGGCACCGATCCAGCTGCACAGCAGCGACCTGGCCGCCGGGCGCGCCGTACCAAAACCGTTCATGGCGCGCGACTGCGGCGGCACCAATACGTCGCCCTCACTGAGCTGGAGCGGTGTGCCGCAAGGCACGAAATCCTTTGCGGTGATCGTGCACGACGCCGACGCACCGCTTTCCGGCGGGTTCTACCACTGGGTCGTGTACAATCTGCCCGCTCAGACCCGCCGCCTCGAGACCAATGCGAAGCTTGCCGCCGACGAACTGGGCGAAAGCTCGACTGGACGCGCGCAGTATTACGGCCCGTGTCCGCCTCCCGGACCCGCGCACCATTATACGATCACCCTCTACGCGCTCGACGTCTCGCAGTTTGCCGCCGTCAAGCCCTTAACCGGCGCCGCGCTCGAACGGCAGATGGAAGGACACGTCATCGCGCGAGGCGTTCTCCAAAACACCGCATCGAGTCCCTAAGCCGGAGCGCCGTCGAAAGCCGTCGAAGCAGACGGCAATGGACGACGTTACGATCAAAGTTCGCGAAAGCGGCCCATACCTCGTTAGAGGAACGATCACGCTCACCGACGCCGACGGAAACCCCTACACCGTCTCGGGTGAGAATGTTGCGCTCTGCCGCTGCGGCGGCTCGCAAACCAAGCCCTTCTGCGACGGCTCCCATCGCACAAACGGCTTTGCAGCCGGCGAGCGGGCTGGGGTCGAGCCCGGCGTCGAGCCGACTACCGCGTAATGCCCTCGTATCTTCGGGAAGGCCGCCTCCCGCATAAGCGCCACATTCAATTCCGACGGCCCGACGGCGGCCTCTACGCTGAAGAGCTCTTTTCGACCAAAGGGTTCGAGAGCGTCTACTCGCTGCTCTATCACCTCCGCCCCCCGACCGCGACGCTCGACGTACTGCCCTGGGAACGCCCGGCCATTGCGTTCTCCCCCAACGAGCCGCTGCGCAACCGCCATTTCAAGACGCCGCAGCTTGCCCAGTCCGGGCTCGATGCGATCGAATCGCGCACGCCCGTGCTTGGTAACGAGGATATCGTCGTTTCGATAGCGAGCGCGGAGCGCCCGATGGAATACTTTTATCGCAATACCGGGGGCGACGAGCTGCTCTTCGTCCACAGCGGCTCGGGAGTCATCGAAAGCCAGTTCGGCGAGCTCGCCTATCGCGCGCACGACTATCTCGTGATACCGACGGGAACGACTTACCGGGTCGTTCCGGCCTCTCCGACCCGGATGCTCGTTCACGAGTCGCGGGGCAGCGTGACGATCCCGCGCCGCTACCGCAATGAGTTCGGACAGCTCGAGGAGCAGGCGCCGTACTACGAACGCGACTTCCGAGCGCCGCTGCTGCAGGCCCCCGTCGAGGCGCAAGGAGAGTACGAGGTCCGCGTTACCAACGGCGGGCGCAACGCGATTTACATCGTGCAAAATCATCCGTGCGACGTCGTCGGCTGGGACGGCTACTGTTACCCGTACGCTTTCAACCTCGAAGAGTTCATGCCGATCACCGGTAAGCTCCATCAGCCGCCGCCGGCGCATGCGACCTTCGAAGCGCCCGGCGCAGCATTCTGTGCGTTCGTACCGCGGCTCTTCGATTATCACCCGCTCGCGATTCCTGTGCCGTACAATCATTCGAGCGTCGACTGCGACGAAGTGCTCTATTACGTCAGCGGAAATTTCATGAGCCGGCGAGGCGTCGAGGAAGGCTCGATCACGCTGCACGCCGCGGGCGCGCCGCACGGCCCGCAGCCCGGCGCCGTCGAGTCGAGCCTCGGGAAAACATCGACGGACGAGATCGCCGTCATGGTCGATACGTTCCGGCCGCTGCAGCTCACGCAGGCCGCGCTCGGCTCCGAAGATCCGGCGTACTTCCGTTCCTGGATCGAAACGCCCAGCGTCGTAAGGTGCTAGCTGGGCCTCACTCGCCCCCGCGCGCGGCCGAAACCGATGCGCCGCGCTCCGGGACGCTCGCACCAGCCGCGCAGCGTAATTTCGTCGCCGTCTTGCAAAAAAGCGCGGCTCTCACCGCCGCCCAGTGAGATCGGGCGTTCGCCGTTCCACGAGAGCTCGATAAAGCTGCCCTGACTCGCGGGCTGCGAGCCGCTGATCGTTCCTGAGGCAAACAGATCTCCCGGTCGCGTGACGGCGCCGTTGGCGGTTGCGTGCGCGAGCTGCTGCGCGACGCTCCAGTACATGTCGCGGAACGTCGTCCGCGAGATCGTTTGCGCGGCAGTGCCGCGCTCGCGCATACCATCGCTCTGCAGATCGACCGCGAGCGAGATATCGTAGGCCCAGGGTTCGTCCGTCCGAAGGTACGGAAGCGCTGCCGGCTCTTGCACCGGCCCGGCGACACGAAACGGCTCGAGCGCCTCGAGTGTAACGATCCACGGCGAAATCGTCGTCGCGAACGACTTGCCCAGGAATGGCCCCAGCGGCTGATACTCCCAGGCTTGGATATCGCGCGCGCTCCAGTCGTTAACGAGCACCAGGCCAAAAATGTGTTCGCGCGCATCGGCCGCCGGAATCGGGGAGCCCAAGCGATTGCCCGGACCCGTAACGAAGCCCATCTCGAGTTCGATGTCGAGCCGCCGGCTCGGCCCGTAGTCGGGGGCTGCCTCGTTTGCGGCCTTGCGTTGTCCTTGCGGACGGCGAATCTGCGTGCCGTCGATGACGATGCTGCTCGAGCGTCCGTGATACCCGACTGGCAGCCAGCGCCAGTTCGGCATCAGCGCCTCGGCATTGGGTCGAAAGAGGCGTCCCAAGTTCGTTGCGTGCTCGAGCGACGAGTAGAAATCGACGTAGTCGCCGACCTCCATCGGCACGTGCATCTCGGCCGTATCGCGACGCGCAAAAAACGCTTCCCGATCCAACCGCGCTAGACGCGGATCGCCGCCGGCGAGCAGCAGCTGCGAGAGGCGTTCCCGCAGCGGTCCCCAGACGCTTGTCCCTGCGGCCAGCAGCGGATTGAGAACCGCGGCGGTCAGCAGTTCGCGCTCGCAGAGGTCGTCGAGCATTGCGGTCTCTGCGAGTTCGCGCAGATCGAGGATTAGATCGCCGATCGCAACACCTATTCGTGCGACGCCGCGCTTTTCGAAGACGCCGAAGGGAAGGTTTTGAATCGGAAAGTCGCTGTCGGGTGGTACCTCGATCCACGATTCCAGCCGTTGGTCGGTCGTGTCGCGTGCGTTCATCGGGGGGTGAGGATTCCCAGCGCCGTCAAGTCGCCGACGGGTTCGGCGAAACTGCAGCTGCCGTACGCAACGAAGGCCCGCTCGCGTGTCTCCCTCAGGCGAGCAACGCCGATGCGCTGCTCTCTCCATCGCATTTCGGAGGCTTCGAAACCAAACGCATTCGGATCTTCTTCGCCGACGACTCGGCTCAGCGTCGCGAGATCGACGCGCGGAGCCAGCGCGGCCGCCGCCAAGATGTTGAGAAAGCCGTGCATCGCGAAACCGCTTTGCGCGTTGAAGTGGCGCACGGGATGATGCAGTCCGGCCGTTGCTTTGAACGGCACGCTCGCGGCCGTTGCGGCGGCGATGAAGCGCGCGACCTCATCCACCGAAGGAAACGCATCGGCGGTGACGCCGCCGCAGCGCAGCTTCGCAGCGAACCGCGCCGCGGCCGCGGCGCTGAGCGCGCTCTCGATTGAGAGCGGGGTCTCGGGCGAGCGTACGAACTCGAGATACACCGGCAGATCCCCGAGCCCGAGCAGATCGAGCGTTACGCGAAGCTGCTGCAGCGATTCGCGCACCGTGCCCTCGTCATCGCTTCCGGTGGTCACCGGCATCTCGATTGTCTCGATCGCAACGCCGGCGGTGCGCAGCGCCGCGAGCCTTTCGGTTTCTGAGGCGGCGGCGATGACCGAGAACGGCAGGGGCGCGATCTTCCCCGCCTCAGCTAGGAGTTTTAAGGGGACGATAAACCGGCCGAGCATCCAGGCGTAGGGGCCCAATCGAGCTCGACGATATTCCTCTTGCGCCGCCGACATCGAGAGTTGCGCCGGCGGGAAGAGCCCCGCGTAGTCAATTAAGCTCGTGAAAGCCGCAAAGACGGCGGGCGGTGCTGCGACCGATGTCCCCATAGGGCGCCTGCTTTCGCGACAGGGCCGCCGCCGCGCCTTCGCTAAGGCTCTCGATTATGAGCACAATCACCGAGGCGCGCAGCAACCCGCTGGCGCAGATCGATTGGGACTACGTCGAGTTCTACGTCGGGAACGCCAAGCAGGCCGCGCACTTCTATATGTCGGCCTTCGGCTTCGACCAGATTGCCTATGCTGGGCCGGAGACCGGCGTCCGCGATCGCGTCAGCTATCTTCTGCAGCAGAACAAGCTGCGCTTCGTCCTGACGGCAAGCCTTGCGCCCGACGACGAGATCGCCCGTCACGTGGCCCTGCACGGCGACGGCATCAAAGATATCGCGATCCTCGTCGAGGACGCGAATGCCGCCTTCGAGATGGCGGTTCGCGGGGGCGCTCGCGTCGTCGCCCCGCCCGAAGTCCTTGAAGATGCCAACGGCCGCATCGTTCGCGCGACGATTGCAACCTACGGCGACACGGTGCATTCGTTCATTGCGCGTGACGGGTATCGCGGCGTCTTTGCCCCCGGGTTCGTCGCCGCGCCTCGCCGCATCGACGCCGCCCGCAAGCCGGGCCTGCTCTTCATCGATCACTGCGTCGGCAACGTCGGCTGGGGCGAGATGGACGCGTGGGGCGATTTCTACGCACGCGTCTTCGGCTTCTCGCAGCTCGTATCGTTCGACGACAAAGATATCTCGACCGAGTTTACCGCGCTGCGTTCCAAGGTGATGACCGATCCGCGCCATCAGGTGAAGTTTCCGATCAACGAGCCCGCCCAGGGCAAAAAGAAATCGCAGATCGAGGAGTATCTCGACTTCTACCACGGCGCCGGCGTCCAGCACATGGCGATCCGCACCGACGACATCGCCGAAACCATCCGCGCGCTCAAAGCCAACGGCGTCGAATTCCTCGACACTCCGGATTCGTATTACGAGCTGCTCCAAGAACGGGTTGGCACGATCGACGAAGCGATCGAGACGCTGCGCGAGCTGCGGATCCTCGTCGACCGCGACGATATGGGCTACATGCTGCAGATCTTCACCAAGCCGCTGCAGGACCGGCCGACCGTCTTCTTCGAGATCATCCAGCGCAAGGGCAGCCTCTCCTTCGGCAAGGGCAACTTCAAAGCGCTCTTCGTTTCGATCGAGCGAGAACAGGAAAAACGGGGAACCCTATAGTTAGCATCATGATTACCAGGCCAGATATCGACCGCGCCGGCATGCTTGCGCGGTATCGAGAAAACCGCAAGCGGAGCGCCCGGCTCTTCGGGCTCGTGCACGAGGACGCGTTTTACGATCGTCCGATCCCGCTGCGCCATCCGTTCGCGTTCTACGAAGGACACATACCGGCGTTTAGCTACTTCACGCTCAACGAGCGCAGCCTGGGCGAGACCGTCCTCGATGCCGCCTTAGAACGGCTCTTCGAGCGCGGCATCGACCCGAGCAGCCGTGACGAGGCCCGTCGTCACGCTCGAAGCGATTGGCCGGCTCGCGATGCAGTTGCTGCATTTGGGGTGCAGTGCGATACGGCGGTCGAAGGTGCGCTGCACTCGGGCGCGATCGACGATCCATCGAATCCGCGGCTGGTTCGCGCGCAGGCGGCGTGGACGATTCTCGAACACGAAGAGATGCATCACGAGACGCTGCTCTACATCATTCATCAGCTGGAGCCCAGCCGCAAGCAGAGAATTGCGCAGGAGCATCGCGATCACGCAGATCCGCAATCGCCCCTCATCCGCGTCGAGCCGGGAACCGCGACGCTCGGGGCGCGGCCCGACGAGATTCCCTTTGGCTGGGACAACGAGTTCGGCCGTACGACCGTCGAGGTCGCAGGCTTCGATATCATGCGGTATCCGGTAACCAACGGGGCTTGGCTTCGATTCGTCGCCGAGGGCGGCCCCGCACCGATCTTTTGGAAGAAACGCGACGGCGCGTGGTTCCTTCGCACCCTTTTTGAGGAGATACCGTTGCCGCTATCGTGGCCCGTTTACATCACTCATCGCCAGGCCGAAGCCTACGCTGCTTGGGCGGGGATGCGCCTCCCGACCGAAGCCGAGTACCACCGCGCCGCCTACGGCGCGCCCGACGGCAGCGAACGCGCCTTCCCGTGGGGAACGCAAGAACCGCAGGCTCGGCACGGCAACTTCGGGATCGCGCGCTTCGACCCCGAACCCGTCGACGCTCACCCGGACGGTGACAGCGCCTGGGGCGTTGCCGACCTGATCGGCAACGGTTGGGAGTGGACCTCGACACCTTTTGGGCCGCTGCCTGGATTCGAGCCGATGGCCTCGTATCCGCAATACTCGGCCGACTTCTTTGACGGCCGGCACTACGTGATGAAGGGCGCGAGCCCGGTGACGGCGCGCACGATGATCCGGCGAAGCTTCCGCAACTGGTTCTTCGACGACTATCCCTACATGTACGCGAAGTTCCGGTGCGTCGCGGCGTGATGACGACACCAGTCACGGTCGCCTACGGCGACGGAATCGGCCCCGAAATCATGACCGCCACGCTGCGCATTCTCGACGCCGCGGGAGCGCGGCTCGAACTCGAACGCATCGAGATCGGCGAGTCGGTCTACAACAAAGGTTTGAGCAACGGCATCGAGCCTTCGTCCTGGGAATCCCTGCGCCGCACGAAGGTCTTCCTGAAGGCGCCGATCACGACGCCCCAAGGCGGCGGCTTCAAGAGCCTCAACGTTACCGTTCGCAAGACGCTGGGCATGTATGCAAACGTGCGGCCCTGCATGTCGCTCTATCCGTACGTTGCGACCAAACATCCGGCGATGGACGTCGTCATCGTTCGCGAAAACGAGGAGGACGTCTACGGCGGCATCGAGCACCGCCAGACCAATCAGGTTGCCCAGTGCCTCAAGTTGATCTCGCGCCCGGGAAGCAAACGGATCATTCGATACGCCTTCGAGTACGCTCGCGCGAACAAACGCAAAAAAGTCACGTGCTTCACCAAAGACAACATCATGAAGATCACGGATGGCTTGTTTCACCGGACCTTTACCGAGATCGCCACCGAGTATCCGGAGATCGAGAACGAGCACTGGATCGTCGACATCGGGGCGGCCAAGATGGCCGACACGCCCGAAACCTTCGACGTGATCGTGATGCCGAATCTCTACGGCGACGTGCTTTCCGACGTCGCCGCGCAGATCACCGGCTCCGTCGGCCTCGCGGGCTCGGCCAACATCGGCGACCACTGCTCGATGTTCGAGGCGATCCACGGCTCGGCGCCGCGCCGCGCGGGACAGAACATGGCGAATCCCTCCGGCTTGCTGCACGGCGCGATCCTCATGCTCGTGCACGTCGGCCAGGCCGACGTTGCGGAGCGGGTGCACAACGCGTGGCTCGTGACGATCGAAGAGGGCGTTCACACCTACGATATCTTTAAGGAAGGGACGTCGCGCAAGAAGGTCGGGACGAAAGAGTTTGCCGATGCCGTCATCGCGCGCCTGGGTGAGAAGCCCGAAAATCTCAAGCCGGCGCAATACGATAAAGACGTTCAGATGAACCTGGCGATCCGGCCGGCGGGCAAACCGCCGATGAAGGTGCGAACGGGCGTCGACCTCTTCATAGACCGTCGCGACGGAGATCCCGACGTGATCGCCGGCCTGATGCAGCAGCTAGGGGTCGACGGCACGCGTCTCACGACGATCAGCAATCGGGGCACGAAGGTCTGGCCGAATGGAAATCCCGATACCTACTGGAGCGACCACTGGTCGTGTCGCTTCGAAGGCGACGGCAAGCCGTTTACTGCCGATCACGTCGTCGCCTTGCTCGAGGCTGCGAACCGGGGCGGTTTCGACGTGATCAAGACCGAGGGGCTCTACACCTTCAACGGGGAGCGCGGATACTCACTCGCGCAAGGAGAGTAAGCCCAAAGACGCGTGCGCATCGTTAGCCTGCTCCCCAGTGCCACGGAGATTCTCTTTGCGATCGGCGCCGGCGACCAAGTCGCCGGCGTTACGCATGAGTGCGATTATCCGGCGCGCGCGAGGCACTTACCCAAACTAACCGCCGCGGCCGGACCGGAGCTGCACGATCCCGCGGCCATCGATCGCCACGTGCGCTCCGCGGTTCACGCCGGGTCGAGCCTCTATCACCTCGATTCGGCGCTGCTCGAGAGTCTTGCACCCGACCTCATCGTTACGCAGGAGCTCTGCGAAGTCTGTGCCGTCTCGTACGAAATCGTCGAGCGCGCGGCAAAACAGTTGCGTTCGTCTCAACCGCAGCGAAGCCGAAGAGCGCGAATCGTCTCGCTCGAGCCCGCGTCGCTCGACGACGTGTTTTCAACGATTTCTTTTTTGGGTGAGGCGACGGGTCATGCGCGGGAAGCCGAAGCCCTTCTCGAAACGCTGCGCGCGCGTGTTGCCGCGCTCGGAAGACGGCAGTCGCTGGGCCGTTCGCATCGCCCGCGCACGCTCACTTTAGAGTGGACCGATCCGCCGATGAGCGCCGGGCATTGGATTCCCGGCGTCGTCGGCCTCGCCGGCGGCGAGTCGATCTTGGCGAATCCCGGTGCGAACTCGCAGCGCTTGGAGTGGGCGCGGATCGCGCGCGCGCAGCCGGAGGCCGTCGTAGTCAGCCCCTGCGGCTTCGACCTCGCTGCTACCAGGCGCGCCGTCGACCGGCTCGACGCCGTTGCGCACTGGCGGGAACTCGACGCGCGCCGGAGCGGCCGAGTCCTGGCGATGGACGGCAACGCCTATCTCAGCCGCCCAGGCCCGCGGCTGGTAGATGCGGCTGAAATCCTCGCCCGGTGGTATACTACCGTCGCGGAGTACGCCGGGTGACCGCCCCTCGACGCGATCGGGGGGAGGAAAGTCCGGGCTTCATAGGGCTGGGTGCAGGATAACGTCCTGTCGGGGTGACTCGAAGGAAAGTGCCACAGAAACATACCGCCCCAGGTTGCGGCGCAACTTTGGGGCAAGGGTGAAATTGGGAGGTAAGAGCTCCCAGAGTCTCGCGGTGACGCGGGCTCGGGTAAACCCCACCTGAAGCAAGATAGCTCGATCGATGCGGACGGCCCGTCCAAACGAGCAAAAGTCGCAACGAGGCGTTCGGTAACCAACGCCCCAGAGAGATGGTCATCGCCCACGAGTTGGGAACAGAATCCGGCTTACAGGCGTACTTCGCACAGACGCAACCGGTGGGGCGCCGCAGGCGTTCTAACGAAAGTGAACAATCGATGATGAGCCAGCAGTTTACCCCCGAAATGACCGTCGACGAGGCGTTCAAGCTCCACGCCGGTGCGCGACGAGTCTTCGCGCGCTTCCATTTAGGCGGTTGCTCGAATTGCGCGATCAGTGAATCCCATACGATCGGTGCGATCAGCGACGATTACGGCATCCCGCTTTCGATGCTCCTCGAGAACCTCAATGCGCTCTTCGATCAGCGCACGCTCTCGGTGGGCGATCGCGTCCGCATCCCCGAGGATATTCGCGCGAAGATTCCGCAGTTGGCGAGCGTTCCCGAGACCGGCGAGATCGTCGCCGCGGAGGGCGGCGCCTACACGGCCGATTTCGGCGATGTTCGCCTGCAGGGGCTCGCGGAAGACTTTGTCGGCGTCGAGGCCGAGGCCGCAGCCGGTTAAATTATCCGGCGGGCGGAGAAGCCTTCGTCCATGCCGTGCCAGTATTCTACCCCGGGCTCTCCCAGCTTCCAGCACAGATACACGGGCTCGTCCCCGCGCATCGAGGGAAAGTCGACCAATCCAAGGTCGATGTCTTTTACGACGCAGCCAAGCGACTCGATCCGATAGATCAGGCGTCCGATCTCGTGTTTGAGCTCGGCGAATCGCGGCGCGGGGAGCGAGGAGCGAATTCCGGCTAAGCGCGGCCGCTGCGCCGGCCTCCCGTGATGCAGCGCCGGATCGGACTCCAAGAGCTTGATGGCAAGCTCACGGCGTTTGGCCAGCAGGTCCTCGATCAGCGGCTCCAGCTTGGAAATGAGGGCGTTGGCGCGCTCGGGCGAAAAGAGCTTCATATGGGTTCCCTGCGCATCGTCTTCGTTACGGGGCTCTCCGGTGCGGGCTCGAGTCAGGCGATGAAATCGTTCGAAGACTTGGGCTTTTACTGCATCGAACACCTTCCTCCCGCCGTACTCGACGGTGCCGTCGCCGCGCTCGAGCAATCGGGCGTCGTCGACGTGGCGATCGCGCTCGACCTTCGCGGCGATACGCGCCTGGGCGATGCCGGCTCGGCGATCGATCGCATCGTCGCCAGCCATCGCGCGCGTGTTCTCTTCCTCGATGCGGCCGACGATCTGCTCGTGCGCCGCTTCAGCCAAACCCGGCGGCGGCATCCCTTTGCGCGCACCGGCTCGGTCCACGAAGCGATCGAGGCCGACCGGCGGCTGCTCGCTCCATTGCGGGAACGGGCCGACATCGTCATCGATACGACCGACCTCACGCATGGAACTCTCAAGGAACGCATCGCGGCCGCGTTCGTTGCAGAGCGCCCCGCCAAGCTCGCGGTCACGTTCGTCGCCTTCGGTTTTAAGTTCGGCATCCCGACCGACCTCGATCTGCTCTTCGACGTGCGCTTTTTGCGCAATCCAAACTATGAGGAATCGCTGGCCCGCAAGACCGGCGGCGACGCGGAAGTTGGCAGCTTCATCGAAAGTGACCCAGCGCTTGCGCCGTTTCTCTCGAAGGTCACCGACCTGATCGATTTTCTTCTCCCCTGCTACATGGCCGAAGGCAAATCGCAGCTCACCGTCGGAATCGGATGTACGGGCGGGCGCCACCGCTCCGTGTACGTTGCCGGCCGGCTCGCCAAACGTTATGCCACCAACGACCATCTGGAGGTTGCGCTCGAAATGCGCGACCTCGCTCGCTCGGCCTGAGTAGGTAGAGCACGTCGAAATGCGTCAACGCATCGCGCGCTCCTTACACTGGCTCGTGCCCGGCGTCGGCGTCAAGCGCTGGATCGTTCTTGCGATCTTTGGTATCGTGCTCTTACTCGATGGGATCGCCCGCTGGTTCATCGCTCAGGGCACCGGGATCAACATCAACGAGTTGCTCGACGACATCGTCGACGACTACTTCCCGCCGGTCTATCTGACCGGCATCCTCGCAATCGCGGGGCTCGCGCTCGTCGGTTTCGGTGTCGTCATGTGGCTGCGCGGCGTCGCGCGCGTCGCGCGCGGGCGAAATCCAAAGGGCTTTCGCGATGCGCTGACCGGACGGCGCCTGCAGCAGGGATACAAGATCGTGGCGATCGGCGGCGGCACCGGCCTCTCCACGCTGCTTCGCGGCCTCAAGCGGCGCACGACCAATCTCACCGCGATCGTGACCGTGAGCGACGACGGCGGTTCTTCAGGCCGGTTGCAAAAAGAGCTCGGAGTGCTGCCGCCGGGCGATATCCGCAACTGTCTCGTCGCGCTTGCCGATGACGAGGCCCTCGTCACCGATCTCTTCCAGTATCGCTTCACCGAAGGCGAAGGGCTGAGCGGACATTCCTTCGGTAATCTCTTTCTCGCCGCGATGAGCGGCGTAACGGGAAACTTCGACCACGCCGTCAAGGAATCGAGCCGCGTCCTCAACGTCGTCGGACGCGTGCTGCCGGCGACGCTCGGCGCCGTTCGTCTCTGCGCCGAGCTCGACGACGGCACGATCATCGAAGGGGAATCGAACATCTCGCATACCAGCCGTCCGATCAAGCACGTCTTCTTCGATCCGCCGGCCGCCTCGCCGCTCGACGAGGTGGTCGAGGCCATCCGCGAAGCCGATGCGATCGTCCTGGGGCCAGGCTCCCTCTTTACGTCGATCGCGCCGAACCTTTTGGTGAGCGGCATCGCGCGCGAAGTCGCCAACGCTCCGGCCGTTAAGATCTACGTCTGCAACGTGATGACGCAGCCCGGCGAGACCGACGGCATGACCGCCGCGGATCACCTCGAGGCGCTGCTCGCCAATGCGGGCGAACGCGTCTGCGATTACGTCGTCGTCAATAACGAGCCGCCGTCGCGGTTGCTGGACGCCTACGCAGAAGAGGGGCAAGTGCCGGTCGAACCCGATGCGGCACGAATTACCGCCCTTGGCTTCACGCCGGTCTGCGCGCCGGTCATCGGCGAAACGGAAACGGTGCGTCACGATTCGGTTCTGCTCGCTAACGTCGTTTTGGGCGTCGTCGACCGGACGGTTGCCCAGCGCGCGACGCTCGTGAAACCCGCGAGCGCGTACCGCCGCTCCGCGCCGCTCGGAACGAGCTAAGGAACCTGCTGGCCCGGAGGCTTTGCGGCGAGCGTCAGATTGAGCGTAAAGGGTTTGCCCGGCTCGATCGTCGCGCTCGACGTAACCGCTTGATACCCGCTCGCCGCGACCGCGTAATCCGCGATTCCGGATGGGACTTTATCGAACGTGAAGTGCCCGGCTTCGTCGCTGGTGGCCGTTAGCACGGTGTCCAGCGTTACGACGGCGCCGCGAATCGGGGAGTTCGTCTGCGCGTCGACGACCGAGCCGGTGACGCTCGCGTAACCCGCGGCCGGCGGCAGGGCATCGTTGTTGCAGCCTTGCGTCCCTAATAGAAGCAGCGCCGTCGCCACGAGGAACCTCCCTGCGAAAGCATTCATAGGTGAAGCTGTTCGCCGCGCTGAAGGCGCCGCTCCTATGGCCAGCACCGTGCCGTCCCCTTCAGCGCCGAAGCTCGCCTATTGCGAGACCGCGCTGGACGCAATCGGCAACACGCCGCTCGTCAAGCTCAACAAGGTGCTCGACGGAGCGTCGTCTCTCGTGCTCGCCAAGGTCGAATATGTGAACCCCGGCGGAAGCGTGAAGGATCGCCCGGCCGTCGCGATGCTCGATGCGGCGGAGCGCGAAGGCATGCTGTGCCCCGGGGGAACGATCGTCGAGCCGACAAGCGGCAACACCGGCACGGGCCTGGCGATGGCCGCGGCGATCCGCGGCTACCGGTGCATTCTGGTGATGCCCGATAAAATGTCACGGGAGAAAGTCGATCTGCTGCGGGCCTACGGCGCCGACGTCGTGTTGACGCCGACGAACGTACCGCCCGACTCGCCCGAATCGTACTACAGCGTCGCCAATCGCTTGGCTTCGGAAATTCCGGGCGCATTTCAGCCAAATCAGTTTCACAATCACTTCAATCCCGAAGCGCACTACCACACGACCGGTCCCGAGATCTGGGAGCAGACCGGCGGAGCGATCACGCACTTCGTGGCCGGCATCGGAACCGGCGGAACGATCTCTGGAACGGCGCGCTATCTCAAAGAGAAGAATCCGGCGATTCACGTGGTCGGCGCGGACCCCGAGGGCTCGATCTATTCGGGCGACATTCCGCGCTCGTACGCCGTCGAAGGCATCGGCATGAGCTACCTGCCCGAGACCGTCGATTTGCGCGTGATCGACGAGATGGTTCGCGTCTCGGATCGGGATTCGTTTTTGATGGCCCGGCGTATAACCCGCGAAGAAGGGCTGCTCGTTGGCGGATCCTCCGGAACCGCAGCCGTTGCCGCCGTGCGCCTGGCCAAGACGCTCGGCCCCGAAGCGATCGTCGTCGTTATTCTGCCCGATTCGGGGCGGGGCTACATGTCGAAAATCTTTAACGACGACTGGATGATCGCCAACGGTTTTCTTCCCGACGCGAAACGCCGCGCGACCGTAGGCGATGTGCTGCGCAGCAAGACCCCGCTGCCGCCTCTGATCACGGTCCAGCAGAACGACACGGTCAAAAAAGCGCTCGACCTGCTGCGAGAGTACGAGATCTCGCAGCTCCCGGTGATGCACGGCAAAGAGCAGGCCGGCAGCGTCAACGACGTCGGCGTTATGCGCAGCGTCTTCGATCATGCCGATATCCTTCACCAGCCGGTGAGCGAGGTGATGGGCCGGCCGTTTCCCGCCTTGGAGCAGTTCGAGGAGATCGAGCTCGCCTACAAACTCCTAACGCTCGCCAACCCGGCAATCGTCGTTACCGACGAAGGCGAGCCGATCGGCGTGCTCACGCGCCAGGACATCATCACCTTCCTTTCGACCAGCTCCGAGATCGTTCGTCCGTCGACAAGCTCAGCATAAACATGAAGTTCGCGACCAAGGCGATTCACGTCGGCCAGGAGGCCGATCCGGCCACTGGTGCGACGATCGTGCCGATCTACCAGACGTCGACGTACACGCAGGCGCGGGTCGGCGAACACAAGGGCTTTGACTACAGCCGTACGATCAACCCGACGCGTCTGGCCTTGGAACGCCAACTCGCTTCGCTCGAGGACGCCCGCTACGCAAGCGCGTTTTCGAGCGGCATGGCCGCAACTTCGGCCGTCATCAACCTCCTGTCCAGCGGCGACCACGTCGTCGTCGGCGACGATCTCTACGGCGGCACGTATCGGCTCTTCGAGCGCGTCTTTGCGCGCTACGGCTTGGAGTTCACCTACGTCGACATGCGCGACCTGGCGGCCGTGGCGAGCGCCGTCCGGCCCAACACCAAGCTGTTCTGGATCGAGACGCCGAGCAATCCGCTGCTCAACATCGTCGACATCGCAGCGATCGCGGCGCTGCGGCGCCCGGATCAAGCCATCGCCGTCGACAACACCTTCGCGACGCCGTACTTCCAACAGCCGCTCGCGCTCGGCGCGCAGATCGTCGTCCATTCGACCACCAAATATGTCGGCGGCCACAGCGACGTCGTCGGGGGCGTGGCGATCACGAATGAAAGCGAGCTCTTCGACCGGATCAAGTTCGCCCAGAACGCAGCCGGCGGCGTTCCGGGCCCGCACGACGCGTGGCTGACGATGCGCGGCGCTAAAACATTGGCGGTACGCATGCGCGAGCACGCGCGCAATGCCGGCTCGATCGCAGAGTTTCTCGAGTCGCGCGACGACGTCGAGCGCGTCTATTACCCGGGTCTGCGCTCTCACCCGCAGCACGAACTCGCGCGGCGTCAAATGAGCGGATTCGGCGGCATGCTCTCGTTCACGCTCAAGGGGGGCGCCCAGCGCGCGCTCGAGTTCGCCGGAAGGCTAACCTACTTCAGCCTCGCCGAGAGTCTCGGCGGCGTCGAGTCTCTGATCTGTCATCCGGCGCGGATGACACACGGCTCCATTCCCAAGGAAGTGCGCGAAGCGCGCGGCGTCACCGACGAGTTGCTGCGCCTCTCGGTCGGCATCGAGGACGTCGACGATCTAATCGATGACCTGCGGCAGAACCTCGACGCTACGGCTGATAGGTCGGGTATGCAACGGCCGTTACTTGCTTGAGAACTTCCTTGGCCTGTTCGGACGACGTATCGCCGATTCGCGTCGTTTCCTCTAGCACGACTCCGCGCTGACCGTCGGCCCAGACGACCGCATACTCTTTGCGCGCGTCGAAACCGCTCCCGTAGGCAACCTCCACGAACGTGGCCGGCATGCCGTTGAGCAGCGTCATTGGCGTCTTGTTGCGAATCAGCGAGCTCGAATCGGAGCTGTGCGTCTGGCTCTCGAACTGCGCTTCCCATTGGCTGGGCGAACCCGTGTAGGACTCCATCTGAAGCTGGACCGTACGGGCGTCTTCTTGGCCGGGCCGGATCACCCACGTGGCGACCGGCTGGAGATCGCTATTGAGCGAATCGAGACTGAAGCTGATGACGCGACCCACGAGGATCGCGTTGGCAGGCGCCGTGAAGTTCATCGCCGCGTCGGTATAGACGCGCGGATCGGGCGTCGGTGAGGCAGCCGCCGTCTGCGCAAGGACGCGGCCGCCACTCATGGCGAGCAAAACGACAAAGGTAAGAAGAAGCCTTTTCATTCCTGATCCAGTACGGCTGCAAGCGCCGGAAGCGAAATTTGGTACCGGTATCCGACGTTGCGGTGGTCGTCGTCGAATTCCTCGTGCCGTACCTCCAGCCCTAGCGCGCGGATCCGCTCGGCCACGACCCGGGCCCCGATATCGAGGTTGTACTCGTCGCGGCGGCCGCAATCGAGGTAGCGGAGGCGAAGCCGCGCCAGCTGGTCGCAGCGGTTTGCCACGCGCTCGGCGGGATCGAAAGCGAGCCAGCGACCGAAGACCTCATCCCGAAGCGCTCCCGTGCTTCGCTCGAAAGGCAGGTCGAAATCGAACGCCTGCGCGCTGCGTGGAGAGTACGCAGCTGCGTAGGCCAACATCTCCATCGTCGTGATTTCCGCCATGCCCGGCTTCTGCTTGGCTTCGAACGCCGTCACGTAGGCGGCAATGTCGAAATCGTGCGCTTCGAGCTGCCGGTGAACCGTCGCAAACGCCGGAAAGTGCGCGTAACGGAAGTACGAATCGCCGCTGTGCGAAGCGAATGCCGCAAAGACGCCCGGATGCTCCATGACCAGATGCATCGCACCGAAACCGCCTGACGACTTTCCCAACACGGCTCGCCCGCCTTCAGCTGCGATGCTGCGATAGCTGCGATCGACGTGACCGATGACGTCGCGCACGGTGTAGGTCGCATATGCGCCGTTGTGGATCGAGTCGACGTACTGCGAGCCGCCGAGCCGGGTAAAGCCGTCGACGATGACCAGCAGTACGGGCGGGAGTTGCCCCAAGAGAATCATCCGGTCGGCCCACTGTGCGACGTTGGTCTGCCAGGCGCGCGCCGAGACGAGTGCGGCGACGTCTCCGGTGTATCCGTGCAAGACGTAGAGCGCGGGATAACGGCGCGAGCCCTCGGCATCGTAGCCGGGCGGCTGATACACCGCAACGGGCCGCGTCGCGGGGTCTCCGAGCGGATTGTCGGCCAGCGCCGCGCTCTCCACGAAATCGATTCCGAGCGTGCCGTCCAACCCGATGAGCCGCGAGAAAACGCGATCTTGCATAGCATTTTCCTTTCGTCGTACGAAGAGGTGCCGCCTCGCGCCCCGAAACGTGGGCGGTTATGAAACGCGCGATCGATCTGCGTGGCGCGGTCTCGATCAACGTGATCACGATGATCGGTATCGGTCCCCTGGTAACGATACCGCTGGTCATCGCCGCGCTCGGCGGCCCGCTTGCGCTCGTGGGATGGATCGCCGGCGCGATCGTCGCGCTCTGCGATGGCTTGGTATGGGCCGAGCTCTCCTCGCGCTATCCCGGATCGGGTGGCACCTACGTCTATCTTCGCAACGCGTTCGGCGCGCAGCGTCTCGGCCGTGCGCTCGCCTTTCTCTTCAACTGGCAGTTCCTGCTCTACGCGCCGTGTCTCTTGGCCAGCGGCTATATCGGTTTCGTCAACTACGCCGCGTATTTCTATCCGCCGCTCATGGGTACCGCGGCCCACGATCTCGCCGCCATCGGCATCGGCTGCGTCACGATTCTTCTTCTCTATCGCCGCACGTCGGCCGTCTCGACGCTCGGCGTGGTGCTCGCGGTTGCCGCGACGCTGACGGTGGCGCTCGTCGCGCTCGCCGGGCTGACGCACGCCGATCTCGCTCGCGCCTTCCACCTCGCGGCGCCGGTTCGCTTTGGCGGCGGCCTGCTCGCCGGCTTCGGTACGGCGCTCTACATCACGTTGTACGACTACGTCGGCTACGCCGACGTCGCGCTGCTCGGCGACGAAGTCATTCGGCCGAAACGGACGATTCCGCTTTCGATCGTGCTCTCCGTGCTGATCGTCGCGGTGCTGTACGTGCTCCTGCAGGTGGGCGTACTCGGCGTGGTGCCTTGGCAATCGCTGCTCGACGCGCACGGGCGGCCGACCGCGCAAGCGCAATACGTTGGCGCGGTGGTGGTCGAACGCACGTGGGGGCGTGCTGCCGCCGTCGCGGTCACGGGGCTCGTGCTCGTCACGGCGCTCGCGTCGCTTTACGGGAACCTGCTGGGTTTCTCGCGCATCCCCTTTGCCGCCGCCCGCGACGGCGCGTTCTTACCGGCTTTCGCCAAACTCCATCCGCGCAAGGAGATTCCCCACGTCGCGCTCCTATCGGTCGGGGCGCTCTCTTTGATTGCGAGTTTTTTTACGCTCGATCAGGTCATCGCGTTTTTGATCGCCGGAATCGTGCTCATCCAAGGCGTCGCGCAGGTTGCGGCCCTCGCGCTGCTGCGCCGCCAGGGTGCGGCGCCGTTTCAGATGCCGCTCTATCCGCTTCCGGCGATCGTCGCGCTGGCCGGCTGGCTCGTGGCGTTCGTTGCTTCTGGTATCGGCGCGATGCTGCTCGGTTTGGGCTGGCTCGCTGCCGGCGTCGTCGTCTACCTCGTCGCGGCGGGGCGCGGGCGATGGTGGCCGTTCCTCGCGGCCGCCGCGTTCGCGGTGCTGATCGCTCCGATGCCGGCGATTGCGAGCTCCCCGCCGGCAACGTGGGCAACGTGGAACGCTTCGCGCATCGTTTCCGATCGCGGTTATCCCATTTTCACGGCTGCCGGAAAGCCGTTCTTCGTGTACGGTGCGTCGTTGTTCTACGAGCGGATTGCGCGCGATCAATGGCCCGCGACCCTCGCTGCCTACAAGCAGCTGGGGATCAATACGATTGACCTCTATCTCATGTGGAACTGGCACGAACCCGAGCAGGGCGCGCGCGATTTTACCGGATCGACCGACCCGCGTCGAGATCTGTTCGGATTGCTCAAGCTCACCCACGAGCTGGGATTCAAGCTGATCCTGCGTCCGGGGCCGGTGATCCGCAATGAGTGGCGCAACGGCGGCTACCCGGCGTGGCTGCTCGAAACGCCGCCTTATAACATGCCGCTGCACGACGTTCTCGAAGGCCGCTATCCGGCCACAGCCGCGCTGCAGAACGCGCACGCCGATGCCGCCGCCGCGGAGTGGCTCGGGAACGCGACGCATCTTACCGAAGCCGGCGGGTGGCTGCACGACGTGCTCAATACCGTGCAGCCCTATAGCGAAGACGTCATCGCCATCGCGCTCGACGACGATCAAGGGGCCTATCTCGACAACGACACGTGGCCGGCGCCGCACTGGCACGATTACATCGGCTGGCTGCGCAAGAACGTGCGCGCCGTCGTCGGACCGCGCGTTCCGCTTTTCATCAACACCTACGAGATGAAGGTCCCGAGCGCCTCGCCGCAGTGGGCATGGGGCAACTGGTATCAAAGCGGGTCGTATCGCATCACCGCGCACGATCTCGCCGACCTCGATTTTGCCACCGGGTTGCTTCAGACGCAGGATGCTCTGCCGGTGATGCAGTCCGAGTTTCAAGCCGGATGGCTGCAAGGAGCCGACGAGGCCGCTCCTCGCCCGAGCGATGCCGTCAGTACGTCGCTTGCGCTCGCGGAGTTGCTGCGCGACGGCGCGCACGGAATCGTCAACTTTCCGGTTCAGGATACGATCTATCCGCACGGCTGGGAAGCACCGTGGGCGAACTGGTCGTATGGCTGGGGCGCAGCGCTTACCGTCGATCTGCAGGCATCGAAGCGTTACGCGCCAACGCGCGCCTTCGGCGACATCGTTCGCCGCTATGGCGCGCTGCTCGCGCGGACGCACATCCAAGCCGACGCGGCCATTATCTGGCCCCCGACGCTCTTCGCGCCGGGCAGCTTGAGCAACGACGACTTTTCCGCCCTGGCTGCGGCAACGATCGCGATGCAGCGCTCGTGCAACGCTCGCGGTTTGACGTGCACGCTCGTCGACCTGGCGAACGGCTCGGCGAATACCGCGAGCTCGCTTCTTCTTCCTCTCTCGGCGTCGAGCGCGCTGATGCAGCGGGTCTCAAAGAACGGCGCGGAACGCATCGCGCAGCTGCGGGCAGCCGGAAGGCTCGGATTCGATCCGGCTTCGGTGCGGACAGCGATCCGCAAGCCGCCGAACGTCACGTTTCTCCGCGCCAACGATTCAGCGTATGGCTTTCTCGTTGCGACCAATCCCGGCACGGCGCGGCGCCATTTCAACGCCGTCCGCGTGCCGCTCTTTCATCGCAGCGTCACCGCGGCGGCATTTACCTTGCCAGGCGGGGGCGTGCGCATCGTCCCGGTGGGGGTGAAGGCGCCGCCAATCTCTGCGCTGCCGTCACCGAGTCTCGGGACGCCGCCGCCCTTCCGAGATCCCGAGGGGACGACGATCGCGAACTCGCACCTTCGCGTGATCCTTGCGCCCTTCGCCGGCGCGCGCATCGCCGAGCTGGGCGAACGCCGCAGCAACGCCGCAACGAGCATCGGGCTGCTTCGGGATGCGACCGATCCGGAGCCTCCGGTGTCGCCCCGCGAC
>DATDHW010000014.1:0-49376 GCA_036521375.1 Candidatus Cybelea sp.
GCGATCCCCGATTTCCATTCCGATCGTCGAAACCGCGCGGCTGCGTCTGCGGGGGCACCGAAAAGACGACCTCGCCGCCTGTGTCGCGATGTGGACCGACCCAATCGTAACGAGATACATCAGTGGACGCCCGTCGACCGAGCAGCAGACGTGGTCGCGGCTGCTTACGTACATCGGACACTGGGATCTCATGGGCTTTGGCTACTGGGCGATCGAGGAGAAGAACACGGGCGATTTCGTCGGCGAAGTCGGCCTCGCCGACTTCAAACGAGATATCGCGCCATCGATGAAGGGGAGTCCCGAGCTTGGATTTGCGCTGGTCCCGCGCGCTCACGGAAGAGGCTACGCGACGGAGGCAGTGCGCGGCGCCCTCTCTTGGGCCGACGCAAACATCGCGCAGCCCAGGAGCGTGTGCTTAGTGAATCCGCAAAACCTTGCGTCCAGGCGCGTCGCGGAAAAATGCGGCTACGAAGTCTTCGAGGAGAACCTTTATAACGGACAGGGCGTTCTGTTCTTGGCTCGCACGGTGAAGCGATAATCACGCTTACACCCGTTTGATTACTTTGATTCCTGTAAGAGCTGTTGGATATCAATGCCGCGCTTCACCGGCCACAGCAGGCTCCACGTGACGCGCAACGTCGTCTGGGGTGCGGCTAACGGTCGAACCACGTTGGTGTAGTACACGGCCGCCAACTGCATCAGCTGGTCGCCGTCCTTGAAGGTTTTCGCAACGCCCCCGCCCAGGGGGACGACCCACTTGGTTCCCGGTATGTTCGCGTTCGACGTCAGGATCGGTGCGGCGCTGATCGCCCAGCCGTCCTTTAAGTTGTAATTCACGAACGGCTGAACGAGCAAAGTGTTCACGCTCGGGCGATTCGGCAGGCCGGCAACCGACCAGAGCTGCGTTACGAGCGCACCGAGAACCCACTTCCCCGGCATGACCAATGCCACCACGTCGGGCCCGGCGGACCACTTGCCCGAACCCAGCGTGTTCGGAGTCGCCGTCGGGAACCCGAAAATCGGCCCGGCGCCCCAGATCAGCTGTCCGGGCTTTGTCTTTGGCGCGAAGAAGAGTTGCTCTTGAACGTCGCTCAGGCCGAGGGTCGACGGACATCCTCCGGGTGACGCGCAGACGACCGGCGACCCCGGCGCCGGCTGATTAACGAGAGGGAGGATCGTTCTCGCGATCAGCGTCAGCTTCGGACTCAGCATGATCGGAAAGACCGGCTGCACGTTGAGGTTGTACTGCAGGCGCGTGTAGGGCCCATATCCATAGTTGAAGTTGTTCTGAAACGGAAAGACGGTGATGTTGCCCACCGGGTTTTGCGACGTCTTGATTATCGCCAAGCGTAGCGCTTCTTGCTGCTCGGGCGTCAGCTTACTCGCATCGAAGCCGCCGGTGTCGGCACCTGAACCACTGCTTGCCGCCGGTGCCGCAGCCGTAGGTGAGGGCGACGGTGAGACCGATTGGGCGCGTGCGAGACCCTGTGACGCGAAAAGAAGCACGATTGCCGATATGCCAGTCGCTTTTCGAAAATTCATCGTTTGCAATCCGATTCTAGCTAGCTTGGTGTTGGGCTGAGTGAGGGTACGAGCTTGCGGCTCCAATCGATCGGTGCGATCTGGCCGACGAGGAAGATCCAGGCAGCGCCGCTGAACAGCGCGAGCACCGCGGCGATCGTGAAGGCCATGACAAAACTTCCCGTGCGATCGACGAGAATACCGGTGAGCGACGGCGCGATGATACCCGAGATGTTCGAGAGCGTGTTTTGGATGCCGGCCCATCGCCCCGCAGCCTCCGGCCCGGCGATCGTCTGTCCGACGACGAAATTGTTGGCGTGCAGGAACCCGTCGCCGATGCCGACACCGAAGAGCCAGAACACGGACGCGAGATCGTTCGAGTAGCCGACGCCGAGCAACGAAACCGCAGCGACCACGGCGCCGATTCCGAAGACCGTCTTGCGGGCGACCGTCGGCGTCACGCCGCGACGGATGAAGTAGTCGGCGGCGAGCCCAGAACAAACCATCGTTACTCCCATCAAGAGAAACGTCATACCGCCGATGCGCGCCATTTGCGGCAGCGTCCAGTGACGCTCGTGCACGAGGTAGTACGGGATCCACGTCAACAGAAAATAGAGTAGGTAGTTCGAGCAAAAGGCTCCCACCGAGGCGCCCCACAGCGAGGGCTCGCGCAGGAGAAACTCCACTCGCGCGGACTGCGCCGCGCGGGCGTGTGCATCGGCGCTTCGATGCTGACCCCGCTGCGCGATGGCCAGCCAGGCGGCGACCCACAGCAAGCTGATCGCCCCAAACGCGATAAAGAACGGTCGCCACCCGTACGCGGCGATCGCCATTCCGCCGAAGAAAATCCCAAACGCCGGTCCAAACGAAATACCCGACAGGACGATGCCGTTTGCGAAGCCGCGCTGCGTTTCGCTGATGTACTCGACTAATGAATGTGAGACCGCCGGAAAGGTTACCGATTCGCCGAGCCCCAGCAGCAGACGGCAGGCGAAAAGGGCGGCAAAGCCGCCGGCGTAGCCGCTAAGTATCGTCGCGAGCGACCAGAGAAGAAAGCCCGTCACGAGCACTCGGCTCGCGCCCATCCGGTCCACGAGCCATCCTACAAACGGCTGGACCGGCATGTACGTAATGAAGAAGGCCGTCAGAAGAAAGCCGAGTTGCGAGGCGGTCAAGTTCAACTCGCTCTTGACCAGCGGCGCCGCCGTCGATAGGTTTCCTCTGTCGATGTAATTTATGAAGATCAGGACGCCGAGGAGGGCGACCATGCCAAAAATGCGCGGCGCCATGCATGGAGGTTCGCAGAGCAAGCGCGAGCTCCTCGCCGCAGGCGCGATGCGCACGTGCCGGAACTACCCTCCGATGGCGACCAAAGAGCAGGTTCAAGAAGCGATTTTCAAGCGCGAGGGATTTCGCGTCGCGCTCGAGCTCCTCGATCAGAAACGCCGCACGTTACCGCCGTACGAGTATGCGGTGATGGCTCCGCAGCGGTGGAAGGTCTCGGACTGGAAAAACGCGCGCCTCGAAGCGTACCGATTGCTGGTCAAAGGGGCGACGATCTATCGAGGGGATGGGAGTGCGATTCCCCGTGACCTTGCGCTCGGCAAACTTCGCGACACATATTACGAGGCGAATTACGGATCGCTCGATCCGCTCGGCGAACCGCCAGTGCAGCAAGGCGCGAGCCAGAAAGTAACGTCTCTGACGGCGCATCGAAAGCGTTCGAAATAGTCGTGGGAACCCGGTTTGGGTTCCCACGAACGTGTTGCGCTGACTTAGCCCCTAGGTGGTCTTCCGCCGCCACCCGCGTGGCCGCCGCCGCCACCCGCGTGGCCGCCGCCACCCGGAGGCCGCCCGCCGCCACCGCCACCCGGAGGCCGCCCGCCGGACATCCCGCCGCCTGGGCGCCCGGACATTCCGCCACTGGGGCGTGCACCATAGGTTCCTCCGCCGGAGCGGCCGCTATAGGCGTGACCGCTGCCGCTGGCGCGGGATCCGTAGCCGACCTGAGACCGGCCGCTGCTGGAATGGCCGCGCGTCACTCCCAGGTTATAGTGACTAGCGCTAGCCGATCCACTACGATGTGCTGCGGTCGCCGGTGCATTGTGATGCGCGGCCGCAAGCCCTCCGTGCATCTGGTGCTGTGCGTTGTGCCGATCGGCTGCGGTGATTGCATGCATGTTCGCCGGATGATGCGCGGCACTCATCGGCCGCTGTACCGCAGCGGTTCGAGGATGCCCGTGGTTTACCGCGGCGAGCATGCCGCGATCGCGCGAGGCGACTCGCTGATGAGCCAGCTGCGAACGAGTCGCCGCAAAGCCGCGTTGACGCGCGACGAGTTGGGCATGCGTCGGGCGCGCGCTGATGCCGCCCCGGCCGCCGTTAAACGCCACCCGGGAACCGCCGTGGATTGTCCCCCGCCTAATGACGGTGCGGTTGTACGTATTGTGGATGAACGTCCGGTTCACGTTGACGACCGACGTGTTGTAGTTGAACGCGCCGCCCGACCAGTATCCGCCGACGAAACCTGAGCCGAAGTATCCGTACCCATAGTTAATTCCGCCGTAAAAGCCAACGGTCGGGCCCCAGTAGCCGGCATTCCAGAGATACGCGCCGTTGAGATAGCCCCAATATCCCGGCGTCCAGTAATCACCGACGACCGGGGGAGCCGTCCAGTAGCCCGGCACCCAGTAGTAGCCGTAGGATCCCCAGCCCCAGTATCCCGGGATCCACTGATAGCCCGGATATGGCGCGGCCGGCGCCGCGTAATAGGGCAATGCCGGCGGGGGGTAGCCCGTCGAGACGCCGACGCCCCAGCCCGGACCGCCGAAGCCGACGGTGAAGCCCACCTGCGCCGACGAGGCCAGAGGCACGGCAGCGATGAGGACGGTGGCGACTATCGCGGTGAGCGATCTTTGGATGCGCATTGTGGTTCCTTTTTCGCGGAACGTAAATTGCCCGGCGCGGCCTGGTGCGTGCGGGGGCGGTGTTCCAGTTTTACATACCCCCAAATGCGAGTGTGCCGCTGCGCCGCTAACGAGATTCTTACGTGACCGCACCGCGTGGGCGGCGAGTTCACGGGCGCCTACTTACCAGCACACTATCGAGCCAGTCGAAGACTCGGTCGTTAAGAAGCGATCGATTGAACCCCTCGACGTGCGTGCCGGCGCCCTCGGCGGCGCCGAACCCAAGGAGCTGCTTGCGGCAGCGGAGCGCATCGTAGAAAGCTTGAGCTCCGGCGGCCAACGGGTCGTTTTCGGCGGCCGTAAGCAGGGTTGGGCACGCGATCGACTCGACGCGGCCCGTTAACGTGAACTCTCCAACGCTACGAAAATAATCGCGCAGCGTGTCGACGCCGTGTACCCAAAATCCGCGCTGAAAAAGCGACCAGTGCAGGTGGCGATCGGCGTTGGCCGCCTGGGTGACGCGCTCGATCAGTTTGTCGTCGATTGCGCCCAGATCCGCGACGTCATTCGGGGACGCACCGAACTTGACGAGCATCTGACGGATTTGCTCGGCGATTCCGAATAGTCCGGGGTCGGCGACGCAGGCCGCCAAACGGTGTTCCCCTGAGGCGGCGCGCGGCGAGAGGTAGCCGCCGAGGCTCCAGCCGCTAAGGGCGATGCGTTTTGAATCGACGTACTCGAGTTTGAGCGCGAAGTCGACGACCGGCGCGATCACCGACTCCCAGTCCGGGCGGATGTGCGTGCCGTGTTCGATCAGCATCTCACCCTGGCCGGGTCCGTCGAAGAACAGGCAGTGGTATCCGCGCCGCGTTGCGGCGACCGCCGAGCCAAAGTACATGTCGGCGACGGTCGCGTCGTAGCCGTTGGTTAGAATGACGAGCGGCCGCGCTTCGCGAGCACGACCGGCGGCGGGAAGAAAGTACGCCGGCATCGTCTGCTCGCCAAAGGGTATACGCAGCGGCACCACCGGCGGGTCGATTAACGCGAGCCCGTCGTTGAAGGCCGCGATCTGCTTGCGAAACGCGGCGACGAGCCGTGGGTCGACCGGAGCGCCGAACAGGAGGTGGTACGACGAGCCGTAGTGGCAGGCGGCGCGCAAGAACGCGTCGCGCGCGCTGGCACGCCGTCCCTTTGCGAGCGCTTCTTTTCCCCGTTCGATTAGCCGATCTCCGGCATTCGTCCAGGCCGTATAAAAGGCCAGGTCGTCTCCTTCGCCGACGGAACGCGCTACGGCTTGCACTTCACCGAAATCCGCGCCACCGTAGGGAATGTAGCCCAGCGCCCACGTTCCAAACGCGTCCTGCAGTTCGTCTTTAAAAAGCAATCCCATAGTTTGCTCTCACATAACAAGATGGAGCGCGCGACTTGCGACGCACGCTCCAAAGTAGATTACGAGTGTATGTTATTTCTTGACGAGCGGCCACGAGGCGATGCCGGCCGGTGCGCTCGTTCCGCGCAGGGTCGAGAACGACGAGGTCTGGCCCTTCTTGAACCCGACGACGTTAAGATCCTGATTCGACTGGAAGAACGCATCGCCGTGCGTTACACCGTTTTGAGTTGGTCCGGAAATGCCGCTGCTTAGGGTTTCGAACGGAGTCGTCGAGCCGGATTTATAGACCTGTACTACGTTCCCGGAGAAGCTAGAAACGAAGATCATGTCCTTTTGGCCGAAGGAGACACCGATTGGACCCGAAAGGCCCGTTAGCCCGGCGTTGGTCACGGTTTGCGTTCCGGCCGCGATCTTAAAGACGGCGTTTGAGGTGTCGCAAGCGACCCAAAGGTTATTGCCTTTATCGACGCCGATGCCGACAGGTTGGCCGTACGCGCTGAAGTTTATCGTTTCAAACGGCGCCGTTTTGCCCTTCTTGTAGCCGGTGAGCGTGTTGTTGTTGAGGTTGGTCACGAAGACATTGCCCTTCGAGTCAACGACGATACCATAAGGGCCGCTGATGCCGCTCGTGATCGTCGTGCCCGGCGAGCTTGCGCCTTTGGGGTAGATTTCGACGGTGCTATTGGCGATGTTCGCGACGTAGAGGTTTCCGCTCTTATCAACGGCGACGCCGAAAGGACAGTCGGTACCGTTGGTGATCGAGCCGGTTGGACTGCCGTTAGCGACCGTCGGATCGTACATGAGAATACCGGCGGAGCAATCGGCAACAAAGAGGATGGACTTGCTTTTTTTCTTCTTATCCGGCCAGCCGGCGGGAGCGTTGGCTTTGGCGCGGACGAGAGGAATGGCAATGGGACCGGATACCGCCGGCCCTTGGATGTAGCGCACGGCTGCGCCGATTGTATGCGTGGCAGGAGTGAGCGCAGAACCGCCAGTCGTTGCTGAAGAGCCCGAACAACCGGCTGCAAAGGAAAGCACCACGACGCTCAATAGCGCGCGGCGCGAGACTGTCTGCAACATAGGGATCCTCCGAATAAGGCGATATGAGGGAGGGGCTCCTTCTCGTCGCTGCAACACGCCCCTTCCGAGTGGCAAGTCGCTTGACCTACCAAATTTTTGCTAAGGTTCTATCGCACAGCCGTCGAACGGAATCGCTAATGACCGACGATGACTTGCAGCACTACATCGGCCTTTTGGTGGAAGTCCGCTTAGCGTCCGGCGAGACACTTCTCGGTAGGCTGAAAGCGGGCGGCAGCGAGTACGCGATCGAGCAGGCGCCCTCGAACCCCGATCAGGAATCGGCGGTCGTCGCGATCGGCTCGCCCGGCGACATTGCGTCGCTGCGAACGGTTAGTGCGCCGCCGGAAATGCTCGACTAGGGGTCTTTCGGACTAGGCGAGGTGCGGCAAGCCTATCGCCGGGATGAGACCAAACGCGCGAGGACGCTTTACTCGGGCGGCTAACTACGCGGGAGCTTCTCTTGCTATTCCATTGGAGGTATTTGGCGTTGCATTCACACCGTCGCGTTTTGTTCTTATCGGCGGCGCTCGCGCTTTCGGGCTGCTCGGCTGCGGGCGGCGCCGGCGCAGCCCCATCCGGCAGTTCCGCGCAACCGGCGGCACCGGATCTAACCAGTCACTTTGTCTTTCATCCGCTCGCGATTCATCCGGATGCCGGAACACCGGCGATATTGATGAACTTCGTCGCAGACGGCCCCAATCAGGCCGGCGTGCCGTGCATTGACTGCGTCAACGGGGCGAGCAATAGCGACAACGTCGGCATGACTGGGCCGTCGAGTTACGTTCGCACGAACTTCGTTTGGCAGTACGCGATTTCGTTTACGGACATTTCGTATAAAGGGAAGTGCAACGTTGCGTGGACCATCGTTGCCGGCAAAAAGACGATCGATAGTTTTGGCGCAACGTTCAACCTTCCGAGCCCGGGTGGTTTTGTGCTCTACGCGGTGGCCCGCAATCGTCCGAAATACTCAGGGCCTGCCGTCCTTACCGGAAAGTACACGTGCGGTAAGAACACCGGCTCGGGTAAGGCGCCGCTTCAGTTCGAGTAACGAGGAGACTTCGTCGTTCCGTCTTCGTAGCCGACGATCACTTCGGTGACCAGGTCGAAGAAGAGGCCCGCCGCGACGACGCCGTGGATTTCGCGCAGCGTTTTTTCAAGGTAGCGAGGATCGTCGATGCGGCCGAACGCGCAGTCGAAGATCCAGTTGCCGCTGTCGGTAAGAAAGGGCTCTGAATCGCAGCCGCGCCGCCTGACGGCGAGGCCGGAAAAGCGGCGCTCGAGCTCGCGCCGTACGTACGGGGCGGCGAAGGGTACGACCTCGACCGGGAGCGGGAAGCGCCCGAGCTGCGCCACGAGCTTCGAAGGGGTTGCGACCACGATGTAGCGTTCGCACGAAAGCGCGACGGCCTTCTCGCGAAAGAGCGCTCCGCCGCCGCCTTTCGTCAACGACCAGTCCGGGGCGACCTCGTCCGCCCCGTCGATCGCAACCGGCATCGGCCGCGCCAAAAGTTCGACCAGCGGAATCGCGAGGCTGCGGCAGAGGCGTTCCGTTTCGGATGAGGTTGCAACCGCGCTAATGTGCTCGCCAACGGCGATCCGTTGCCCGACGCGCTCGATCGCCCAATATGCCGTCGTGCCCGTGCCCAAACCGATGCACATTCCGTCGCGAACGTAACGATCGACGGCCGCGTACCCAGCCGCCCGTTTTGCGGGATCGTTGTTTTCGAACACTGCGAGGCCCGTTCGGCGCCATGGCGCGAGGCCCCGCGTCTACGGCGACACCCCGACGAGCCCGGCTGCGCGGCGGATCAGCTCGTCGGGCGTCCTGCCGGCGCCGGCATTCTCGCTGTAGACGATCATCAGCTCTTTGCGTTCCCGCGCATCCGCGAGGTGAACGAAGCGAACCGAGGCGCTGAGGCCGGGCAGCCGATAGCCTTTAGCCGCGAGGAGTGCGTCGACGTGCCGCTCGTCCGAACCCGAGTCAATGCCGTTGGGCACCGCGTAGCCCTTCGACCGCAGGAACGCTTCCAACGGAGCGAGGTCTTCGGCGTGCGCGTTGGCCTTGCGGTTATCTTCGGTCCAAGTGTCGACGTAGAAGTCGAGTCCTCCGAGCCGCGCATGGCGTTTGGATGTGTACTGATGGTGAAGTTTTGGTAACGCCGGAAGATAGGATTCGAACTGAATCCAATAGAGGCGCTGCACGATTTTGCTCGAGCCTGCTTCGGCATAGACGAACTGCCGGCAGTCGGCGATGCCGTAGAGCACCCACGCGTTCGTACCAACGTAGGCCGCTCGCGCCGGAACTTCGATGCGAACTCGCGGGTCGGCCGTCGATGTTACGAGATTGCCATCGGCCATACGTTGGGGCGTCGCGGCCGTCAAAAAAATGAGGCCGAGTGCCGCAGCGGCTGGAAACATACGGGCTGCCGCTCGGTTGTCGACGGCGGCTGCTTTCTGCAGCACTCTTACAAGTGCACGATCGTACCAGCTAGGGAGTATGAAACCAATGGCGCAGGACAAGAAACCCAACATCTTAGTCATCTTCGGCGATGACATCGGCGTTACCAACCTCAGCATCTACTCGGACGGCGTGATGGGTTACGAGACTCCCAACATCGATCGCATCGGCAGAGAAGGGCTTCGGTTCCTCCACTACTACGGCGAACAAAGCTGCACCGCGGGCCGCGCGGCCTTCCTCACCGGTCAGCACGGCCTTCGCAGCGGCCTAACCAAGGTGGGCTTCCCCGGCGCGCCGATGGGAATGAGCCAAGAGGATCCCTCGATCGGCGGGCTTCTGAAGAATCTCGGCTATGCTACCGCGCAATTCGGCAAGAATCACGTCGGCGATCGCAACGAGTCGCTCCCGACCGTCAACGGCTTCGACGAGTTCCTCGGCAACCTGTATCACCTCAACGCCGAAGAAGAGCCGGAGCTGCCGAACTATCCAAAGGATCCCGCCTATCGCTCGCGCTTCGGACCCAGGGGCGTCCTCAAGTGCAAGGCAACCGAAACGGACGATCCAACGGTCGACCCGCGGTTCGGGAAGGTGGGCAAACAGACGATCGAAGATACCGGCCCGCTGACGAAAAAGCGGATGGAGACGATCGACGACGAGACGTCGGATGCCGCGATCGACTACATGAAGCGGCAGCACGCCGCCGGCAGACCGTTCTTCTGCTGGTTCAACTCGACGCGGATGCACTTACGCACCCACGTTCGCGAAGCGCACCGCGGCCGCTACCCGCACGGCGACTGCGAGTACATCGACGGGCATGATGGAGCACGACGATACGATTGGAAAGATTCTCGCTGCGCTGGACGACATGAGAATTGCCGACGACACGATCGTCATGTACACGAGCGACAACGGGCCGCACATGAACACTTGGCCCGACGGCGCGATGACGTGGTTCCGTTCGGAGAAAGATACGAACTGGGAGGGGGCCTTCCGCGTTCCCTGCTTGGTACGCTGGCCGGGCGTCATCAAACCGGCAACGGTGACCAACGAGCTGATGAGCCATAACGACTGGATTCCGACCCTCTGCAGCATCGCCGGCGAGCCCGAAATCGCCGCTAAGCTGAAGAAGGGCTACGAAGCCAACGGCAAGACCTATATGGTTCACCTCGACGGCTACGATCAGTCCGAGTTCCTAAGTTCGGTATCCGGGACCGCGTGCAACAACAACGGGGTGAAGAGCAGAAGAAACACGTTTTACTACTCCGACGACGATGGCTTGCTCGTTGCCCTGCGACACGGCGATTACAAGTACGTGTACGCGGAGCAGCGCTGCCCCGGAACCCTGGAGATTTGGGCGGAGCCGTTCACGCAGCTGCGCTTGCAGAAGACCTTCAATCTCTTCCAGGACCCGTTCGAACGAGCCGACATTACGTCCAACACGTATTGGGATTGGAATCTCAACCAAATCGGTGCGGTTTACGGAGCGATGGAAGAGGTCGGCGAGTTCGCGGAAAGCTTCAAGGAGTTTCCGCCGCGTGCGTTCCCACCAAGCTTCGTGCCAACCACGATCGTGAGCGAGATAATGGGCCAGATCAAAGCCCAACGGGCAAAGGCCGAAGGGGGCGCAGTCCGCAGGGCGTCATAAAAAACCGCCGCTGAACTCAGCGGCGGTTTCTTTCGTGATTGGCCCGCTTTAGGGGCCGAGCGCGACGCCGATCGGAAGGGCGAGGTAATTTCCGGTCACGACCTGCTTTGGAGTCTGCCGCCCTTGGAGCGCGTCGAAAACAAAGATCGACGGCGGTCCATGGATATTGCTGCCGCTCGTCGAGTAGAGCACCGATCCGTTTATGGCGACGCCTGCCGGCCCGATCAGCGGCGGATGCCGCGACGTGATCACACGATCGGGGCCCTGCGAGCCATTGGCAGCCGAGGAGTAAGCGAGAACGTCGTCGTCCCCAGTATTGGCCGCGTACAGCTCGCCCGTTGCTTTGCTTAGCGCCATTCCGCTAGGAGCGTTTTGCTCGCCCGATCCGATGATCGCGCGCACGAGCGTCGGCTTCGTAACCGGAGTCGCGAACTCGCTGATTTCGTTGGTGTCGGAGACGAAGAGGTTGCCGGATGCATCTACCGCGACGCCGTTGATGTCGATGTGCCCGTCGGGCAGAGCAATCCGCTGCAGCGTCGTCGCATTGCCCTTTGCGTTCGGTGAGTAGACCGCGACGTAGCCGTTGGTAAAGCCGCCGACGAACTCGTGTCCTTGCCGGTCGACGGCAACGCAGCTCGGCACGAAGGGAAGATCTAACTGGCGCTTGGGCTGATCGTAAGCCTTGGCGCCTTTGCCGTAGACGTAGAGAAACTCGTTATCCTCATCGGTTACGAAGAGGCCGCCGCCGAAGCCGATCGCGATCGGGCCCGGGTTGTACGATACCACGAGGGAAGAGCCGGCCGGGGTTGCCAGCGTTCCGTCGGAATTTCGCGTGAAGCGAAAGACCGATTTGCCGTACCAGTCGCTTACGTAGAGCCCCGTGGTCGCTGCGTCGTGGTGCGGGGAATTCAGAAGCGACGGGGACTCCAACGGCGGAGCGGCTGCGTTCGGCAGCGATCCCCCGTTGCCGCCGCCGCAGCCCGACAGCGCCAGTCCCGCGGCGGCGATCGCCGCCAGGCTTGCGAGGAACGATCTTGTCTGTAACATCGTGCGCCTCCAAAATCCGAGAGTTTGACGGCGCAACCTTTCCGTTCGCCTACTTCATCCCTTGGGACCCGGTGCTCGCTCGCCCGTCGGGAGTTTAGCCGTCGTGCCCGGCCAGCCGCCTCTCGCCAAGAAGAGGGCACCCTTCCGAATAAGGCAAAGTCGACGCGGTGCCCGACACGACTTCGAATGTCGAGTTCGCTCAAAATTTGACCGAGGCGGATTCTTCTAACACGCCGGGGCGGCCGCACGCGCGATGGATTGGATTCGTCGAGGCCGCAGTGCTGGCGATCGTCGCGGTTGCGACGGCGTGGAGCGGGTATCAGGCATCGCGCTGGGAGGGAACCTCCACGACCGCCTACGCACTGTACGAGCGCTACACCGTTTTGGCCCAGGCGAAATCGACGCTAGCCGGCCAAGACCGGCTCTACGACATCGTCACGTTTAGCGGATGGACCGCCGCGAGAACCGCGGGGAACAACAATCTCGCTTCATACTACGAGCGCCGCTTCCGGCCCGAATATAAAGCGGCGTTCAAGGCGTGGATGGCGATGGATCCGTTCCACAACGCGAAGGCCCCGCCCGGGCCGATCTTCATGCACGAGTATGTGAACTCCAACGCTCTCTCGGCCGATCGGTTCGAAGCGATTGCAGACAAGCATTTCAAGGCAGGCGTCGAGGGCCGCGAGCGCGCCGACGACTACGTACGAGTGACGGTTTTTCTCGCGACGGTGCTCTTTCTTACCGCGCTGAGCCAGCGTTTCGAGTTCGTCGGGCCCAGGATCGTCATCGTCGCGATCGCGGCGATCCTCTTGCTCTTCAGCATGCTCGGGATATTCACGCTGCCGCGCATCTGACGGAGAACCGCCTGACCATGGGGAAATGGGCTTGGATCGCTTGCGTGCTGACCGCTTGTTCGTGGAACGGTACCGGATCGTCTTCGTCCTGCAAGAGAACCGCTCGTTCAACAAACGGTGAGCACCGGGATACGCACGTACGCCGGTGCTCTTGCACGGTGAGTCCTCGTCGAAAACCCCCGGGTTTATTTCTGTGCTGCCACCACGCCGTTCGGTTCGTCGAAATTCCCCGTGAAGACCGCAAGCGGCGAACCGCCGGCCGGATACTTGTAGACCGAGCCGTTGTCGTTACCCGCGTCTCCGCAGTAGATAACGCCCTTCGCAATCCAGGTCTGCGCGCAATCGCTGTCACCCGAGAAAGATACGGTGCCCTTCAGCGTCGCCTTCGTTCCGCTGATCGAGTACTGATACAGCTTGTTCGCGATCTGATCGAAAACGGTCACGTACGTGCCGTCCCACTGCAGGGAGCCGGGAAAGATGATCGTGTTGCTCGTTGTGATCGTTTCAGCCTTACTGCTGCCCTTGGGGATCTCGTCGAGCTGGAAGGACGAGCTCGCGGCGAAGCCATCGAAGAAGAGATTGCCGTTGTTGTCGTAGCCGTCGAAGAACTCTCTCGCCAACGGTGTCTTTATGAACGTGCCGGAGCCGGTCGCGCCTTTGTAGATGTCGATGTCGCCCGAGGACGTTCCATCCAAGATCCCAACCGCAAGGTCGCCGTTCGTATTCATAGCGCAGCTCGACGGCATGCTGCCGTCTGAAACGGAGAGCGTTTTAAGCGGTTTCTGCGGGACCCGATACTCCGTTATCTGATTGAAGGCCGCAACGATCCAGAAGATCTTCTTGCCGTAGCCGTAGAGGACGTTCGTGCACCCTGGCCGCTGACCTCACTGATCGTACCGATCTGACTGTTGCTCTTCGGATAGTTGAAGATGCCGGCGGGGGCGAAGCTGCCGTGATAGCTGATGACGTACTCGAAGTCCTTCGACTTCGATTTCGCCGCTTGGTTCGGAACGAGCGTCTGGTAACGCTGCAGCGCACTGGCATTCGAGCGCGCCGCCGTTGATAGTCCGGCGTTCATGGAGGCCGTTCGACCGATGAAGTCGCTGTTGAGCACACCATTTGCCGGCGCGCCCGACGAACCGCCGCTGCACGCCGAGCATATAGCAAGTGCACCGACGGCGCCTGCGTATCTCGTGAAACTGCTCGTATTCATTGAGTTGCTCCCTTACAAGTGGAAACGATCGTTGGTTACCACCAGCAGCCTCGGAAGTTTGTAGAAATCCCCGGCGAGAAGCCCGCGTCAGAATGGCGGCGCATCGAGCGGACGTCGCGCGCGGAACGGCTCGTGCGCAGGATCCTCGGAGACGACTGAGCAAGCACGGACGAACCGGGCCCGGCTTTTAGCGCCGGGCCTTCCTGCAAAGCGTACCTCGGGACCTAATAGAGAGACGCTGCTTATTGCGTAATGATTCCGACCTCGCCCTTAAGGCATTTCCCGGAACTCGGGCAAGCGGTGATGTCCTGAACGTACTTCACCTTGCCTTTGCTGCTGCCGACTTTCCCTTTCTCGGTGACCGTATCCGTGATCGGGTTGCCGACCTTTGGCTTGATCGCACCAACGAGCGACTTGAACGCCTTGCCTTTGAGTGTAACGATCTTCTGCTTCCAGGTGTAGGGCGGAAATGATGTGCCCGAGCAGCTCGAATTGCTCGAGATGCAAATCTCGGCCGTCCCCGGCGAACCCTTTGCGACAGTCACGCATGTGATGTATTTCGTCGAGCACGCGTTCGCGTCGTTGTACACGCCGGAAACCATTCGATAGGTAAACTTGCCGGCCGGCGCCACCGACTGAGCGGAAGTGGAAGGCACCGAATTTCCGAGGCCGCCGGAACAGCCCGCGAGAACGCCGACAGCGATTGCCGAAGCGAGCGCTGAAGTAAACAAGCGCATTTGTTTTTAACTCCTTCGTAGATGGAGGGAACGTAGTCCACCCGTTCAGGCTTGGCGACGCTGAACCCTCCGATGCAATTTCAGGTAAAGTATATTTTCGTCACGACGCATTAAACCGCGCGGTTGCGGATGGCGAGGAATTCGAGCACAAGAGAGGCGCACGAAGCGAGGTAAGCAAGCCGAGAGTCCTCAGCACTGAGGAACGCTACGGCATAAATTCGAAGACGACGCCCTGGCCGTGTGCGCCACCCGCGACGGTCGTTCCGTAGAGTTTGCCGCTTGCGTCCGCTGCGAGGCCGTAATACGGATACTGGCCGTCGCCGCCATTGCCGAAGCTGTGCAAGACGCGCTCCTTGCCTGTTTTTACGTTGACTTCGAAGATCGTGCCGCAGTCGCAGGTTCCTCCGCCGGCGGATGTGGTCCCGATTAGATCGTTCGACGCTGCAAAGAGCAGCGTGCTTGTCGGCGAGCTGCCGTCGCTGCCGCCTTTGAAGTTGTAGAGTACGCGCTCGGCGTACTTATTTTTTCCTTTACGAGCGAGTTCGAAAACGGTCCCGTCTCCGTGGCTTCCGCCGTAGTAGGTCGTTCCGAAAAGATCTCCGGAGGCGTCGGAAATCAAGCCGCCGTATGGAGATGCGGCATCGGGCATTCCCTTAAAAGTGTAAAGCGTCGTCAGCTTCCACGATTTCTTCGACCCCGACGAGAGCCTGAAGACCGTTCCCGCGGTGTGCGCGCCGCCTTCCTCGGTCACCCCGTAAATGTCCCCGCCTTTATCGATAAGCAGCGGGCCGAGCGATCCGACGCCGCCGTCGGCGCCGCCCGTAAAGGCGTGTAAGATCTTTTCGTGCCACACGCGGCGCGACAGGCTCAACTCGTAGACGATGCCCTGCGAATACGCGCCGCCGTCGGGCGTCGTTCCGTAGGCGTGGCCGGCGCTGTCGAACGCGATCGGTCCGCCGGGCCCGAAGCCGTCGCTGCCCGAACCGAAGTCGTGTATCACGCTTTCGCCTTGTCCGGTCAACTGATAGGCGACGCCGCAGCCGTCGCCGGCGCAGTAGCCCGATCCGCCGGCGACCGTCGTACCGTAGAGCTGCGATTGGCGATCGAGCGTTACGCCCCCATGCGGATTCTTTCCGTCGCCATAACACGTAAAGTTATACAGCACCGTCTCGGGCCACGGTGGACTCGCCTGCGGCGCAAGCTCGAAGACGGTACCGCACGTGTACTGGCCGCCGACGACCGTCGTACCGTACAGATTGCCGGTGCGATCCACGGCGATTCCGGTCGCCGCGTTGCCGCCGTCGTTTCCTCCGGTAAAACTGTAGAGGATCTGCTCGCTCCCAGTGCCTGAGCGCGCGGCGGCATTCGATGTCAGCGGGGGCAACGCCGCGCTGCCGGGCGAGGCATGCGATCCTACACAGCCGGCAAGCAAGACGACCAGGGCGCTTCCGGTAAGGCGGTGCGTACTCTTCATTTACGATACTTCGCAATAGGCTGCCGACGCCCTTGGGCAGTCAAGCTCCGCTTTTGGAGCGAAAGATGAAGAATGACCGCGTTACCGGCGATGATCTGCGCGCGTTGCAATCAGCTGCGCAGCGGAAGCGATACCTGTTCGACCTGCGGCGCACGGCTGCAAAGCCTCGATTCCGCGAAGCGGCGGGGGTGGGTGGCCTTAAGCGCGGGCGCGTTCATGGTCGTCTTCGTGGGTGCCGCCTGGTTCTGGGTGGACCGGACGATGGGAGCTCAGGGAATCTCGACGCTCGACGTCGCGACCGCGAAGTTTCTCGGGCGAATCCACATTTCGTTTGCGCTGGTCGCCCTCGCGGGGCTGCTCGGCATCGCCAACGGCTGGCTGATGGTCCAATCCGGGCGGCGCAACCGCGTCTTGATCTTCACGCTGGTTGCCGTCTTCGTCGCGGCCGTGGTCTTCGCGGCGAGTGCGACGACGTAACGAAGGCCGCGCAATGCCACGAATTTCGTTGGCCGCGGCCGTCGCGGAAGTTCGCAAACGCGATCCGGTCTTGGACCGTCTCGTCGCGCGCATCGGTCCGATTCGTTACCGGCCACGCCACCCCGACGGGCACTTCGGGACGCTCGTTCGCGCGATCGTCTTCCAACAACTGGCGGGCAGCGCCGCCCAGGCGATTTTCGACCGCGTCGTTACCGCCGCCGGCGGCGGGCTGACGCCCGAGAGCCTTGCGGCCGTCTCCGATGGGAAGCTGCGCGCTGCAGGGCTTTCCCAAAACAAGCTGCTCGCGCTGCGCGATCTATCGGCGAAAGTTCTCGACGGGAGCGTCGATCTGCGCGCTTCGCCCAAACAAAGCGACGACGAGATCGTCGCCAAGCTCGTCACGGTGCGCGGTATCGGAAACTGGACCGCCGAGATGTATCTGCTGTTCGAGTTGCGGCGCTTCGACGTATGGCCCGTCGACGATCTCGGCGTCCGCCAGGGTTACGCGATCGGCTGGGATCTGGAGACGCCGCCCAAACCGAAGGAGCTGCTCGCGCTTGGCGAGCCGTTCCGGCCATACCGTTCGGTCGTCGCGCTGTACTGCTGGGAGGCGGTCCACCGTTACCGGTGACACTTTGGGCGCCTCTGGATTCGACTCCGCGCTTCCTGGGAAGCTACACACCGAGTGCAAGCCAAAGGAGAAGCAATGAAGTACCTTTGTCTGGCGTACGGCGCGGCCGAAGATTGGAAAAAGCTCAATAGAAGCGAGCAAGACACGTTGCTCGCGCAGGATGATTTCCTGAGATCGCGCGGCGACATCGTCGCTTCGCTCGGTTCGGCGGCGACCACCGTGCGGGCTTGGTACGGTGATCCGGTGACCACGACCGCGGTCTTTTCCAGTTCGACCCTGCCGCTGGTCGGCTTCGGCATCATCGAGGCCGCCGACCTCGAGGAAGCTATCCGGCTGGTAGCTCCCACCCCGTGCGCCCGCGCGAAGGGATTCGTGGAAGTCCGCCCGATCGTCGCCATCAATATGTAGCATTAGTTTCGGATCCGTGTCCGAAAACGGGGCGTTCGAACGTCTATGTTCCGTCACACACTGCATCAGGAGGAAGGAAACATGGGCGATTTTCTCTATCTTTACCGCGGCGGGCGCCGCGGTCAGACCTCCGAAGAGTCGGACAAGATCATGCAAAAATGGCTTGGATGGATGAAGGGCCTCACCGACACGGGCAACATGAAGGATCCCGGCCAGCCGCTCGAGGCCGAAGGCAAGGTCGTCGGCGATAGCGGCAGCATCACCGACGGGCCCTTTGCGGAGGCGAAAGACGTGGTCGGCGGCTTCACGCTTATCCAGGCCGACACGCTCGCGCGGGCGGCCGAACTCGCACGCGGCTGCCCGATCCTCGAGGTCGGCGGGAGTGTTGAGGTCCGGCCCGTCTTGAAGATGGATATGTAAGAGGTTGGCGTCTAGGAGCCGGTCGGGGTATGCCCAATTCTCGTCTTTGGGCCGCATCCGAAAATGGGCATAACCCGACAGGCTCCGAGCGACCGTCTTTTCCGCCGTGAGGCGGGGCGCATGGTCGCGGCGCTGACTCGCCTCTTCGGTCTTCACAATTTGGGGTTGGCAGAAGACGTCGTTCAGGACGCCTTCTGCCGCGCGCTCGAGGTCTGGAAGCTTCGCGGGATACCGGAAAATCCGTCGGCGTGGCTGATGACGACGGCGAAGAATCGCGCGCTCGACCTTTTGCGGCGAGAACGAACGGCTCGCACCTTCGCACCCGACCTCGGCCGCCTGCTCGAAACGGAGTGGACGCTGGCCCCGGCAGTCGACGAGGTCTTCGACCCGGTCGGCATCGCCGACGACGAGTTGCGAATGATCTTCTCGTGCTGCCGGCGCGAACTTCCCGAAGCCACGCAGGTGATGCTCGTGCTCGCGCTCGCCGGCGGATTCGGGCCGCGCGAAATCGCGAGCGCGTTCATGAGCACGCACGCCGCCGTGCAGAAGCGTTTGACGCGTGCAAAGCAGCGACTCGCCAGTTCCGGCGCGCTCTTCGACAACGCCGATCGTGCGGACTTTGCCGCGCGGCTTCCGGCGGTGCAGCGGGCGCTCTATTTGATCTTCAGCGAAGGCTATCACGGATCGTCGCTGCAGGTCGTGCGCGCCGAGCTCTGCCGCGAGGCCATTCGCCTGGTGCGGCTGCTCGCCGCGCATCCGCTTGGCGCGACGCCGGCAACCCACGCACTCTGCGCCTTGATGTATCTCGATGGCGCGCGGCTGCCGGCGCGGCTCGATGCCTCGGGCAATCTCAACTCCCTTTGGGAACAGGATCGTTCGCGTTGGGATGCCGCGATGATTGCCGAGGGAAAGGCGTGGCTCGAACGCTCTGCGACGGGCTGCGCGATCAGCCGCTTTCACGTTGAGGCCGCGATTGCGGCCTCGCACGCGCGAGCGCCGACCTTCGAAGCGACCGATTGGGAGGAGATCGTTTCACTCTACGATACGCTGATGACGATCGCGCCGTCGCCGGTCGTCGCGTTAAACCGCGCGATCGGCCTCGCGCAGCGCAGCGGTCCGCGGCGCGGCCTCGAGGCGATCGAAGCGATCGCGATGCGCGAACGGCTCGAAGAGTACCCGTTCTATCACGCCGCCCGCGGTGAGCTCGAACTGCGATGCAGCAACGCTGCGAGCGCTCGCCGTCACTTCGAAACCGCGCTCGCGCTGGCCCGAAACAAGGAGGAGCGCCGCTTCCTAGAAAAGCGCGTTTCTGCATGTATTTAACGCTCAAGCTCGTCCACATCGCCGGCGTCGTCCTCTTTCTCGGCAACATCACGGTGGGCGTCTTTTGGAAGCACTTCGCCGATCGGACTCGCAACGCAATCGTCATGGCGACGACCGTCGACGGCATCATCGCCGCCGACCGTTTCTTCACGATTCCGGGGATTCTGCTCTTGCTTATCGGCGGTTTCGGCGCCGCCGCCGTGGGCGGCATTCCGATTCTCTCGACGGGTTGGCTCTTGTGGGGGATCGTCGCCTTCTTTCTTTCCGGTGCGGCGTTCGGGCCGCTCTCGCGCACGCAGCGGCAACTCTCACGTGCTGCGCACGGCGGGAACTTCGATGAATACGATCGGCTCTCGAAAAACTGGAACCTTTGGGGCACGATCGCCCTGGTACTGCCGGTCATCGCTTTCGTTCTGATGATTCTCAAACCGTCACTGCCCGCATTTTAAATCGGGGTCGGCGCCTCTGCCGGCGAAATTATAAAGAAAGTCTGAAGTTTAGGCTTTCTTCAGAAGTTGCCGGTATCGTGGTGGCAACGACCTGTGTAAACGGAGGTTCCCAATGGCGAACGCATCCCACCGCCCGGACCGGCGGTCGTTTCTCGAAGGTCTCGTCTTATTGCCGGCGCTCGCCGCGACGCTGGGCGGAGTCGCCGCCGCCGATTCATCGAAGGCCACCAAGAGTGCGATGCACTATCAATCGTCGCCGAACGGCTCGATGCAGTGCGCGGGATGCAAGTTCTTTATACCCGGCAGCGATGCGAAATCCGACGGCACGTGTCAGGTGGTCGACGGAGCGATTTCTCCAACGGGTTATTGCATGGCATATTCGGCAAAATAAGCTTCAGAGTTTTCTAACTCATAAGTATTAACGTGTGGCGAACAACTCCACTTCCGAATAGAATGTTGAGGTGCATTGATGTTCAACACACGAGCGGGCGCCGCGCGATCCGTTTTAGCCGCGCTCGCAGCAACGCTCGTCGTCAGCGCTTGCGGACATAACTATAACGTAGCGCCGGCTACGGGCCAGCCGTCAGCTTCGCAAGTACGCAGTGCCGTTGACGACGTTTCGCCCGATTCAGGCTCGGTACTAAAATCTTTGAAGAAACAGGTCGTGATCGGTTCGCTCGTCGATCCGGTCAACGGTGCCGGCAATCCCTACGGCCTGACGGTCGCTCCAGTTAGCAGCGGTGATCTTAAAAAGGGCGATTTGGTCGTTTGCAATTTCAATGCCAAATCGAACGTCCAAGGCACGGGAAAATCGATCGTCGCGATCCATCCGAAACCCGGTTCCAAGCCGATGCACGTTTCGTCGATTCCCTCGTTGAAGGGCTGCGACGCTCTGGCGCTCGCCAGCAACGACACGATCTGGGCGGCAGCGATGGTCGCCAATGACAACCCGGTCATCGATACCATGGGCGACCTGATCGAAAATATCAAAGGCAAGCCGTTCAAACAGCCTTGGGGGCAGGTCTTCGCCACGCCGAAGACAGGCTCGCCGGCCTTTTACGCCACGAACGCGGGAACGGGAACGGTCGTCCGCATCAACCTCGGCTCGAAGTTTACGTATGACGTCGTCGGCTCGGGATTCCCGGTGAACCACGGCAAGCCGGGGACGGCGCTCGCGCCGTCGGGGCTCGCGTACGATGCGAGCATCGATACGCTGTATTTCGTGGACGGGCAGAACAACACGCTCGTCGCGTTCAAGGACGTCTCCTCGATTCCCGGCGGCGGCATCAAGGCGATGGACAACGGAATGAAGTTCAGCGGGCCAAATGCTAAGGATGCGCGGGTCGTCTACTCCGGTCAGCCGCTCAACGGCCCGATCAGCACCGCGCTTCTGCCCAACGGCAGCATCGTTGCCGGCAACACCCTCGATCCCGACGGCAAGAATCTCATGGTCGAGATCTCGCCTGCCGGTAAGCTGCTCGACGTTCGCAACGTCGATAAAGGTCCAGCGGGTACGCTCTTCGGCATGGTTGCCACGGGCACGCCGGCCGATACGAAAATCTGGTTCAACGACGACAACGACAACAACTTGCAGGTACTCGAACGGTAAGAGGCCGCGATGCGATTTGCTCGCATCGAAACCGAAGGGCGGGCGGCGTTATGCCGTCCCGCCCTTCTCAATTTTCTTTGCTGGAGCTTACGTCTTCGGCTGGTGGACGGAATCCTTGATCAGCTTCAGTTCGACCAGATCGTTGCTGTACACGCTGCGCATCGGGAGGTGCGTTCGAGTGTCGCTGACTACGAGCGGGACCTTGTACGTCGGGTCGTAGGCGATGCTCTGCTTCGAGCTTGCCTTGAGGTAGCGCGAGCCCTGCTGCTCCAAAATTCCAGTGGACGAGAGGGAGATGGCGCCGTACGCCTTCGGGATCGGCCCCTTACCGTGCAGACTATAGGTGCATTTCCACGTCGTCAGCGCATTGGCGACGCCCGAGGCCCCGGGAAGCAGCGCGGCTTTGACCTCGTAGATCTGCTGCCAGGTTGACGTCCCGGCCGCATTGAGTTCTTTGAAGAACGCGCGGCCGAGCAAAGGAAAGAGGGTCAACTGGATCGGCGACAGCGCGTACGGGCGTTCCGTACACTCGACGGTTCCGTTCGCGTAGACCTCGCAGGTATTCGTGGCCCTCGGCCGCGCCGTGTTCCACCAGTTATCCGTGCCGCTGACCATCAGACCACCATCGGCGGCCTTCCAAAAGCTGACGGTCGTCGTTCCGGTTCCGTTTCCGGAGCTTGCGACCTTGGTGTTGTAACCGAATTCATAAACGAGATGCCGCACCGCCGTACCTGCGGGCGGAGACTGTCCGGTAAGCGCGACGAGCGCTGCGAGCAGCAGACCGATGGCCTTCATAATAGTTTTACCTCCGGGCGCGTAGCCGTTACTTGCCTGCTTTATCCTAAACCGGACTCCCATAGACCTCTTAACGTCGCGATCCCCGAGCGAACTTGGCATTTCAAATTCGTTATCGCCACGCGCTTTCGCGCTCGGCAGTCCATCCCAACTCGAGGTCTTGTCTAGAAAGAAGGCCTACATCTTGACGTGGGCGATTGTAATCATCGTCTTACCGCCCGAGGTCGAAAGCGTTACCGAGGTCTGGCCTCTGCCCGGATCGCCGATCGTGAAGACGGCGCTCTGGATCGGCGAGGTTATGTGCGACTTTTCAGAGCCGGCCGGCATGTTCTGCTGATACCACTGATAGACTTTGTCGAACGAATCGTCCGTTGTCAGGACCTTGCCCGCGGCGCTCTGACCCATGTTGCTGCTGCTGCCGGAGGCTTGGGTCGCCGCGCCGGGATACGCGGGGGGCTCGCTGCCCGCGGCGCTGTTGTCGGAGGCGCCGGGCGAGCCGGCCGCTGCGGACGAGCTTGCGCCCGACGCATCGGAGGCGCTGGTCGCAGCCGCGTTGGTGGTATCCGAGGCGCTGGTAGCCGAGGCGCTCGACGACTGGTCGGAGCTGTTCGAAGATTTGCTGTTGCACGCCGTAACGGTGAGCGTCGCGGCGACAAATACGAGCGACAGGCTGAGAAAACGCATACGAGTTCTCCTCAATGGATGCAACGGTTGGGGTGATCCGCCGCCTTCGGGCGGACGCTTGGTACGGGGAGTATAGCAGGGGCCGAGCAAGCTTTCCTGCCCGGCCTGCGTCCTGCCGTCCCAGGCCGTACCTACGGGTGCGAACTCGAACTCGAGGTCGAGTTGCTTTTCTGCTGCTCGCCGCCGTTTGCCGGTTGTGTGACCGTCGTGGTATTGGTCGTCGTCGTCAGGGCTAATTGGAGATGGGCCGCACATCTCGTGCGGCCCATCCCGTAGCTCCATCCGACGGCGATTACCGCCGCGGAATCGTGACTATTGCGAACCTTGGTACGTCTGGATGCAGGCTCCGCCGTCCGCGTTGCTCCACATCGGCTGCATCGTGTAACTCTTCTTGTGGAACTTCTCGTTAGCAATTCCGTTCCACGCGCAGATGTCGCCGATTTCGCCATACTGGCCGTTATACCAGCCGCTAGGGGGTTGGGGATCGCTGATCGATTCGCCGTACTCGTGCCCTTCGACGATCGTCACGCCTTCATCGGTTGCGCTCTCACCCTTGGGCGCGTTCGAGAGAAAGTCCGAGCCGCAAGAGCCGCCGGCGTTGGGCATGTACGGCAGGTTCGTGTAGGAAACCACATTGCCGCTATAGGTGGCGCTGTGATAGGCGCACCACTGCGTGCCGAAGCCGATCGAGTTGCGGCCGTTCGGAGTCGCGACGATATACGAACCATTGGCGTCGTAGCCGAAGTGCTGCACGCCAACGTTTGCTTCTGCCGCAACCTGAGAATCAGTCGGATTGGTGGGAACGGCATCCTTTTCATCGTCCCACACGCCGCCGGCTTGCTTCTTCGGGTTCGTAACGTAAATGTTCTTGCCCGAGACCGTTTCGTAGTACTGGGTGTAAATGTTGTTGTGAAGGCTTCCACCCTCGTTCTTGAGGTATGTCTCCAGGAGTTTCGCGACTTTGTCGGGATCACCGTACTTCTTGTAGCCCCAAAGGATGAGATAGGTTTTGGGCTTCACGAGCACAGCGCCGCCATTGTACGAAAATTGAGTGTCCGGATTGACCTTACGCCCGGCCGCCATCTCACGCGTCGGGAAATAGTGGGGCTTTAGGTAAACGACGTTGCCGTCTCGGATCCAGTCGGGTCCCGTCGGGGAGGCGTGCTGGACGAACGACGTCGCCGCCGACCCGGAGCTGGGCGTCATACCGCTATTTGCGGAGCAGCCCACTATTGCGAGCGTTGCCGCGCATCCGAAAATGCCGACAAGCCGCGAGTGCCTATACATACGCAATCAACCTCGATATAAGGAGTAGCTAGGAGTAGCTAGCAGGTAATGACCGGCATTTTCATCGCGAGGATTGACCTCCCCTGCGGCTGGCGGATCGTTATTTCCGAAAGCAAAGGGAGCGCACGGCGGCTCGCCGCGCACGGCTTTTAGTACTCTGGGCTGGGCTTGCTACCGTTAACGAGAGCGCCGGCCAGATCGACGTCGTGCGCGGTGACCTCCACGTCGACCCCTTCCCCCTTCGCGATGAGGGTCGTCGTCAAGCGGCCTCCATCCGCGTTTTGGGCCGTGATGCGCAGGGAGCCGCCCCGATCGCAGGTTACCGAGGCACCGTCGCCGAGATTGAGCGTTTGTCCGGGCGCGACGTTGATCGATTGACCGTAACTCGAGATCGACGCGTCGCCGTCGTTATTCAGGCTTACTTTCGTGGCGCCGTTGTTGAGCGAAACCGTTGCCGAGTGGTTCCAGGTAACGCCGTGGCCGTTGGGCTGCGTGAGTTGCGTCGAAATTTGGTAACCGCCGGCGAACGAGTTGGAGTTGAGCAGATCGGGTTGCGACGACGTCGAGTCCCAGCGCGATCCGTTGAAGGTTAGGTGTGGATCGCCTTCGCTCGAGCCCGTCGCATTCTGGAAGAAGCGCTCCGGGCCGTGTGGCGCGCAACCGCCGTTGCCGCCTCCGTACGGCGAGGTAGCGCCGCTGTAGCCCATGAGCGACTGGAGCATCTGCATCAACTGCGTCAGCATGCCCATGAGCGGGCCGAAGAGACCTTGCAGACCGGCGCTGTCGTACGGGAGTTCCCCGTAAGGCGCCCCGGCCGAGCCCTCGTTGAGCCAGGGCGGCACGAAGCGGGAAATATTGTCGGTGGCGGCGGGCGGGTTGGGGCCCTGGAATAGCGTTCCGCCTTCCTCCGCGTTGCCGGGCAGCGAGGAGAGCGAGTTAGCGCCGAGCGAGCCTTCGAACGGCTGAACGTACATGGAAACCTCCGTGATAAAGTGCCATTCGTTCACGACGGCGCCGGCGGGCGGCAAGAGGCGCGCGGCGTTCGGCAGAAACGAGGCGACGACATGAGCGAAACGCAACGAACGACGATCGCCCGCCTCCAAGAGCGCCTCGAATCGCTCAAGGAGCGTCTTTGAGGACGCCGCCGCACGACGTCGTCTAGCCGAACTCGACGAGCGGTCCCGGGCGAACGAGTTCTGGAGCGATCCCGAATCGGCGCAGGGCGTGATGAAAGAGCTGTCGGAGCTGCGCGAGCGGACGGCCGCGTTCGATGCGATCGCCGCAACCCTTTCCGAAGCGCGCGAGCTGCTCTCGCTTTTTGAAGGCGATCCGGCGGCCGAGGCCGAGGCCGACCGCAGTATCGCGAGCGCCGAAGTGGCGATTGGCGCGTTCGAGATGGCCGCAAGTTTCAGCGGCGAGTTCGACGCGCACGATGCGATCGTCAGCATCTATGCCGGCGCGGGCGGGGTAGATGCCGCCGACTGGGCCGCAATGCTCACGCGTATGTACCTGCGCTGGGCCGAAGCCAAAGGCTTCTCGACGCAGATCGTCGACGAGTCGCCGGGCGAAGAAGCCGGCCTGAAATCGATTACCTTTTTCGTGCGAGGGCGCAACGCCTACGGCATGCTCGAAAGCGAGCGCGGCGTCCATCGCCTCGTGCGCCTCTCCCCCTTCGACGCCGCGCACCGCCGGCACACCTCGTTTGCAGCGGTCGACGTCGTTCCTGAAGTGCGCGCCGGCGAAGGCAACGTCGAGATCAAGCCCGACGAACTGCGCGTAGAGACTTTTAAATCCGGCGGTGCAGGCGGCCAATACGTCAACAAAACCGAATCGGCCGTCCGCATCGTGCACGTACCATCGGGCATCATCGTCGCCTCGCAGCAGGAGCGCTCGCAGGCGCAGAACCGTGAGGTCGCCCTCACGATCCTGCGGGCCAAACTCGCGGCAAAGGCCGCGCAGGAGCGGCAAAGCAAACTCGACGATCTGCGCGGCGAGCGCCAGGCCAACGAATGGGGCTCGCAGATCCGCTCGTACGTACTGCAGCCGTATCAACTGGTGAAGGATCACCGGACCCACGTCGAGACCGGAAACGTCGGCGCGGTGCTCGACGGCGACATCGATCCGTTCGTCTGGCCCTACCTGCAGCAGCGCAGCGCGAGCGGCATCCCTTAGCGGTTCCGTGCGCGACCGTTTCCTCTGGATCGGGTGCTTTCTCTACGCGGTGCTTCTGACGTCGCTGGGCACGCTCAAATACGACGTGCACCGCAACCTCGTCGACTTCGGGATCTTCGCGCAGACTGCCGCCAGCGCGTTCGGCTGCTTCTGTAATCCGATCGAAGGCAGCCACTGGGCCTTCCATTTCTCGCCCGTGCTCTACGCGGTCGGGGTTGCGGTAGCGCTCGTGCGTTCGCCGCTCACGCTCATCGCGCTGCAGGCGATCGCAGGGGCTCTCGTCGCGCCGCCGGTCTACGCGCTGGTCCGTCGCGCTCGTGAGGACGTGTCAACGGCGCGCCTGGCCGCGGTGACGGCGTGGTTCTATCCACCGCTCGCCGGGCTGATCTTCGGCGATTTCCACGAGAACGGCTTCGCGCCCGCCGCGGTCGTATGGACGCTCTATGCTTTCGAGAGCGGCTCGCTGGCGGGTACGGTAGCCGGCGCGATCGCGACCCTCTCGATCAAGGAAGACCAAGCGGTTTTCCTCGCGATCGCCGGTGCGCTCGGTGCCTGGAAGTTTCGCGGAACAAAACGCGGGATCGTCGCCGGAGCGATCGCCGCGGCGAGCGTTCTAACGTTTGCCGCGTACTTTACGCTGATTGCTCCGCGAGCGGCGGCCGCGCCCGCGCTGCCGTGGCAGCCGCTGCGCTTTTACGAGTGGAGCGGGGTTGACGCTCGCGCGCTGCTCGGGACGCTGCCGGCGCGGCTCGGTTTCATTCTCCTGGCCTTCGGTCCGCTGCTCTTTCTGCCGTTTCGCTCGCCCGCGATGTGGCTCGCGGCCGCTCCGCTCGCCGAAGTGCTCCTCTCCCGCATGTCGACGACCTACACGATGGGTTCGCACTACGCCGGCGCGTGGATCGGATACGTTCTGTTCGCGTTCGCGCTGGCGCTGGGGCGAGTCGCACCGGCGCGGCTGCGCCCTGTGCTCCTGGCCTGCATCGCGCTCTGCGTCGTCGAACTTGCGGTCGCCGATCCGCTGCATCCCCGCTTGAATCTTCGCCCGATTGCGGCGCGCGACGTGGAGCTCGACGCATTTTTGCAGACCTTGCCGCACGGCGTCAGCTTGGCGACGCAAGAAGAAGCCTACACACATCTGGCGAGCCGCGAGCCGCTGGCGCGTCTGCTGCCGGAATTTGCTTCGCAAGAGACGCGCGCGTGCTTCGTCTTGCTCGACGTCGATTTCCCCGAGTCGGCGCGGCTGCAGGAGTACGGCAACGGGTTCGCGCGGCTGGTGGCCGAACGCCGGTACGCGCCGATCGCGCGCACGGCGGGCATTACGCTGTATCGCCGCATCGGCCGCTGCAATTAGGAGCCTGTGCTTCTCTACAGCAGTTGCGCGAGCGCGTCCGTGGCAAGCGCCGTCCAGCCGTTGCGCGCGCGCACCACGCGATGAGGCGCGGCCCATGGCGCCCAGCGAGCGACGCGCGCGGTGAAGAGCGATTCGTCGGGAAAGACGGCGACGATCGGCGTGCCGACCATGCCGGCAACGTGCAGCGCGCCCGAATCCGGTGCGACGATCGCCGGAGCCGCCGCGATCGCGGCTTTCCACGTGGCCGTATCGTCAAAGTACTCTATCGCGATGCCCGTCGCTTCGTTGAGGCGCTGCGCGTAGCTCGGCTCGTTACGCGACGAAATAAGGTTCAGCTCGCCGGCGGAGGCGAGCCGGCGGACGAGCTCGACGACTTCTTCGAAGCCTATACCGAGACGTTCCCATTTATCGGTCACCTGCACGGCGATGCGATCGTCGGCCGGCGGCTGCGCGTCGAGAACGAGCGGCCGCAGCTGCGCGAGATCGCGCGTCGGCGCGGCGTCGTCGAGAAGCGGCGCGGCCAGACGAAACAGCGTCTCGCACTCGTGGACGGTAGCGGCCGTCAAACGGGCGGAGCGGTAGATGCTGCGCGTCAACAGGCGGCGCGACCATAACGCTTTAAACGGCTTGCGGCCAATGTCTTCAAAACCGATACGGACCGGCGCGTCTACTGCCGCCGCGAGGCGATAGCCGCCGGCGTCCTCGGTGGCGACGAGAACGTGCGAGTAGTTGCGTTCGCGCAGCTCGCCTCCGAGGCGCTCGATCTCCCGAAGGTTCGCGGGCGCATCGGAGCGCAGCTCGAAAGCTGCGACGACGACGTCGCGTACTGCGCCCGGGGCAAACGCGTGCTCGTTGGCCGCTCGCAGGACGACGTCGACGGGAATCGCGCGCCGGCGCAAGGCTGCAATCGCCGGCGTCAATGCAAGCGCGTCGCCGATTGCGTCCAGGCGGATGATGAGCACCGACGGTGAAACCTGCGGCATGCCCGCCTCTTCGGATTCTCCGAACCTCGTAACCTTCGAGGAACTCGAAGGCTACCGGACGGTGCACAACTTCGGATACGTCTCCGGAAGCGCCTCGCGCCTGCGCAATCGGCTCCGCGCGACCTTTCGCAGTCTGGGCATGCTGATCGGCTTGGCGGGTACGGAGTTCTTGAGCGATGCCGAGCAGCTGCGCGGCGAAGCGCTCGAAGCGTTGCGGCGGCGAGCCGAATCGCTGGGCGCAAATGCCGTGATCGGCTTGCAGTTTTACGTTACCGAGGGTGGCGACGGCTCGTGCAAGGTGGTCGCCTTCGGCAAGGCAGTCTCGCTGAGTTCGGAGGATGCGCGACGGTGAACGGGCCCCAGCGCGAGCGACGCCGCGAACTGCTGGCTGCCGCTGCGGGCACCGCAAGCGCGTGCCGGCGCTGCGCAATCGGATACGAGCGCCGAAACAACGTGTACGGCGAAGGGGATCCGGGCGCACGGCTGATGGTTGTCGGTGAAGGACCCGGCGAGACCGAAGATCAGCTCGGACGGCCCTTCGTTGGCAGAGCCGGCCAGCTGCTCGACCGAATGCTTGGTGCCATCGGCCTGCCGCGCGAAGACGTGTACATCTGTAATACCGTGAAGTGCCGGCCGACGTTTGCCGGCCCGCATGGACCGCGCAACCGCGCGCCCGAGCCCGAAGAGATGGCAAACTGCCGCCCATTCCTCGACGAGCAGATCGAGATCATAGCGCCCGAGGTGATTCTGGCACTCGGTGCTCCGGCGGCAAAGTCGTTTCTCGGGCGAGACTTTCAGATCACGAAGATGCGAGGACGCTGGTACTGCGGACCAGGCGAAACGCCGCTGATGGTGACGTTTCATCCCGCGTACGTTCTGCGTCAGACCGGGGGCGAGATCGAGGCGGTCAAACGCCTGGTGTGGAGCGACCTCAAAGCCGTGCGCACAAAGCTCGACGAACCGAAGGAGCCGCCGCCGGAGGAGGCCGCGACGCAAGCCCTGCAGGCGGGCCTTTTCGAATGACTCGCGATCCGCTCGAGATTTGGTTGCGCGACGTCGTCGCCAGAGCCGGCTTCTCGGGACCCGGTGAATTTGCCGCACACTTCGACCTGAAACCCTACCGCTTGCGCCAGCTCTATCGGGCGGCGAACAAAGAGCTGGTCGCCGCACCGAGCGAGGTGACGACCCTGCCAAAGGAGCTGCGGACGGCGCTGGCCGAGCGCAGCATCCGGTTCTCGGTGATCGAGCCGCTCGTGCTGCAGCATTCCAACGACCGGCAGACGACAAAGGGCCTCTTTCGCTTGGGTGACGGAAAAGAAGTCGAAGCGGTACTGATGGAGCACTACGGCGATCGCACAACGCTCTGCGTCTCCTCGCAGGCAGGCTGCGCTTTTGCCTGCGCCTTCTGCTCGACCGGTCAGGCTGGTTTCAATCGGAATCTCACCGCCGGCGAAATCTTCGATCAAGCGTGGTTCTTCGCGCGCGAACTCGCGACGCGGGACAAACGGATCACGAACGTCGTCTTCATGGGAATGGGCGAGCCGTTTCACAACTATGAGGCGGTGATGGAGGCCGTCGCGCTGCTCAACGACGCCAACGGCTTCGGCTTAGGGCATCGCCATATCACGATCTCAACCGTTGGGCTCGTGGACAAAATCGACGCGTTCGCCGAAGAGCACACGCAGGTTAACCTCGCGATTTCGCTGCATGCGCCCAACGATAGCGTTCGCTCGGGGTTCATGCCGGTCAACCGGCGCTATCCGATCGGGCAGCTGATGGCCGCGTGCGAGCGCTACGTCGCGCGCACGCATCGCAAGGTCTTCTTCGAGTACGTCATGCTGGCGGGCGTGAACGATAGCCAGAAGTGTGCGCACGAGCTGGCAGCCTTGATGCGCGGCCACCTCTATCACGTCAACCTGATTCCCTACAACTCGACGCCCGACGGCCCGTTTGCGGCAACGAGCGACGCGCGCATCTGGGAGTTTGCCGCAATCCTGGATACGGCCGGCGTCCCGGTCACCGTCCGCCAGAACATGGGGCGCGATATCGCCGCGGCGTGCGGCCAACTGCAGACCGAAACGCAGCCGAAGGCGCACCACGCCGCGCCGGTGAGGTGACGTGATCAAAGACATCGCCTTTATCGCGTACGCCGTTGCCGACGTGCCGCGCGCCGTTGCGTTCTACCGCGACGTCCTTGGGCTGGAGATCGGCAGGGCGTTCAACGAAGGTTTCGTCGAGTTTAACGTCGGGTCGAGCAGCTTTGCGGTCGACGGCGACCCGCCGGGGTACGAGCCTGGAACGAGCAGCGGGCTCAACTTCGAAGTTGCCGATATCGTCGCGGCGCAGCAGCGTTTACTCCAACGCGGCGTCGAGGTCAGCGCCGTCTACGAGTTTCCGGCGTGCTCGGTGTGCTTTGCAAAAGATCCCGACGGTAACCGCTTCGCGCTCCATCAACGTGTGGCGGCGGCGCAGGAGCTCGAGCACGCCTTTGCGGGAATACCGGTCGCGGATTATCCACGCGCGATTGCGTGGTACGGCGCCCTTTTCGGACGGCGGCCCGACGTGGTCGTCAAGGAGGATGCCGAGGCGATGTGGCGCGTTACCCCGACGGCATGGGTCTACGTCGTTCGCGATCTCACGCGTGCCGGCAAGGCGCTCGTGACGATCTTGCTCTCCGATCTGGACGGGTATCTAGCAGGGATCGCGGCCCGTGGCACCACGTCTCCCGAGATCGAAACCGCACCCGGGATCTTCCGCCGAGCAGCCTTCGTCGACGCCGAGGGCAACACACTTACGTTCGGCCAGCGCCTCGACGGTCCAAAGGTCCCACCGGGAGGGTAAGTCCGGCCCTTGGGCAGCGTTCGGGGGGACGCTATCATTGCTTTATGGGACGGATCGTCAGCGTTGCTCTTTGCTTTGGGGCTACATTTTTTGCGGGGTGCGCAAGCCAGTCCGCTGTGACCCCTCCGGGCGCAACCATACCGGCTGCCGCCGCAATGCAGCGGACCGCAGCGCGCCTGCCGTGGCTGGCAACAGGGTTGCTCGCCCGGCCTGACGCGGGCCATTCCTGGATGACTCCCGATGCCAAGAAGCGCGAGCTGGTCTATGTTTCGGACGACACGACCTACGATGTCTACGCGTTCACCTATCCGCAGGGTAAGCTTGCTGGGACGCTGACTGGATTTTCGGCGCCCGGCGGCCTGTGCAGCGACTCGAGGGGCGACATCTTCATTCCGAACGCCCTCGGCTCGACGATCCTCGAATACGCGCATGGCGGCGCAAATCCGATCGCCACCTTTAACGACCGCCCAGGCGCCTTTCCGGGCTCGTGCGACGTCAACCCAATCACCGGCGAACTCACCGTTGCCAACACCGGCAGCGGCAACCCCAACCTGCCCGGCGACATCGCGATCTTCCCCGCGCCATCCGGCACCCCGTCGTTTTACAAAGTGATGAATCATCCATATTCGTGCGCCTACGACCCCAAAGGCAACCTGTTCGTCGACGGCGAGGACGTTTCGTTCGACAACTTTGCCTTCGGCGAAGTGAAGGCGGGGCGAAAGCGCTATCACAAAATCGCTCTCAATCAGCCGATCTCGCTGGCGGGCGGCGTTGCCTGGGACGGCACGAGCGTCGCCGTCGGCGACGTGTATAACGCCGTCATCTATCGGTTTTCGATCGGCGGCTCCAACGGAAACCTCACCGGTTCGACGCCGCTGAGCGGCGCCGTTGCGACGTGGCAGTTCGACCTCGACCGCGGGCGAATCGTCGTTCCGAACTCCAACACGCAGGACGAAAGCGCGTCGGCGGTCCTGAGATACAACTATCCGAGCGGCGGCGCGGCGCTCAAGACCTTCGGCACCGGCATCGTTTCCAATCCGGTTGGCGCGACGCTAAGCCGGCCCCAATAGCCTCCCACGGCGTCGGGAGCGCCAAAATGTGGTAAAAAGGAAAATGGGGAGGAAGGTTCATGCGTTTTTCCGCTCTCGGGCTGACGGCGGCCGCGTTCCTGGCCGCCAGCGCTGCAGCCCCCGCACAAATGCCGCAGACTCCGGGTTCCAACGTCGGGCTGACGGAGTGTACTCCGCGGCCGTATAGCGCCCAGACGCCGCTCTTCCAGTCGACCCCGTATAAGGGCGGGCTTCACGCGACGCTCACGGTGCAATACCGGAATGAGGCGCCGATCGTCGCGACCGACGTCGTTTTCGGGTTGGTTTCGGGTAATCGGCTCATCGCGGTCGGCAAAGACTCCGGCAGGTTTTCACCTGGCGCAGCGATCGACCATCGGTTGATGATCGACCAGCAGATCTATCCGCTTCGCGAGCCGGCGCAATGCGTCGTGTTGGCCGTCCGCTACGCCGGCGGCGCGAGCTGGATGAATCCCGAGCCCCTGCAACCGTAATTCATCTCGGCGTTTACAGGCATATGGCGACTTGGCGCAACGTCAGGCGGATTGCTCTCGCGCTGCCGGGCGCCACCGAAGAGACGACCAAGGCCGGCAACGCCGCCTGGCTGGTCAACGGTAAGTTCTTCACGTGGGAACGCCCGCTTAGGAAATCCGATCTCGCCGCGCTGCGCGACAAAGCGCCCGAGGGGCCGATTTTAGGAGTGCGCGTCGCGGATCTGGAGATGAAGGAAGTGCTGCTCGCGAGTAATCGGCAGGTGTTCTTTACGACGCCGCATTTCGACGGCTATCCCGCGGTACTGATCCGGTTGCCGAAGATCTCGACCAAGCTTCTGAAAGAGGTCATCGTTGAGGCCTGGCTCGCACGCGCCCAAAAGCGCGCGGTAACGGCGTATCTCAAAGCATTAGGCTGACTGCGGCACTCACCGGAGCGCTGAAATTGCGCAGTACGCGCGTCGGTGAGCCGCCGGCGGGATAACCATAGATCTTTACCGAGCCGGCTCGGCCGTTTTCATAGGTCGGATCGATCACGGTGTCGTTGCGACTGACCCGTTTGTCTCCCTTGGCTGCCATTGCTTTCGAACTGATAGATGACGGCATTGGTTCAGCGCGATCGACTTCAGCGATTTGGCGCCTTTCGCAAGCTCCGCGAAAACGAACCGGGTCTCATTTGTCGCACCGTCGGCGAATAGATCGCCGTCGCCATCGTACGCGCAATAGGCCATCTGGTTGAAGGCCACTCCCCCGTTTGCCGGGTTCACGGCGCAGCCATTCGGATAGGCCGCCGGATTGGTGAGCACGAAGATTGGCCGGTTGCCGCCGTGCGCGAACTCTGGCGGCAAACTTATCCTGCGGCGCGGCAAGCGGCGCTGCGCGAGGCGTCTGCTCTGAACTCTCGCTGCTGCAGGATGCCAGCGTCAAAGCGGCAACCAAGGCGGCGGTAACCGCAGCCAGGTAAGAGGTTTTGATCGGCATCGTTGCTTCCGTCGCGCTGCTCGTTCTCGGTAACGTCATCATTGCTTGGCGCTCGCTCGATGTCGTCCTACGCTCGAACGCCGCGATCGAAACGAAGGACGCGCTGCCGAATCTTCCGAGCCTGTCGATCGTCGTTCCGGCACGCAACGAGGAGCGCAACGTCGCGCGCTGCGTCCGTTCGCTGCTCGCCACAGCGCATCCGAATTTCGAAGTGATCGCGGTCGACGACCGCTCGACGGATGCAACACGAAGCATCCTCGACGAGCTCGCGGCCGGCGAGAACCGCTTGCATGTGGTGGCCGGTGACGCGCTGCCCGAGGGTTGGATCGGCAAGCCGTGGGCGCTCTGGCAGGGCGCCGGCCGCGCCCGCGGCGAGTGGCTGCTCTTCACCGACGCCGATACGGAGCACGAAGCGGCAGCGGCCGCGTCCGCACAGCGATGCGCCCTCGAGGGCGGCCACGACGTCGTCAGCCTACTGACCGACCAGGAGACGATCTCGCTCGCCGAACGGCTCTTCTTGCCGACGATTCTTTTCGTCATCCTGCTTGGGATCGGCGCAGTCGACGACGTGAACGATCCGCGCAAACGCGACGTCGCGATCTTCAACGGGCAGTATATTCTCTGCTCGCGAAGGGCGTACGAAGGGATCGGCGGTCATCAGGCGGTGCGCGGCGAGATCGCCGAAGATCTCGAGCTGGCCCGCCGTTTCAAGCGCGACGGGCGCTTTGCGATCTTTCTCGCCGGCGCCGCCGGCCTCGTCCGCACGCGGATGTACGCGTCGTTTGCGGAGATCTGGCAAGGCTTCGTCAAAAACTTCGCCGTCGGCGCGCGAGGGCGGCCCTTCGATGCGATTGCCGGGACGCTGTTGCTCGCCTGCGTCTCCCCGCTAACGCCGCTTGCGCTGCTCTGGCTGCTGATCGAGCGGCAGTGGCTCGCCGCGGTGATCCTCGGGCTCTCGGAGGCCGCCGTCGTCGTCGCCGCCGAGATCGGGATGCGCCGCTCGCGCTTTCGCCGGGGTTCGGGAACCGCGCTGCCGCTCGGCTTCGCCCTGACGCTTGCGATCTTTGCGACGTCGGTCTATCGCTCGTACGTCGGAGGCGGCGTCGAATGGCGCGGTCGCCGTTACGGCGGGGGTTTGCGCGACGAGCGCAAAACCTAGCGCCCAAGTGGAGACTGCTGCATCGCCTCGCCGCGTGACGATGGAAGAGGTTACCGCGCTAGCGAAGCGGCGCGGCTTTATCTTTCAATCCAGCGAGATCTACGGGGGCATCAACGGTTTCTGGGACTACGGACCGCTGGGAGCCGTGCTCAAGCGCAACGTCAAGCGGGCCTGGTGGCGCGACACCGTCGACCTGCGCAGCGACGTCGTGCCCTTCGATTCGTCGATCATCATGCATCCGATGGTTTGGAAGGCGTCGGGACACATCGACGCTTTTCACGACGTCATGGTCGATTGCAAGATCTGCAAGCACCGCTTTCGCGCCGATCACCTCAAGGATCGGTCGCAGTGCCCGGACTGCGGCAGCAAAGACTCGTTCACCGAGCCGCGCAACTTTAATTTGATGATGCGCACCTCCGTTGGCCCGGTGGAAGATACGTCGGCCGTTGCGTATCTGCGTCCGGAGACGGCTCAGGGCATCTTCGTCAACTTCAAGAATATCTATCAAAGCGCGCGCAAGCGCCCGCCCTTCGGCGTGGCGCAAATCGGAAAGTCGTTTCGCAACGAGATCACGCCGGGTAACTTCACGTTTCGCGTGCGCGAGTTCGAGCAGGCCGAGCTCGAGTATTTCGTCCCCGACGACGGCCACGATCTGGAGGTCTTTCGCGCGTGGGTCGACCGCCGCAAGCAATGGTACGCGAGCTACGGCATCGCCTCGGACCGGCTGCGCTTCTACGAGCTGCCCGAGGCCGAGCGCCCGCACTACGCCAAGGCCGGCATCGACGTCGAGTACCTCTTTCCGTGGGGTTGGGGGGAGCTCGAGTCGATCGCGCATCGCGGCACGTACGATCTCGACGCGCACATGAGGCTGTCCGGCAAGGATCTGCGTTTCTTCGATGAGGCGAGCAAGACGCACTACACGCCGCTGCTCATTGAAAGCTCGGCGGGCATGGACCGAACGGCGCTGACCTTCCTCATCGACGCCTACGAGCGCGAGCGCAGCGTCGATCCCAACGGCAAGGAGACGGAACGAACCGTGCTGCGCTTTCATCCGTTCATCGCGCCCGTGCAGGCGGCGGTCTTTTCGCTGGCCCGCAACAAGCCCGAGCTCGTCGAGCGCGCAACGACGATCGAAGCGGCCTTGCGCCGCGAGCTGCGAACGCAGTACGACGAGGGCAACATCGGCCAGCTCTACCGCCGTCAGGACGAGATCGGCACGCCGTTCTGCATCACCGTCGACTACGAAACGCTCGACGACGGCAGCGTGACCGTGCGCTCGCGGGATTCGATGACGCAGGAGCGCGTGCCGGGCGAGGCGCTCGCGGCCTATCTGCGGGATCGTCTCCAATGAGCAAGTTCGTCTACTTCTTCGACGAAGGGCGCGTGCTGGCGTCGCAGTCCGATCCCAACGCCGAGCGCAACATGCTGGGCGGCAAGGGCGCCGGGCTCGCAGAGATGACCGCCGCCGGCTTGCCCGTTCCCTCGGGCTTTACGATCACGACCCAAGCGTGTCTGAGCTTCTACGATTCCGTGCGGAATTTTCCGCACGGCTTGCAGGCCGAGGTCGACGCGGCGATGAGCGAGCTGCAAAAGCGAACCGGCAAGGGGTTCGGCTCGATCGAGAACCCGCTGCTCGTCTCCGTGCGCAGCGGCGCGCGCGTCTCGATGCCCGGCATGATGGATACGATTCTCAATCTCGGGCTCAACGACGAAACCGTCGAAAGCCTGGCGCGGCTCACCAACAACGAGCGCTTCGCGTGGGACGCCTACCGGCGCTTCATCGTGATGTTCTCCAACGTCGTCCTCGGCATACCGAAGGACCACTTCGAAGAGCTGATCGAGGAGGCGAGGAGCGTCGCGGGCGTGCGCACCGATGCCGAACTCGACGCCGCTACGTGGAAGAGGCTCGTGACGCGCTTCAAGGCGATCGTCGGCGAGCACGGCAAGGACTTTCCCCAGGAGGTCAACACGCAGCTCGTCGCCGCAATCGAAGCGGTATTCGACTCCTGGCACTCCAAGCGCGCCGTCGACTACCGCCGCTACCATAAGATTCCCGACGATTGGGGCACCGCCGTCAACGTGATGGAGATGGTCTTTGGAAACATGGGCGAGGATTCGGGGACGGGTGTCGCGTTCACACGCAATCCGAACACCGGCGAGCGCGTGCTCTTCGGCGAATACCTCAGCAACGCTCAAGGCGAAGACGTCGTCGCCGGCATACGAACGCCCGAGAAGATCTCCGACCTCGCGCGCCGTCAGCCGAAGGTCTTCGCGCAGTTCGAGGAGATCGCCGAACGCCTCGAGCGCCACTATCGCGATATGCAGGACCTCGAGTTTACCGTCGAGCGCGGCAAGCTCTTCATGCTGCAGACCCGCAACGCGAAGCGCAGCGCCGAGGCCGCCGTCAAAATCGCCTGCGATCTGGTCGGTGAGGGCTTGATCGACAAGCGGCGCGCCGTCGGTATGGTGAGCGCGCAGTCGCTCGATCAGCTCTTTCACGCGCGGATCGATCCTGATCAGAGCGTTGAGGTCGCGTGCAAGGGTCTCAACGCCTCGCCGGGAGCCGCCGCCGGGCAGATTGTTTTTTCGGCCGAGGACGCGGTCGCGTGGAAAGAGCAGGGGCGTAAGACGATCTTGGTTCGCACCGAGACCAATCCCGACGACGTGCACGGAATGATCGCCGCCGAGGGAATCCTCACACAAAAGGGCGGCGCGACTTCCCACGCGGCGGTCGTTGCGCGGGGGATGGGCAAGCCGTGCGTGGCCGGCTGCGAAGCCGTGCGCATCGACCGGCACCACAAGCGCGCGAGCTTCAACGGCAGCGAGCTGGGCGAGGGCGATTGGATCACGATCGACGGCACGACGGGCAACGTCGCCGTTGGCGAGCTGCGCCTTATTCCGCCGCCATCGCGCCTCCCGGAGTGGCTCGCAACCTTCCTTTCGTGGGCCGACGAGCTGCGCCGCATGCAGGTATGGGCGAACGCCGACACGCCGGAGGACGCCGCGAAGGCGCGCGAGCTCGGCGCGCAGGGCATCGGCCTGTGCCGCACCGAGCACATGTTCATGCAGCAAGAGCGCCTGCCGATCGTCCACGAAATGATTCTCGCGACGAGTCAGGCGGGCCGGGCGAAGGCGCTCGAACGGCTCTTGCCGTTTCAGCGCGACGATTTCTACGGCATCTTGTCGGCGATGGAAGGATTGCCGGTCACGATCCGGCTGCTCGACCCGCCCCTGCACGAGTTTTTACCCTCGCTTGAGGAACTGCTCGTCGAGACGACGGAGATCCGGCTGACCAAAGGCGTGAAGTCGCCCGAGTACCACGAGCGTGAGGCGCTCCTGCGCCGCGTACAGCAGCTGCACGAGCAGAATCCGATGCTGGGCCTGCGCGTCTGCCGCCTGGGCATCGTCTTTCCGGAGATCTACGAGATGCAGGTGCGCGCGATCTTCGAAGCGGCCTGCGAGCTAAAACGGGAAGGCGTCGACGTGCGCCCGGAAATCATGATTCCGGGCGTCGGCACGAAAGAGGAGATGCAGGTGACGCGCGACGCGGCCAAGCTGGTCGCCGACGAAGTGCTCGCCGTGCACGGGACGGCACTGGCCTATCATATCGGGACGATGATCGAGCTGCCGCGGGCCTGCATCGTCGCCGACGAGCTTGCCGGCTGTGCCGAGTTCTTCTCATTCGGAACCAACGATCTGACGCAGACGACGTACGGCTATAGCCGCGACGACGCCGAGGGTTCGTTCATTCCGGTCTATCTCGACAAGAAAATTCTCAAAGACGACCCGTTCCAGGTGCTCGACCGGCGCGGCGTCGGCGGCCTGATGCGCCAGGCGGTCGAACTCGCGCGACCGGTGCGCGAGGGCATCAAGATCGGTATCTGCGGCGAGCACGGCGGCGAACCGAGCAGCGTCGCGTTCTGCGATCAGCTCGGGCTCGACTACGTCTCGTGCTCCCCGTATCGCGTTCCGATCGCCCGGCTCGCGGCCGCGCAGTCGGCCATCGGCGTCTTAGGCTAGAACTGCTGCGCCGATAGGCGCGACGTAATCTCGGCGCAGAGGCGCCGCGCGTCACGGATCGCCTCCTCGCGTCCGGGAGCGCGGCGCACGAAGAGCTTGCGCCAATAGGCTTTGCCGCTGAGCTTGGCGATGACGTCGGAGGCTTGTCGCGCGTCGACCGCGCCGCCCGGCCCGTCGACGAGGACGGTGAAGGCCTGGCCGATTCCCAACGGCAGGCGGTGGCGCAGCTGCGACTGCGAGTCGGCCCAGACGTTGTCGTCGCCGAAGCGCTCGCGCAGCGCCAGCTCGCAGGCCTCGAAGGCGTGCAGGTCCCGTTCGGCGTTGAACTCGGCGACGAGCGCGTACACGCGCACCCGGTTGCGCAGCGCATACGCGGCTTCGCTGCGTGAATCGTCGAGCGCGTTGAGCACGCGGAAATCGTCCCAGCGCAAAAATTCCTCGATTGGGTCGAGGGCGCGCGGATCGGGCCAGAGCTCGCGCAGTACGTCGTGCAGCACGTGCTCGAACATCCGCGTCGTGTGATGGAAGTAGACCGAGGCAAACATCATGTAGCGCGCCATCACGAACGACTCCAGCGCGACGACGCCGCGCCGGTCGATTCCGACGGCGTCGCGCCCCTCGTGCCGCACGATGCGCAGCGATGCGATCAGCTGCTCGGCGTCGTACCGCCCGGTCGCGACGCCGGTGAAGTAGGCGTCGCGCTGCAGGTAATCCATCCGGTCGGCGTCGAGATTCGGCCCGCTCACCAGCTCTCGCAGAGCCGGGTAGCGGGTTGCGGGGTCGCCGGCGATGAGGCCCAGCACGTCGGCGGGGTCGACTTCCAGCGCGGCGATGCCGGCGGCGACGTCGGTCAGCGCCAGCATATCGGCGGTACGCCGCTCGTGTCGAACGCCAAGCACCTCTTCGCAGGCGTGGCTGAAGGGTCCGTGGCCGACGTCGTGGAGCAACAGCGCGGCGCGGACGAGGCGCCGCTGGTACGCGACCTCGTTTGTGTCGCCGAAGAACTGCCGGCCATGGCGCACGAGTTCCTCGAACGCGCGCGTGCCGATCGCGAGCGCGCCGAGGGCGTGCGTGAAACGCGAATGCTCGGCCGAAGGAAACGCAAGGTACGCCAGTCCCAGCTGCCGCAGGCGGCGCAGGCGCTGCATGATCGGAAGATCGAGGAGCCGCGCCTCGGCGCTGGAGAGCTCGATAAAGTGGTCGATGGGGTCGAAGATGCGCTTCATTCCAGCCGCGACGGAATACGCGGGGGAACCGAAGAACTCCCGTTTTCAGGAATATCGTTCGAGTGAAATACGATCAGGGGGCCCTTCGCGAAATCCGCGAACGCGTCGACATCGCGAGCTTTATCGGACAGTACGTGCAACTCCGAAAGCGCGGCAACGATCTGGTCGGGCTCTGTCCGTTTCATTCAGAGAAGACGCCGTCGTTTCACGTGCATCCCGATCGCGGATTCTTCAAGTGCTTCGGCTGCGGGACCGGCGGCGACCTGATTACGTTCGTGCAGAAGCTGGAAAATGCGTCGTTCGGTGACGCCGTGCGAATGCTCGCCGCGAAGGCGGGCATCGAGCTGGAGCCCGAGGACCCGCGCAAGACCCGAGCGCGCAGCGAGCGCGAGGCGATTTACGAAGCGAATCGTGTCGCGGCGGAATACTTTGCGCGCACGCTGGCGGCCGAAACGGGCGCCACGGCGAGGCGCTATCTCGAGCAGCGCGGCATCGAGCCGGCGACGGTCGAGCGCTTTCGGCTCGGCTATTCGCCCGATTCCTGGAGCGGACTCGTGACCGAGCTCGAGCGCAACGGCGTCGACCTCCCGGTTGCGGCGAAGGCCGGACTGATCAAGCCCGGCCAGCGCGGCTATTACGACTTTTATCGCGACCGGTTGATGGTACCGACCTATTCGACGACGGGCGAAGTGATTGCGTTCGGGGGGCGCGCGCTGGGCGACGGTGAGCCGAAGTACCTGAACACGTCGACGACACCGGTCTACGTGAAGGGTCATCACCTGTACGCACTCAATCTGGCGCGGCGCGCCGCACAGAGCGACGGGACTCTGATCGTCGTCGAGGGCTACCTCGATTGCATCGCTCTGCACCAGGCCGGTTTCGAGAACAGCGTCGCCGCGCTGGGGACGTCGTTTACCGCCGAGCAAGCGGCGGAGCTGCGGAAGTTCGCCGAGTACGTCTACCTCTGCTTCGACGGCGACGCGGCGGGAAGCGGGGCTGCAACCAAAGCCGTGGATATGGCGTCTAAAGCCATCGAGAACACCGGCTCCTCGGTGCGTATCGCCTTGCTTCCCCCCGGAGAGGATCCCGACAGTTTCGTTCGTGCCCGCGGCGCGCCGGAGTTCCGGCGCCTGCTCGACGCTGCCAAGCCGGCCATTGCGTTCAAGATCGACGGGGAGATCGAGCAGCTGCGCGCTGGGTTCGACTCCCCGGCTCGCGTCGCGCCGAAGGCGGAGGCGCTCATCCGAAGGTTAGTACCCCGTGAGGAATGGGACCGCTGGCGCGTTTACGTAGCGGGCCGCCTGCAGGTGAGCGTGGACGACCTCCGGAACAGCCGGTTCCTCTCCGATAGCGCGAACTTCGCTCCACGTCCGCGGAACACGCTACCGGAAAGCCGTCATGCCAGCGCCGCCGTCGAGCCGCTCTCCTTCGAACGAGAGGTCGTGAGCATTCTGCTCGAGGAGCCGGCGCTTGCAAAAGAGTATGGCGAGCGCATCGCTGCACCACGCTTTCGTAATGCGGTGTACCGGCGAATCTACGAACGGATCGTCGGTTCGGCGGGCTCGTTACGCGCGACGGCCGACGTCTTCGGACTCTTTGCGGAGGATCAGGCGATTCTCGACGTACTGGCCGAACTCGGACAACGGGACCGGAGTTCGGCGGTAAGGTACGGCGATACGCAGGAGCGCCGCGCGCACCTGGAACGGGTGGTGGAACGGCTCCGGCTCGACAACGAGCGGGAGCGGTATCGGGAGTTATCGGACATCATAGACAGTCGTTGGGTCAACGGCGAAGCGGTTTCGGAGGAGCTCCGTTCCGAATACGAAGCGCTGGTTGCCAAACTAAAAAGGTAGTGAACGTTGCCAAAAACGGAGCAAAAGAGATGGGAGGTGAAACAAAAAGAGATGCCACGTAAAAAGGGCGGGGCACCCGTAGCGGAGCCCGCGGTGCCCGCGACACTGGAAGAGCTCAAGAAGAAGCTCATCGCGCGCGGTAAGACCCAAGGATCGCTGACTTACGAAGAGATCAACAGCACGTTCGAGGTGCTCGAGGAGATCACGCCCGAACAGCTGGACGAGTTCTTCGAGGAGATTACCGGCGCCGGGATCGAGCTCGTCGACGAGCAGAAAGACGAGAAGCCCGAGTCAGAGCGTGGAGAGGAAGCCGAGGCGACCGTCCCCGACGGTCTGTCGCTCGACGACCCGGTCCGCATGTATCTCAAGGAGATCGGGCGCGTTCCGCTGCTCTCCATGGAGCAAGAGAAGTCGCTGGCGATGCGGATCGAGGCCGGCGAGCTCGAAGGGAGCCGGAACGGACAGGCGGACTCGCAGGTGATCGACTCGGGTGAGGAGGCGAAGCGCCAGCTGACCGAAGCGAACCTGCGGCTCGTGGTTTCGATCGCGAAGAAGTACGTTGGTCGCGGGATGCTCTTTTTGGACCTTATTCAAGAAGGCAACCTCGGCCTGATCCGCGCCGTCGAAAAGTTCGACTACCGCAAGGGCTACAAGTTCTCGACGTACGCCACCTGGTGGATCCGCCAGGCGATCACGCGTGCGCTCGCCGACCAGGCGCGGACGATTCGCATCCCCGTGCACATGGTCGAGACGATCAATCGCTTGATCAAGGTTTCCCGGCAACTCTTGCAAGAGCTCGGCCGCGAACCGTCGGTCGAAGAGATCGCCGAATCGATGGCGCTCACCCCCGAAAAGGTGCGTGAAGTCATGAAGATCTCGCAGGAGCCGATCTCACTCGAGACGCCGATCGGGGAAGAGGAAGACTCGCACCTGGGCGACTTCATTGAAGATCAAGAAGCGGTGGCGCCCGCCGAGGCCGCTTCTGTAATGCTTCTCAAAGAGAAGATGCAGGACGTCTTGCAGAATCTTACCGAGCGTGAGCGGAAGGTACTGGTTCTGCGCTTCGGCCTGGAGGACGGCCACCAGCGGACGCTCGAGGAAGTCGGACAGGAGTTCGGCGTCACGCGCGAACGCATCCGGCAGATCGAGGCCAAGGCACTGCGCAAGCTGCGCCATCCGTCGCGAGGGAAAGCCCTAAAGGACTACTGGACGAACGAATAACTTGCTACTCCCGATAATGCTCGCGGCGCTGCTCGCCGCGAACCCATCACCGTCACCTAGCCCCGACGAGCGTGAGCTGCCGACGATCATTACCGTGATCTCCTCGCCGTACTGCAACTCCCTCGCGGACCACTTCAATGGTGCGCTGATGCCGATGCTGGCCAACGACCGTGTCCTCGACACGGTTGGGGTGCAGCTCGACGATCTCAACGCGCTCTTCTACACGACCAACTACGTCCAGCAGTTCCTACACGTGCGCGACAGCGTCTACCGTCAGGAGGTAACGCTCAACAACTCGCTGGCGGGGATTCAGGCGAACATCAAGGCTTTGCGCGAAGGCGCGACTCAAACGACCGACCCAAAGGCGACCGCCGCGGTGCAGCAAGCCTCGTGGCAGCTTCAGACCGTCTACGATCATCAGCGCCAGCTGGCGATCGACCTGGAGAACCTCTATCACGCGATGCTCGACTACAACATCTCGCGCGCGAACCCGCCGATGGGCGGCTTCAGCGAACGCGAGATGACTGAAGCGCCGGCGATGCGGGACTCCAAAGAGTGGCTGCACTACTACCCGCAGCGCGCGGTCATCGATAAGAGCGAAGACCAGGCCGTAGACACGGCCTATAACGCCGCGCAGACCTACTGCGTCCCCAAGAAGAAGTAGCCTACCCCGAAGGAGGCTGCGCGCGAGGCTACATATCGGGTTTTTCAGCGTTGGCGCTGGGGATGACGTTGGGGTTTTTGTCGGCGAAGGCGCCCAGCGGGTTGGGCTTAACCCAAACGATGAGATCCCAGATCGAGGGGAAGAGGAAGACTCTTTTTACGTCCGCGACGCTCGTGGCTTTGCCCATTGTCACCAGCGTCTCCGGTTTGGGGTTATCCGGACTGCTGTGCTGGGCTTGCGCGAACTTCTCGGCACTGACCGCGCCGTAGACTTCGGTGGCGTTCGGGCCGATCAGAATGTAGTGGACGTGTTCGCGGAACGAGACCCAGCGGCGATAGTTGACGCCCCAGAGTTTTGGCGGCTGCGGTGAGGCGCTTTGCAGCACCGAGAAGTCGGCGCCGAGCAGATTTCCTTTTACGTCGTACCAGAGCTGGCTGGGGTGCTTTGGATCGCTGCTCTGCCACTTTAGGTTCGCATAGCTGATCGCGCCGTCTTCATCCTCGTTGCCGTAGCGGAAGTAGCCGGCGTTGACGGCGTCGGCCGGCGTCGGGAAACGAGCCGTCAAGTCTTTTTGAATCTGCTGGACGAAGGCGACTTCCGTGCCCTGCGGCACGGGCGAGAGGGACGGGGCCGGCGAGGGCATCGGCGTCGCGGCGTATCCGGGAATTGTCGTCAGTGCGAAAACTGCGATCGCAGCGGTCAGGCGAATCAACAAAGGCACCTCACTTTCTGGCGTCTTCTTCCAGAAGTGAGGCAAAAAACATCGTGGGCTAGGAGCCTGTCGGCGTGGGCGTGGCGGTCGGTTTCGGGGTCGGCGTCACGCGCGGAGCCGGAGGCACCGTCGGCAGCGGCGTCGCAAGCGGCTGTACCGGGAAGGTCGCGTCGGGGACCTCGGAACTCTGCGCGAGCGGACGAGGCGTAACGATCGCGGTCGCTCCGTTGGGCGTTACCGAGATCGTTGCGTCGGTGCGAGCCGGCACTTCCGAGCCGGCCTCCAATACGAAATTCTTGCCGTGGCGGAAGATCTGCCAGAGGCTGTAGTAGGGGACGAAGATATCGCCGGCGGTATCTTCAGCGGCCACGGTCGAGCCGTGTCCCGCGGTGACGTGTGGTTCGAGACGCCCGACCGGCGCGCGTAACGGCACCTGACGACCATCGGGCAGCGTCAGCGGCTCGAAGAAGATGTCGACGAATCCGTACGTATCAGCGAGGTCCGCCGCCGAGACGTCGACGATGCGGATCGCGGCCGGAGCTCCGGCCGGTGCGACGCTTTTACCGTTGACGACGATCGCGCTCTTGAGATGAACGCGAACGAGTTGGCCGGTTTTCGACGATTTCGACGAGATGGGATCGTCGAGCACGAAGAGGATCGTTGAATCCAACGGCAACACGCTTCCGGTTGGGGGAGCGGTTGGGCTCGGGGTCGGTTTGGGGTTGGGCCGCAGAGGCATTGGATACGCCTGCGCCGTTCCCACGCCGACAATCACCAGGGCGAACAAGTAAAGGCTCAGGCGCCACCCGAGCCGTTGGATTTCAGCTGGCGCGCTTTTGAGCTTTCGCTGCGCGTTTGCCCTCTTCGATGAGTTGCTTGACTTTCTGTCCACCTTTTTGGCCAATTCGTTCGTAGAAGTCCGGACCGTAACGATCACGCGTCGCTTCGCCACCCTTTTTGCCACCCTTTTTTCCGATCTGCTCGTAGAACTCGTGGCCATGGGCTTGCTTCGTCGCAAGGCCGCCTTTACGTCCGATCTCTTCGTAGAACTGGGCGCCGTACTTGTGTTTGACGGTCTCTCCGCCTTTTTGTCCGGCCTCTCGGACGGACATTCCGCCGGTGCGTTTTGGTTCCTGATTCCCTGACATTTTTTTCCTTCTGTTACCGGTGCCACCAAGAAGGGGCGGCACTCTCTTTCCATTTACTACAACGCAAGTGAGGGGCGAAAAGTTTGTCGCCCAGGTTGGGGCTTAATGAGAGCAGACAAAGGTTAGAATCCTTTGAAAAGCTTCCCCCTACCTGCTTTAGAAGGCGCGTTTTGTATCAATTAGGATGGTCACGGGGCCCTCATTGACTAGTTCGACGGTCATTTTGGCGCCAAATTTCCCATAAGCGACCGGGACGTTTAGGGAAGCGGCGGTGCTCCCAACGAGCTCGTAGAGCCTCCTCGCCAGCGGCTCGCGGGCTGCCGCGACGAACGATGGGCGCCTTCCGCGGCGCACGTCTCCGTGCAAAGTGAACTGCGAGACGACCAGAAGCCCTCCGCCCGTCTCCCGCAGCGAATGGTTCATCAACCCCGCTTCGTCGGCGAAAATCCTTAGTTCCACGATCTTTTCGGCGAGAGAGCGGGCATCGCGCTCGTCATCGTCGAGCCCAACGCTCACGAGCGCCAGCAAACCGGCAGCGATTTCGCCGACGATCGCCCCGTCGACCAGGACTCTGGCTGCGCCAACGCGCTGCACGACCGCTCTCAACGCGAAAAAATCGAGGAGACCGCAAAGAGCGCGTTTTCGCGGCGCTCCAGCACGCGGCGATAGAAATAGCCGGCCCAGTGCGTTCCAAAGGGCACGTAAATGCGCAGGCGGTAGCCGTCGGAGACGATCTGCCGCTGCACGCTGGGGCGGCAGCCGTAGAGCATTTGAAACTCGAAACGGTCGCGCGCGATGCCCTCGTTTCCGACCAACTCTTTCACGCCCGCAATCAAACGGCGGTCGTGCGTCGCGATGCCCGGATAGTTGCCGTGCAACAGCAGCTCTTTCGCAAGCTCGAGATACTGTGCGCGGATGTCGATCATTCGTTTTAAGGCGATCTCGGGCGGCTCGTTATAGGCGCCTTTGCAGAGGCGAACGCGCGCCTGGCGCGCGATGGCCTCGTCGACGTCGGCCGGCGTGCGCCTCAGATAGGCTTGCAGCACTTCGCCGACGTTTTTGTGCTCCGCGAACGTCTCGCGGAAGACGCGCAGCGTAGCAGCGGTGACGGCCGACCCCTCCATGTCGATGCGTACGAACGGATCGGGATTGCGCCGCGCGTGTTCGGCGAGGTCGATGAGGTTCTGCTTGGCGAGGGCTTCGTCGAAGAGCAGGCCCATCGCGGTGAGCTTCACCGAGACGTTCGAGGCGACGCCGCTTTCGCCGATGGCATCGAGCATCTCGAAGTACGTGTCGCGCGTGCGCAGCGCGCCCTCACGCGTCAGGACGTCTTCGCCGAGGAAATCCAGAGTCGCCGTCATGCCCTCGGCGTTGAGCCCGCGAACGACGGCGAGCGCGTCGGCGATCGTCTCGCCCGCCACGAAGCGGCGCGCGAGAAAGTAGAACTTCTTCTGAAAGCGGCCTGAAGGATTGCCAGACAAGCGCTAAATCTCCCATATTTGCAAGGGTTTTGAGCAATCCAGGCGCTCTTGGCGCTGTACCGCCATGTACTGCCTAACCCGATTTTCGGCGGCCTGGCGGCCGGCCAAAAACCCGGTCGAAGGCGTCGGCAGCCCCGGCCTGCATCGTGGGAATCAGGTGCGAATACGTATCGAGCGTCAAGCTAATGCTTGAATGACCAAGCATTTCCGAGACGATCTTCGGATGGACGCCCTCGATCAGGAGCAGGCTTGCGGCGGTGTGTCGCAAGCGGTGGAAGTTAAGGTCGGGGAGGCCGGCTGCCTTGCGGAGCGGGTCCCAATCCTTTCGAAAGTACGGGTCCTTGCGAAGCGGTCTCCCGTGTTCGTCGGGAAAGACGAGCACCGAGCGGGCCTCGCGCTTTGCGAGGCGCTGGCGCCCCCTCAGGGCCTCGACAGCTACCGCCGAGAGGGTAATCCGGCGGTTTCCTTGAGGCGTCTTGGGCTCGACGAAAGTGACTGCGCCGCGGATCTCTTGGGCCGACCTCCGGACGTAGACCGCTCTGCGCCGGAGATCGACGTCGGACCATCGCAACGCGAAAAGCTCCCCCTGGCGCATGCCGGTGGTCAGCGCGAGCGTAACCAGGGCCTCGAGGCGGTGCCCCTGGGCGACCCGGCGCAACTGTAGGGCCTGTCGCTCGGTGAGGGCTTCGACCTTCGCTCGTCGGTGCCGTGGCGCGGCCCTCTTGATGGCATCCAGGGGCGACGACGCGAGAACGTGTTCCTCGACGGCCAGGTTCAACATCGCGCCGAGAATCACGTGGACCCGGGCGATGCGGCTTGACGAGACCTTGGACCGGAGCGAGTCGTAGAATCGCTTAACCCCCGCGCTGCTCAGCTCGACGATCGGAACGTCTCCGAAGGTGGGGAGCACGTACAGGCGGACTATTTGGTCGTAGGCGTTCTTGGTCGTCTCTCGCAGTTCGCCGCCGGCTATCCGGTCGTCGATGTGACGGAAGAAGCGATCTGCGAACTCCGACACCGTAAGGGTTGCGCGGTCACCTTCGGGCGTCTCTTTACCCGCCTCGCCTAGATACTTGTCGCGCGCCTCGCGCGCAGCGCTCGCGTTCGCGCCGTAGAAGAAGCGTCGGCGGCGGCGCTGCCGCCCCTTCTCCGCAACAAATCCCTCGGAGATCGCGGCAACCCATAGCGTTTTTGAGTGCGTGGCGCCGGCTTTCGTCGTCCAAGTGCGCGTTTTCTGGTAGAGTGTGCCCTCGCCCCGTACGCGTCGGCGAGCCTTGCGTTTTTTTGTGCGGGGCATATTCCAAGGGGTTCGCCCCTAGGGCTATTTTCCTTACCGGAGTCGGCCACGCCGCGCCGCGGACAGATCAAGTGCCTCAAAAGGATATCAAGCGACGTTCGATCTCGCCGTTACGCCGGATATCCTGCCGTACCTAAACATCGAGAACCGGTTCATCGTCGTGCGGCAGTGCCCGGACTAAAATCATTAGCTGTGAGACCGACGAAATCTGCTCCGTTATAGTATAGCGGGTCCACAGCGTTGATTATTCCTGGTTCCGAATAGAAGACGCTCATTTTTGTTGTATTGACTCCGTTTTCTC
>DATDHW010000015.1:0-32494 GCA_036521375.1 Candidatus Cybelea sp.
CATCGAGTTTAAGATGTCTGCATTTCGGCTCAGTGCTCTGATTCTGATCCTGCTCGTGGAAGCCGCTCAGGTCCCCTCTGCCGCGCCCGCAGTTTCGGCGCCTCCCACGATCGTGCGGGTTAAATCGTCGACGCCGTTCTGTCAGACCTTCCGCGACAACGTCTTCCACGCAGTCGAAGGCCTCCATATCAACGACGATGTGATCGATGAAGGAAATTCGATCCTTGCTAAGTGGGCGTACGACAGCATCGTCGACGGTGGGAAAAGGGGTGGCGCGAGTATCAAGATGGATCGCTACCAGCTCGGTCTGGTCGTTGGACAAGCCGCCAAAAACTTACAGCGTGTCTATACACTGCTTAACGACGCCAATCGCTTTTCGGAAAAATCGCAAACTGACAATAGCCACGATCTCTTGGAAATGAAGAGAGCCCTCGAGGAAGTCGCCGATGAGCAAGAGCGCTCCCTCAATCTTCTTTCCGGCACTTACGAAACGTCGGCCTTTTACGCGCTGCTAGGTCAAGGGAGCGATACTGCGGGCGCGCTACAGCGAGGAAGCATCGCTGACAAAAATCTGGAGCTTGGGGACCCAGTCTTTTCAGTTCCCGGTGTGTCCCCGCCTCCGGTAACCGCCTCCGCGCCGAAAGGCTCGCTCTTCGCGGAAGCGCCCGTCGGGCGGATACGAACCGCTGTCACGATCAGTCAACGCCTTACCGGCAACGTCGAGAGCCACGTTGGCCAAGTGCTGCAGGCGGGAATCGAAAAGTGCCGCTAAAACGATCCGGGAACCCAAGGGTCATCATATATACTTCCGAAGCCTCGGCCAATAAACGCTCAGCGGCATGGTGATTCCCCGGCAGAGCAAGATCGGGAAGCCGTTTTCAAGCGGCCTTCCCCACGGATTGGAGAACCGGGCCGCGATTCGATGCATTCGAAAGAGGTGGGCGTTTCCTTCGCAGTCTCCGTGAACGTCGATAAGCACGTTACCGCTGTAGCCGCGCGGACCCCATATCCAGTACTGATTGTGGCCCGACAGCGCCGGCGGTAAACCGTACGCCGGGCCAAAAAAGTCGAGCGCGGCAGCCTCGCCGTAGTTGCTTGCGAGGATTGCGGCTTGAGCGCGCTCGGCCGGGGGCAGCGAGTCGTAGATGCCTGCGACGGTTTGCGCGAGTTCCCGCCAGCCGTGCATGTCGCCCCAGTCGGGAGGCAAGTTACCGATTTGCGTGTGTTCGGTGACCGCCAGATTCACTTCTTGCGGGAGCATCGTTTGAAGGGTGCGATCGTACGCGGCCATCGTGCGTTCCGGCAACACCGGCATCAGTAATGGAATCACCGCAATGCCTGCAACCAGGGCGTAGAGCGCCAGCACCGGGCGCCAGCCGGTCGCGCGCGCCGTCCATGTTTCGATGGTGATCGCACCGGCGGCAATCGGTATCGGGTAGAAGTCGGCGGCATAGTAATGCTTGGCGTGCAGGACGATCATCTGCACGATCAATGCAATATACGCGACGCCCAGAAATCGCGCGTCCGGACGGCGTAACAGCGTTGCCAAGCCGATCAACCAAACCGGCGCGAGTAGCGGATACGTGATCAACAGCTGCGTAACGAGGAACTGAAGCGGCGTGAGCGAGACGTCCTTATACTCCGCCGCGGCTCGCAGCAGGGTCCACATTGGGAAGCCATGCGTGGCTTGCCACAGGAAGTTCGGTAGCGCGATGAGCGCCGCAATGAGAACGCCGCCCGCGAACCACGGGCAAAAGAGGACGCGCCGTTGCGGAAGCACGAGCAGACCGAAGACGATCCCGATCGCAAAGAAGATAACGGTGTATTTACTTTCCACGCAGATGCCCACGATCGTGCCGACGACCAGCCACCAGCGCGGGTCGGCTCCCTTGACGATGCGCAGTACGTAGAGCGCCGCCAGCGGCCACAGCCACAATCCGACGATATCGCCCGTCAGTTTTGACCCGAAATCCATGAGGACCGGCGTGAGCGCCGCAATCAGTGCCGCAAAGAACTGCGCAAATGCGCCGCCGCCGAGTTCAACAACCAACAAGCAGGTGGTGTAGACCGACGCCGCGGCAAGCACCGCGCATACCAAACGCAAGAGGAAGAGTGAGTGGCCGAAGAGCTGCGAGCCGGCTGCCAGAAGCGGTATAACCGGCGGTTGGTCGACATATCCCCACGCCGGATGAAAACCGCAGATGATAAAGTACAGTTCATCGCGGAAGAAACCGTAATGCGGATTGCCGGCAATATGGACTGCCAGGGTAACGAGCGCCGCTGCTAGCGGCAGACGCGGGAGGCGGAGCGGGCGCATATTCCTAAAGACTACGGTTCGGGTGAACGCTTACACCCGCGAGGTCTGTGCGTTCACTTTTGTGACCGTTAAGCGTAGTTAAAATAACCGGCACGATTCTGCGGATCGATTTTGCAATCCACAACCTCACTCCCGCCTAGCGCGGTAAGCGCAACCTTCACCGCGATGGCCCCGGAACGCAGCGCGTCCGTTGCGAGCGAAGATCGATGGCTACGAGCGGCCCAGCTTTAATTGGAGACGGCCGCGAGCGACCGTCGCGCCGCCGCGGACCCGGCCCGTCGCGCCGCCGCGGACCCGGCCCGTCCGTGTTTCGAGCAGGGATAGGGTGCGGACGCGAGGGAGTCCCCCTGCGTCCTACTCAACCACATTTCAATGTAACGATCGCGACTTTGAGCCGCAGAGGGAAATTGTCCTTGAAGACCCTGTTCCTGAGCCCACCTTCTTTTAACGGCTTCGACGGCGGCGCCGGCGCGCGCTACCAAGCGAAACGAGAGGTGACCTCGTTCTGGTATCCGACATGGCTGGCCCAGCCTGCCGCCCTTGTGCCGGGCAGCACGCTGGTCGATGCGGCCCCTCATGGTCAGACCATCGACGACGTGCTGGCGATCGCCAAGGCTCACGATCTGGTGATCATGCATACCAGTACGCCGTCGCTTCCCAATGACGTAGAGTGCGCTCGCCAGCTAAAGGCGCAAAACCCTGCGATAAAAGTCGGCTTCATCGGTGCGCACGTTGCGGTGCTTCCCGAGCAGACGTTGCGGGAGCACGATATTATCGATTTCGTCTGCCGGAACGAGTTCGACTATACGTGCAAGGAACTCGCCGACGGGCGCCCTTGGAATGAGATCCTCGGACTTTCGTATCGGGACGCCGACGGTACGTTAAAACGCACCGAAGAACGCCCCCAGATCCACGATTGGGACGCGATGCCGAGCGTTCTGCCCGTCTACGCCAAGCATCTCGATGTCACGAAGTACTACAACGGCTATCTTCTCCACCCGTACGTCTCGTGGTACACCGGCCGGGGCTGCACGGCAAAGTGTACGTTCTGCCTCTGGCCGCAAACGATCGGCGGGCACGTCTTCCGCCACAAGAGTCCCGAGGCCGTCGGCCGCGACCTCGACGAAGCCAAAGCGATCTTCGGTTCGACGGTACGCGAATACATGTTCGACGACGACACGCTGACGAATGAAAAGAGTTACGCAATCGAGTTGAGCAAGCACATGAAGCGCTTAAAGCTCAGCTGGGCGTGCAACGCCCGCGCGCACGTGGACTATGACACGCTCAAGACTCTGCGCGACAACGGTTTACGCGTCTTACTCGTCGGCTTCGAGTCCGGAAACCAAGAGATTCTCTATCGCATCAAAAAGGGCCTAAAGCTAGAGATGGCGCGCAAGTTCATGAAAGACTGCAACAAGCTGGGCATTAAAGTCCACGGCACGTTCATCATCGGCTTGCCGGTCGACACTCCGGAGACGGTTCGCGAAACGATCGAGTTCGCGAAGGAACTGGACCCTCACACGATTCAGGTTTCGATTGCGTCGCCGTACCCGGGAACCGAGCTCTACGATCAGGCGCTGGCGAACGGCTGGTTCGCGCGCGACGACTTGGTATCCGGAACGGGCATCCAAACGTCGACGTTACGCTACGACACGCTTTCGACCGCCGAGATCGAAGACTCGGTGGAGCGCATGTATCGCGAGTTCTACTTCCGGCCGAAGAAGATTGCGAAAATCGTCGCCGAGATGGTCACCAGCCGCCAGATGATGGTCCGCCGCTTGCGCGAAGGCGGCGAGTTTTTCGGCTACCTGCGAGCGCGGCGAGCACAAGCCGGCGAACGCCGAGTCGAGGCGACCGCATCCTGAGATAACCGTCAGGCTTGCCCCAGCCGCCGCGAAGCCGCCAAAGTCTCGTCGAGCATGTTGCTTTGGTATGCAACCATGTCGGCGATGTGAGGGAACCGCGCATCGGTACGATGGGCAGTAACGCGATAGCGCTCGTTCCCCCCCGTTAAGGTACCGCGTTTACGCAACGTCGCGAACGCGTCGACGACCGCAGCCTCCGGAGCGCGCTGCAACTCGGGATCCACGAAGACGTTTTCGGGCAGCGAATCGAGTCGTTCGCGCACGGCCTGCACTGCATCTCGGAGGGTAAACGTCTCCGGGGCGTCGAGAAGAAACGCGGCCAACAGCGACGACGTCGTGATCGGCCGTGCGCGGGCGAGCGACGTCCCAATATCGACGGCATCGTCGTGCCGGAGAACCCGGTAGAGCATGGAGAGCCGCCTGCCTCGGAACGGGTCGTAGGCGATTGCGCAGAGCCAGAGCTCCGCGAAGGGCGCGAGGGCGTCGACGATTCCCCCACGCATCGGGTGCATGCGGCCGTCGCGGCTGAAGTCCCCTTCGGGGGTGATGTAAAACGTCACGCCGGTCCGCACGCATTCAACGATCGCGGCGACGTCGCGTTCGGTCACGGCGCGAAGGTTCGCGAGTACTTCGCGCCGGTAAGGCTGGTTGAGTTTCGCCACTTTCACCCAGGCCCGGGCTCGCATGAAGTCGGCGGGTTTCCATAGATCGCTCAGCACGCGCGCTTCAAGGCCCAGCGGTTCCAGCGTTTCGCGCGGCAAGATCGCATCGAGCCGAAGATCGCCATGCACGGCGCGTAAATCTTCGGCCAGGCTGATGAGCGGCCGCGAGAACAGATGGTTCTCGATCGGCAGCACCCGGTAGCCGGCCCACAGCCCGCTCAGGTTCAGGCGGCGCGTAAACCACGCCGTCCATGGGATTGCCGTTGCGATGAATCCGGTCTCGAACGTGCGCCGGGAGTTACACATGGCGAGCGGCTTCCACGGGTGCAAAAGAAACGTGCGTCCCACGACGATTTCCCCTTCGTCCAAGTACTGATGATTTGTGATCAGCACCGTCGCCCCACGTTTTACCGGCAAATGACCCCATTGGCGGATGCGAACTTTGAAAGCAAGATAAGTTTGGCGCACGCTATAGGTGACCGCCTGCAGCGTCCAGTTGGGCCTCATCGAACCCAGCATTCGGCTTATCGCACCGCAAGCACTGTCAGCGGACACATACGGAAAAGAGGGCGGCCCTCTATAACTAGCGAACCGCGTCGCGTGAAGTTTGCGCGCGTCCTGGCGGCGGCCCTCGATGTCGCCACGATCGCAGCGATCGGTTACGCGGCCGTCGCAATTGTATGCGTCGCGCGCTTCGGCCGCCGCGAACCTGAACCGGACGCCGCCCGCGATCTGCCGCCGGTCAGTCTGCTCGTGCCCCTTCATGGTGACGAACCCGCCCTCGAGGACAACTTGCGTGCGTTCGCCCTGCAGGACTATCCCGTTTGCCAACTCGTTCTCGGCGTCGCGCGCGCGGACGATCGCGCGTTAGCAATCGCGCAGCGGGTAGCGGCAGCGCTTCCCGACCGAAATATCGAGATCAACATTGGTGAATTTCCGAGTGCGCGTAACCCGAAGATCGCCAACGTGCTCTCGATGGTACGGCTGGTCCGCCATAAAGTGCTGATTATGGCTGACAGCGATACGCGGGTAAATCCGGCATACGTCCGCTCCGTCACCGCACCCCTGCACCAGCCCGACGTCGGCGCGGTTACCTGTCTTTTTGCCGGCGTTCCTGACGGCACGTTTTCTGCCAAACTCGGTGCAATGTTCATGAACGAGCAGTTTATCCCATCGGTGCTCGTCAATCGGCTGTTCGGTCCGATGCGGCACTGCCTCGGCCCGACGAATGCGGTACGCCGAGCGGACCTCTCCGCAATCGGCGGCTTCGAGGCGCTTGCGCCCCATCTCGCTGACGATTTCATGCTGGGAAACAAGATTGCCGCTCGAGGTCTGCGCGTCGTGATCTCGCGTTACATCGTACGCACGATGGTATCGGACTCGAGTCTCGCGGCGCTCTGGAACCACGAGTTGCGCTGGCATCGGACGATTCGCGGCGTGCAGCCCGCCGGTTACGCCGGCATGTTTCTTACCTATCCGGTACCGCTTGCGCTGCTGGCGTTCGTGCTCGCGCCGCGGCTGGAACGCCTAGCGGCACTCTCCGTTGCAGTGCTCGCGCGTATCGCCCTACAGCGTCTTTCCGCGCGCGCATTCGGCGTCCCCTCCGCCTCGGCATGGCTGGTGCTGCCACGCGATCTTTTCGGGATCGCCATATGGGCGTGCGGGCTGACCGGAAACGCGGTGCGCTGGCGCGACGCGCAGTTGCACATCGAAGCGGGCGATATGCTCTCGGAACGGCCTCGAGAGTTCTGCACGCACCCTTAAGCGCAGTCGCTACACGGCGAAGCGCTTCGCGTAGTCCGCGTTCTCGAGCGTTTGCTGCAAAAAGCTCCATTGGTAAGCGACGATGTCTTGGACGAACGGAAACTGCGGATGCCGGCGCCGTGCTGTCTGCCGATATCGCTCTCCGTCGCGCTGCAGGATCTGCCACTTCACCATCAACGGCAATGCAGCGCGCACCATTGCGCCGGGATTGCGGCGCAGCTCCGGATCGACGAACAGCGCGGGCGGCAACGTTTTGACAGCCGCGCTAACGGCGTCGCAGGCCTCGGCCGCGGTAAACGAACCCTCGCGTTCGTGTAGCCACGCGCCGAGAAGCTGGCTCGTCACCACGGGTCGAATGGCGGCCAGCGCCTCGACGAGCGGTGGCCCGTCAAAGCGCACCACGCGATAAAGCATCGAGAGGCGCGTCGAAACGAACGGATCGTAACTCACTCCGGCTAGATAGATCGTCGCAAGGGGTGCCAGACGATCGACCGCTCCTCGCATCGGGCCGACCCTTCCGTCGCGCGAGTACTTTCCTTCCGGCGTTAAGTAGAAGGTGCCACCCCTACGCACGACGCTTTCCATGAGCGCCAAGTCGAGTTCGACATTCGCGCGCGTTTCGTCGAGAATCTCGCGCCGATAGGGTTCGCGCACCGTCGAAACCTTGACCACTTGGCGCGCGAGCCGAAAAAGGTCGTCACGCCAAAGATCGCTCGTCGTCGTTCCGGGCGGAAATTGGCCGGTGACCCGCTCATCGAACGCTACGTCGAGCGGCACCGGCCCGTGCCGCTGCTCTACGGAAAAGGCGAAGGCGGCGAGCGCACGCGTGCCGAGTTCGTTTTCGAGCGGCAACATTCCAAGTGTAATAAAAAGCTGTCCGGCATTGACTCGGCGCAGCAAGAATCGCAGCCAGGGAAGACGATCTGCGAAAAATCCCGGCTCGTACATGCGGCGCGAGCTCGCCGTAAAGATGGGATGACGCCATGAACCGCTCTGCACGGTCGTCGCCGAAACGATCGCCGGCGATTCGAAATCGTGCTGGTGATTCGCGACGATCAGCGTCGGGCCGCGGCGGCGGGGGAGTCTGCCCCAACTGCGTACGCGATAGGCGAGATGATCCCAGGCAAAGTTTGAGGTTACCGCGCCAAATCGCAGCGGCCAGGCCCATAACGACGAGAGCGGCCGGCGCCCCACGCGCAGCACGGTGAGCGAGGCCAGCGCAAAGCTGAACCCGGAGAGCGCAAAGACGGCCTGATAACCGGCACGCGTGCCGCCGAAGAGAGCGATCAGCCCCCCACCAACCAGCGGCGCCACGATGTTCGGAAGGCTCGTCGCAATCCCCCAAAGACCGAGATCGCGCCCGACGTCGCGCATCTTTGGAATCGCATCCATCGCAAGCGCCCATCCGCTCGACATCACGCCGCCGAAGCCGATTCCGAAAAGGACGGCAAAGGGAAGCATCCACGCCAGCCTCGGGGCTAATGCAAAACCGATCGTGGCTGCGGCCATCGCAGCAATGGCAAGCGCGGTGACGATTTTGCGCGGCACGCGATCTGAAACCAAGCCGAGATAGATGCTCGAAAGCACCGCACCGACGATCGTGGAAAATGCGTAAAGCGCCGTGCCCGCCGATGGATTATCAATTTTTTGCACATCGCGAAAAAAGAACAGGACGAACGTCTGCAACATCGTCAATCCGAAAAAGACGAGCGTGCGGGCGGCGAACACCACCAGGAAATCGTGCCAGTCGCGCACGCGGGCGTCCTCCTCCCCGTCATAGGTTCCGCCGCTGATTCCGAAGAGCGTGAGTCCGCCGGCAGCCATGATTACGGCCGTAACGAAAAAGGTCAGCGAGGGATCGGGCATTGCGCCCGCGATGCCGAAACCGAGCACGGCGCCGACCAGCGTACTCGCTCCGCGAATGCCGGACACAACGCCCCACTGCCGGCGCGGCACCGATTCGGGCAGCAACACCTGATAGGCGCTCAACGCAATATTCGATCCGACGGTCGCAATCACGAGCAGCAACGCAAACGACGCCAGCGTGTGCGCGTACGAAAGTGCTGCCAGTGCGCACACATCGAGAACGACGCCGGCACCGACAAAAGCGCGACGCGAACCGCCCCGCCGCCGCAACGCATCGGAGAGCCAGCCGCCCAAAAGCGGCACGACCGCGGTCGCCAACGCGACGACGCTGGCCAGTACCGAAAGCACGACGACATGTTTTTCCGGTGCGAGACGAATGGTCACCGCGGGCACGGCGATTGCCATCAACGCGGTATCCTGGACGGTCAGCGGCACCCATAGGGCGTTGAGCATGACCCAGCCGCCGATCTCGCGCAGATTGGTCGAAGCGATACGCACGAAGCTAAGAAACCTCTGTTTGATCCCCTGCGGCGATCGCAGCGAGCAGTGTCGCCGCAGATCGACGCACGCCGGGCAAAGGATTGACGCGCGCTTTATAATCGAGAGCCGTTGCTCCGCTCAGCGAAAGGCCGGTCTCTCGTTTGAATGGCGGGTCGAGGGGACAGCGCAACCAGAAGCACGACGCCGTTTCCGGTGACGGCAAGCGTACAGCCTGACGGGGGCGTGCGCTCAGGTCTACGAGCCATGCTTCGAGCGCGGGCATGGGCGCTTGACTTCGTGCCGCCTCATCGCCGCACCCGTCCTCCCAGCAACTCCGGAAGCCCCCACGATCCTCAATCAAACTCCGGCGTGGTCACCCAATGGGTGTTAGATCGTCGTAGGAAGGGGCCGCCGTCCTCATCGGCGAGCCCCGTCAGCAAAGAGCGCATGTCCCAAAATGCGGTACGCGAGATCGCTGAGGCCGCTAGCCTTGATCCCAGAAGAACCTCAGTGGTTTGGAGAGCTAAGCGTAACGCCGGTAACTAGGGCTTGGGTACCCGCTTGCACTTTAACTTCATGTGCTGCCATACCGCCCTGCGGATAGGCCCAAGAGCCGACACGGCCTTCGCCTTTGAAATAGTAAACGCTGGCCATATATTTTCCGTCAATCCAACTTGGACTATGGTTATAATCCTTGGCACTGTTCAACGTCGTCGTACGGGTAACAGTCGCTCGGCTTCCAATGACGTGTAACTGGAATACGGAAACAGCTCCGCTTTTTTGATCTCGATTGCCCTCAGGGTACGAAGATATAGTGATACGCTCACCGTCCCATTGCACGGACGGGCTAAATTGCAGGCCGGAGTAAATCTTGGCGTCGAGAGCGATCGATCCAATAGAACCATTTCGGCCGAGTCGAGCCAGCTCGTCCCCGGAGGTTTGAACGTCATAGACGGAGAGATAGAGTCGACCCTTGTTGTCGTACCCGCAGTCTAGCATGGAAAATGTCGAACTGTAATATACCTTCGGGTTACCTTGCGCCCCCGCATAAAGGGCGAGCGCACCGTTTTTTCCATAGGGACAGGTTTTACCACGTGACCGCGACTCCAATGCGCTGGCCGGCTTCGAAAAGCGTTCGCCTTGTCGCGATCGTACGGAAAGCGTCCATTTTTCGCTGCGCCATAGCGACGTGTCGCAGGGTGACGTGCCCTTCGACACCCTTCGACATGCTCAGGGTGACAACGGGTGACAAAGGTGACAGGGGTGACAACGGGCACCGGTGACAAGGGTGACGAGGGGGACGTGGGGGGCGCTAGATTAGGGAGATCCATTTCTTGGTGATCTCGTCTTCGTTCTTGAGGTGCGCCATCAGGAGCGCCTCGAGGATTTCGTGCTCGCGAATTATTTCGGCGCGCTCGGCCGCCTCGAAATCGAACGCCTGACGCTGGGCGGCGACCTGCGCCTGCTGCTCCGCGGTGAGATCGGACGATGATGCCGGCGAAGCGGCGCTTCCCGCCGGGGCGGCGAGGGCGCCACGCCCCGCAGCGACACGCTCGCTGCGGGACGCCGCGTCGACGGATCTCGGGCCGCTCGTAAGCCACGCCATTTACTCGGTGATACTTTGGATGAATTTCTTCGTAATGGAGTCGTCCATCTTACGCTGCGCCATGTCGACGTTTCGCAGGGTGTCGACCTCACGCATATTTTCGCTGCGCTCGTCCATCATTTGATCGAAGACCTCCGACTGCACCTGGAGCTGCTCCTGGTTTTGAATTTCGGAGGCGTACATCCCGAGCTGAAACGTTTCGTCTTGCGTGTTGAGCGCGTTCATCGCGGAGTTCTGCATGTTTCCAGCGGTGCCCCCGCCGATCGCACCGCCGATCGCGCTGCCGAGAAGCCCGGAACCGATCCCTTCGAGTGCCGGAAGAAGAAATGCCATATCAGTTGTTCCTTCGCGGATCTTAGTTCGTGCCGTCGCCGAATGCATAATCGGCGGGCTGCATTTGGTAGCCCTGACCTTGCGGCTGGCCGGGCAGCGTCGGCGGCGTCAACGGGAAGCTCTGCGCCTGCATCGAGAGCGAGCCGAGCGACGCAATGAGGTTACCGATCTCGGCCGTTGCGTCGTCTGCCGGCGACTCACCGAGATCGCCCCCGATCTTTCCGCCCGCCCCGCCCTTGCCGCGGAGACCTCCGGCGTGGTGACCGGGCGTACCACCGATGCGCCCGCGATCGCGGGAACCGCCCACGTGCTCTGGGTCATGATTGCCGCTGATGCGGCCGCGGTCGTGGTTGTGGCCGGCGGTGATACGCCCATGATCGGGGTGCGCGAGGGGTTTGGCAGCGATCGTGCCTTCGTGAACTGGGGAGATTGAGCTCATGGTGATTCTCCTTACGAGTCGGTCTCGTTGGTGTCGGTAAAAAGCGAAACGTAGTCTGTCGGTTGACGATGGAAAGGGTGCGCTTGCGAACGGCTCGGGTGTGCGAACCCGGTGAGCGCGGGGGCCGGCATCGCCGGCGGCGGGTACCGCTGGGCTGCGGCGCCGAGCGCGCCGACCGAGGCAACCTCAGTGGGCGACTCGGCAGCGGCCGTCGCCTGGACCGAGCTGGGGAGGCTGGCCCCGCCGCTGAGCTGCTGGTAGTGCCGCAGGACCGAATCGGCGTAGCCGAGGTCGGAGCCGTCGGCCCACCGAGTCTTCGTTCCGGTGGAGGTCGGCGAGCCGCTATTGTAGGCGGAGAGCGCCTCGTGGACGTTGCCGCCGTAGCGCTTGAGGAGGCCAGAGAGCATTCCGGCGGCGTAATTCGCGTTGCTGGCCGGGTCCATCGCGGCGGGGCTCGAGGCAAACGGGTGCCACCGATCGTCGATTTGGAAGACCCCGCGGCCGTGGCCGCCGTCGCCGACGATGTTGTGCCCGGAGTTGGCGCCGGGGCCTCCGGTCTCTTGTGCGGCAACGGCAGCAAGCAGGTTTGGATCGAGGCCGTTTTGCCGGGCGGCCCGAGCGATCTGGGGAGCGTAGGCAACGCCGTTTTCCGCAAGCCGGGAAGCGATTGGATCGATGCTCATGACAACCGCTCCATCCCCCGCGCGATGCGTTTGACAAGGCGGTAGCGCGGGTTTTAGAATGGCTAGGTCGTAGCGGGCCCTGCCTGGTTGGGTGGGGCTTCGTGCTGCGACGGCAACTCTTCTATGGATCGTTCGCACAGAATCGACATCAGCGGGCTGCTCAGCGGGGGTCGCCAGCTCATGGCGATCGACGATGAGGTGCCGATCGAGCCGTTCGAGGGACTCGCGTTTCCGGAGCCGGTCCGAATCGCGCTGGAACTGCGCCAGGCCGATGGTATGCTCGCCATCGAGGGAAGCGTTGACGCGCGGGTGCGCGGTGGCTGTGACGCCTGCCTCGAAGCCGTGGACCTGCGGGTCCACGTCGACGTCGACGAGCGCCTCGACCCGACGCACGGCCGCGAAGAAGATCCCTTCGGCGACAGCAACGTCTTGACGGGGCAGCGTCTCGACGTGGCCGATCTGGCCCAACAGATCGTGCTCAGCGCGCTGCCGCTCGGCCTGCGGTGCAAGGAAGATTGCGCAGGCCTATGCGGGGTTTGCGGGGCGAATAGGAATATGGGCGAATGCTCGTGCGACGTCGAGCAATGACTTTATCGATCGGAGAATTATGGCGAATCTAAAATGGAAGACGCCGCGCAGCAAGACGCGCAGCCGCCGGGCGGCAAACTGGAAGCTCGGCCCGGTGACGACCGTCCAATGCCCGCAGTGTCACCAGCCGAAACGGCCGCATTTCGCGTGCGAAAACTGCGGCACGTACAAGGGGCGTCAGGCCATCAAGGTAACCGAAGAGTCCGCCGGTTAGCGCGGGTGCTTTCCAGAACCGGCCGGTCAGCATAGGTGTCCCCGTCCGGTGTGAAAATCGTCGGCGTCGGCCACTATGCGCCGGCCCGAGTCGTCTCCAATCACGAGTTAGAGGCTTGGCTCGATACGACAGACGAGTGGATCACCTCGCGGACCGGAATGAAGCGGCGCCATTGGACCTCCGATGACGAGGGTACCAGCGACCTAGCCTCCGCGGCCGCGCAAGCCGCGCTCGTTCACGCCGATCTGCGCGCCGCCGACGTCGACTGCTTCATCGTCGCCACCGTTACGCCCGACTACTACTTTCCGGCGACCGCGTGTCTGGTCGCCTCGCGCTTGGGGGTCAGAGAAAAGGCCGCTTTCGACATCTCCATCGCCTGCAGCGGCTTCATTTACGGACTAACCGTCGGCTCGGGGCTGATTCGATCGGGCGTCTATCGCCGGGTGATGGTCATCGGCGCCGAGTCCCTCTCGAAGATTCTCGACAAACAGGATCGCTCGACCGCGATTCTCTTCGGCGACGGCGCGGGCGCCGTGATCCTCGAAAGCTCGCCAGATGACTCATTTCTCGCCTCCGATCTGGGCGCCGACGGCAGCCGGCCGGAGCTGCTCTTCGCGCACGGCAGCGGTTTTCGCAAACCGCTCGATCATGATGCGCTCGATGCAAAGGTGCACCTCATTCACATGGCGGGCCCCGAAACGTTCCGGCTCGCGGTCACCAAGATGGTGGAATCGACCGACGCCGTTTTGCTCAAGGCAAACCTGAGCAAATCGGACGTTTCGTTTTTGATTCCGCACCAGGCGAACAAACGCATCATCGACGCGACGGCGCGCTACTTGAATCTGCCCGACGATAAGGTCGTCGTGAACATCGCCGAGTACGGCAACACTTCGGCGGCCTCGATTCCGATGGCGCTCTCCGAGGCCGTTCGGGCCGGGCGCGTGAAGCCCGGCGACGTGGTCGTCTTCGTGGCCTTCGGCGGCGGCCTTTCCTGGGGCGCGGTTGCCTGGAAGTGGGCGGCTTAGTGCGTTACGCGGCGGTCTTTCCCGGCCAAGGGTCGCAGGGCGTGGGCATGGGCTGCGACGCTGCGGCGAACTCGCCGGCGGCGCGCGCGCTGTTCGAACGGGCGGCCGACGTGCTTGGTTACGATTTGCTGACGCTGCAGCGCGTCGGCCCGGAAGATCGCCTGCGCGAGACGGAGTACGGCCAGCCGGCGATCTTCGTGACCAATCTCGCGCTCTACGAAGCCGTGCGCAGCGAAGTCCGGCCCGTCGTCACGGCCGGCCACTCTTTCGGCGAGATCTGCAGTTTGGTGATCGCCCATTCGCTTGAGTTCGACGAAGCGCTGCGCATCGTCAACGAGCGCGCGCAAGCGATGCAGGCGGCCGCAGCCCGCAAGCGCGGCGGAATGGCGGCGGTGCTTGGATTGCCGGCCGAACGGATCCGCGCGGTGCTCGAGCGGCTCGCCGCTGAAAACGTCGGCCACGTCGCGATCGCCAACTTCAACTCGCCCACACAGATCGTCATCAGCGGCGACGCGGCCGCCGTCGCGGCGGCGGCGCAGCCGATGCTCGACGCCGGCGCGAAGCGCGTCATTCCGCTCAACGTCTCGGGCGCGTGGCACAGCGTGCTGATGGAGCCGGCGGTCGCGCGGCTTTCGGCTGCGGTGGAGCAAAGCCGCTTTCGCCTGCCGGAGTTCGACGTAATATCCAACGTCGACGGGCGCGTCTATCGCGACGTCCAAACGATCAAAGAGAACCTCGTTCGATCGATCGTCGAGGAAGTGCGCTGGCACGATACCGCCGAGCGCATTTTAACCTACGAGCTGGATCGCGTCGTGGAATTCGGGGCGAGCAACGTGCTCGGCGCGTTGATGCGGCGGATGCCCAATAGCCCGCAGGTCAGCGTCGTCAGCGATAGCTCGGGCATCGAGAAGCTTCGCGCCGAGCTGCAGCGGGCGACGGGAGCCACCGTTTGATCCTCACCGGGAAGACGGCGATCATTACCGGCGCGAGCCGCGGGATCGGGCGCGCAATCGCCATCGAGTTCGCGCGCAGCGGCGCCGACGTCGCGCTGGTCGGCCGAGATATCGAAGCACTCAACGAGAGCGCGGCCGCCTGCGCGAACGCGCGTGCCGGCGCGACCGCCGAAGTCTATCTCGCAGACGTCACCGACCAAGCGGCGATGGAACGGATCGTCGGAGAGGTCGTCGAACGCTTCGGCCGCCTCGACTGCGCGATCGCCAACGCCGGGCAGTCCGTCGATTCGCTGCTCATGCGCCTCAAACGCGAAACGATCGATCATCTTCTCGACGTCAACTTGAAGTCGGCATTCTATCTCTGCGCCGCCGCGTCGCGCCCGATGATGAAGCAGCGCGCCGGCTCGATCGTGCTGATGACGAGCATCGTCGGCATCACCGGGAACGCCGGCCAGGCGGCGTACGCCGCCTCAAAGGCCGGGCTCATCGCCCTGTGCAAATCGCTGGCGAAGGAGTTGGGTTCGAGGAATATAAGAGTCAACGCCGTCGCGCCGGGCCTGATCGAGACCGCGATGACCGAGAAGATGCCCGGAGCCGCAAGGGAATTTCTGATAAAGCAAGCTGCTCTCGGCCGCGCCGGGAAGCCGGAGGATGTGAGTGGAGCGGTCGCGTTTCTCTGCTCGGAGGCTGCCGGCTACATCACTGGACAAACGCTCGTAATCGACGGCGGAGTCCTGATGTGATCCCAATTACGACATACTTAAATAAGGAGACGAGATGTCCACCACCTTCGATAAAGTGAAGAAGATCATCGTCGAACAGCTCGGCGTCGACGAGTCGGAAGTGACGCCGGAAGCGTCGATTACCGACGATCTCGGTGCCGATTCTCTCGACCAAGTCGAGCTGGTGATGGCGTTCGAGACCGAGTTCAACATCGACATTCCCGACGAGGAAGCCGAGAAGATCAAAACCGTAGGCGATGCGGTCAAGCGCATCGACGAGACGACGACGGGTCCCGCGGCCCCGTAACCCTCGTTGTTCGATCAGCTTAGCGACCGCCTCGGCGCGATATTCGAGCGCCTCAGCGGAAAAGGCAAAGTTTCCGAAAGCGAGGTCAACGACGCGCTGCGCGAGGTTCGGGTCGCGTTGCTCGAGGCCGACGTCTCGCTTGCGACCGCTAAGGCCTTCGTCGCACGAATCAAGGAAAGAGCCGTCGGCGCAAACGTCCTCGAATCGCTGACGCCGGCGCAGACGATCTTGACGATCGTGCATGGTGAGCTCGTCGAGCTGCTCGGTCCGTCAAGCAACTCTCCCGCCGGGCGCCTGAACTTTGCCGACGCACCTCCGTCGATCATCATGATGGTCGGCCTCCAGGGCTCGGGCAAGACGACGCAGTCCGGCAAGCTCGCACTGCGGCTCAAAGAGCAGGGTCGCCGCTCGATGCTGGTTGCCGCCGATATCTATCGCCCCGCCGCAATCGATCAGCTGCAGACGCTCGGCAAACAGATCGATCTTCCGGTTTACAGCGCGGGCACGGCGAAGCCCACGCGCATCGTCCGCGATGCGATCGCCGAAGCCAAGCGGCTCGCGATCTCTACGGTCATCATCGATACCGCCGGGCGCCTGCAGATCGACGAAGCTCTGATGGACGAGCTCGCCGAGATCAAAAAAATCGCCGCGCCGCAAGAGATTCTGCTCGTCGCCGATGCAATGACCGGACAAGAAGCCACTAACGTTGCAAAAGGCTTTCACGACCGTCTGGGCATTACCGGCGTGATCTTGACGAAGCTGGACGGCGACACGCGCGGCGGCGCCGCGCTCTCGATCCACAGCGTCACGGGAGCGCCGATCAAGTTCGTCGGAATCGGTGAGAAGCTCGCCGCGCTCGAGCCTTTTTATCCCGATCGTTTGGCTTCGCGGATCCTCGGCATGGGCGACGCGCTCACCCTCATCGAGAAGACGCAGAGCATCTATTCCGAAGAGCAGGCGCGCAAGCTGCACGAGAAGCTCGTCAAGCAGAGCTTCAACCTCGACGATTTCCTCGAGCAGATGCGTCAAGTCCGTAAGCTTGGCTCGATGACCGATCTGCTGAAGATGGTTCCGGGCCTCTCGCGCGCGCTGCCCAAAAACTTTGAAATACCCGAACGCGAAGTGAGCAAGATCGAAGCGATCATTTGCTCGATGACGGTCAACGAGCGCCACCATCCCGATCTGCTCAACGGATCGCGGCGCAAGCGGATCGCCCGCGGCTCGGGTACGCAAGTCTCCGACGTGAACCGGCTCGTCAAACAGTTCGAGCAGGCACGCCAGATGGCAAAACAACTCGGAGGAAAGAGGCGGCGCCGGTTCTTGCCGCTTCCCCCTAGCCCATAACGAAAGCAAAAAGAGAGTATGGTACGTATTCGTCTGCGCCGCATGGGCGCGAAAAAACAGCCCACCTACCGTTTCGTGGTCGCCGACGCGCGCGCGCCGCGCGATGGGCGTTTTATTGAGATTCTCGGACACTACAACCCGCGCACGGAGCCGCGCACCGTCGAAGTCGACGAAGCGAAAGTGCGCGAATGGCTCGCAAAGGGTGCCCAGCCGTCGGAAACGGTTCGCCGCCTCTTTGCCGAAAAAGGGCTCGTGGAGCGCGGGCCGATTCCGGAGACCAAACGTCAGCCTAAGAGCAAAGCCTCGTGAGCTCGTTCGACGACGAGTTCGGCCTCTTCAGCGAGTCGGTCGCCGATGAGGTCGAGCGCCAGCCGTCGCGCCGCATAAGCTCTCAGCCGCAGCACGCACCGCCGACGGTCGGATCGCAGCCGGCGACGTCGCGTCCCGCGCGGCCGCATCCCCGGCGCGAACGCCGGCCGAGCCGTCCTTCCAACGACCCGTGGGCAGGCCACCGTCGCGCCAGCGAGCTGCTGCAATTTCTCGCGCGCAAACTCGTAGCGAATCCCGAGGACGTCACCGTCGAGCTCTTCGTCGACGAGCGCGCACAGCCGGTGATCGAGCTGATCGTCAACCCGGACGACCTCGGCAAAGTGATCGGCCGAAGCGGGCGCGTCGCACACGCGCTGCGCACGATCGTTCGCGCAACTGCAGAGGGTCGCGTCGCTGTCGATATTCTCGATACGGAAGAGGCTGCCGAAGGTCCCGAGGACCCTTCGACTCCTTCGACTCCTTCGACTCCTTCGACAGGCTCAGGATGACACGGGACGCGCGGGTTCCTTCGACGGGCTCAGGATGACACGGGACGCGCGGGTTCCTTCGACGGGTCCTTCGACAGGCTCAGGATGACACGGGACGCGGAGCGTGAGATGGAAGTTGGGCGGATTGCTGGATTGTTCGGCGTCCGCGGCGAGCTAAAATGCGATCCGACCAGCGCGGGTCGCATTGTCTTTTCGCCGGGCGCCGTGCTGCGTTGCGAACGCGGCGAATCGTCAAGCTCGATTCGACTGAGCGCGGTTCGCGCGCACCAGAAGCGGCTGCTGGTGCGCATCGAGGGCGCCGGCGATGCGACCGCCGCACAGGCGTACGTCGGCGCGGTGCTCTACGCCCCGCGCGAGAGCGCCGATCTCGCTGCGGGCGAGTATTTGGACGCGGATCTGATCGGCTGCGGCGTGGTCGCTGCGGGCGGCACGCCGTACGGTACCGTCGAACGCGTCGAGCACTACCCCGCGAGCGACATGCTCGTCGTCGACGGGCACTTCGTGCCGATGGTCGCCGCCATCGTCTTGCAGGTCGACCTCGCAGCGAAGCGCATCGTCATCGATCCGCCCGAAGGCTTGTTCGACTAGCCGTCCTTCGACAAGCTGTCCTTCGACAAGCTGTCCTTCGACAAGCTGTCCTTCGACAAGCTGTCCTTCGACAAGCGGTCCTTCGACAAGCTCAGGATGACACACGGGGGGAAAGAGGATCAGCTGTTGTCGGGGTGCGCGATCGCATAGGCAGCGACCGCGGCGTCGACGGCCGCTTTGTACGAGCCGCCCTTGCCGACTTGATGATCGAGCGGCGCCCCGAAGCAGGTGTAGATCGTCAGCTCGAGCGTGTACTGCATCTTATGATGCGCGCCGCTACCAGCCTGAAGGGCTGCGGCGGCGACGGTGTTGTCGCGATTCGCGCCGCAGATCGTTTCGGTCGACTGCGCGGGTGCGCTCGTCACCGTCGTCAGCTTCGTGTTGTAGAAGTGATCGAGCGCGGAAAAGAGTTCGCTGGTCGCACCGGCGAGATCCGTAGATGATAAGGCGCTCGAAGCGATAACCGGGGCGACGATCACGCCGCGCGAAGGTTTGGTCGTCGGGGCGGGCGAGGGGCCGCCGCGAGGCCCTTTGTGCTTGAAGACCGAGTCGACGATGCTGCCGATTCCCGAGATCGGCACCTTAGCGCCGTTGGTTGAAGTCGGCGCGGGCGTGTTCGAGGCTTGCGTCTCGACGTTCTGCGTCTCGCGACCGGTAAACGCGAGGATCTGCTCGCGCGCGAGCAGCGACTGGGAAGCGACGTCGGCGACGTTGGAAACCTGCCCCGTCTGCGAGAAGAGGATCACGCCGCTATCGACGCTCACGACCTGCTCGACGACCGCTGCCGTGTCGCCGACCGGCGTGACGTAGCCGCTGATGTAGAAGTCCGCTTTTTGCGAGCGCGCGTAGTCGAGAAAGTTCGCGCGCTTGACGCCTTGCGGAATCGGCGGGATCTCGATGCCGCCCGCGGCCGCCATCTCCTGGGCGGAGATCTGGGCGATCGCGATGCCGATCTTCGGGTCGGCGCCCGTCTGCACGTCGAAGGGGTAGATCAAGATGACCGGCACCTGGCTCAGCCTAGGAGCCGGGGGAGCGGATGCTGACGACGAGGGCGACGGGGAGGGCGAGGGCGCCGGTGCGGGGGACGGCTGCGGAGGCGCTGCCGCCGCCAGCAGCACGAGCGACAAAAATAGCACAGTCCTCTTCATCATGAAGCCGCTACTCTTCGCGGAGCATGCTCCGATACCCGGTCGAGAGCGTGATGCTGTACTCGGCGCCGAAGAGAAAGATCGAGCCGATGCAATAGAACCAGAGCAGCAGAACGAGCGGCGCCGAGAGCGCGCCGTAAATTCGCGTGAAGTCGACGTGCGTTACGTAGGCCGCGAACGCGTACTGCACCGCCGGCCACGCGATCGCCACGATAGCCGCGCCGCGCGACGCGAAGGCCCACGATATCGGGCGGTTCGGCAGCAGGCGGTAGAGCAGCACCGCGACGATGTAGACCAGCGCGATCGAGATGAGGTAGGCGAGGATATGCGTGATGCGCTGCGGATCGTGAATACCCGCGATGCGAAAGGTCACGGCAAGCACGACCGGCAGCGCGGTCGCGATCAAGAGCAGCACCGCGGTAGCCGGCAGCATCACGACCGAGAGCAGCAGATTGTGCACGAGCGGGCGCGACTTGGGAACGTTGAGTGCGCGGTCGAGCGCGTAGGCGAGCCCCATGAAGAGATTCTTACCCGACCAGAACAGGAAGAGAAATGCAATGATGCTCGAGATGCCGCGGCCGTAGATGTACGTCTGGAGGTTCTGTGAGACATAATCCCGGACGGTCGGCGCGAGCGTGCCGACGAGCAGCAGCAAACGCCGTTCGGGGTTGGGATAGACCAGCGTCGCAGCGCTGAGCGCCAGCACCATCAAAGGAAAGATCGCAAAGAGCGCGTTGAACGCGACGGATTGCGCGTGGAAGGCGCAGCCGTCACGCGAGAAGCGGATCCCCGCTTCACGAAAGGCGGAGATGAGTCGCCGCATCGCAGGCGGTATATCGTTGCAACGTGCCGCTATTCCCACCGGAAGCTCCGGTAACGATCCTACTCAACGGCCATCCGCTCCCGAGCTACGTCGCGGCGTACGTGACGGACGGCCGCGTCCTCGCCCCGGCCGATCCCCTCCTGGCGCGGCTGGCCGACCGGATGTGGATCGAGGACGATACCCTGGTCGTCGAGCGCGGTCCCACCCGCATCCGCGTGCCGCTGGAGCGGCGCGTGACCGATCGGCTCGATGGAGCCTACGTCGCCGTCGGCCCGGTGCTGCGCGCCTTCGGCGCAAGCCTGAGCTTCGACCGCAAAGATCATCGGCTGCTCGTCCGTCTGCCGCCGCAGGAGAGCGTCGTGACGCCGACACCCTTCAATCCTTCGTTGCCGTCGGTCGCGCCGGCGACGGTGTTCACACCGGAACCGCCGGTGACGCCTCGTCCGGTGTGGACCGGCTCCCCGCTTCCGCGGCGAACGCCGCTTCCGTTTTCGCCGCCGCGGATAAGGCGCTCGTAGGCTTCCTTCACGCGCGCTCGGTCGCGGGTACGCGCGCGGCGACGACCGGCACCATCCAGACCGCGTAGCGCGCGGGATCGCGAATGTTGCCGATCATCTGATTGAAGTACTCGACGGCCAGTTCGGTGCTCACCGAGGTTGCCTCGCCGATCGCCTCGGCGTAACCATCGCGCCACGCTTCGATGATTGCGGCGAACGTCTCGCGCGGGACGCGCAGTGTATCGACGACGACGTAGTCGATCGCGATCTCCTCGAGCCCGAGCGCTGCAAGCATGCCGTAGATGTTGCGGCCGATGAACAGGTCGGTGTTGCCCTCGAGTTCCATCAGCGCCGGAACTTCGTGCCAGAAATCGCGCGGATCGAGGCGCCCTCGCTGGAAATGCAGCATCCCGTAGTCCTCGGGAATCAGGTGAAGCTGGCCGCCGGGGCGCGTCACGCGCACGAGCTCGGCCAGTACTCGCTCGACCTGCGGAATCGAATGGAGCACGTGGCGGCAGAGCGTTAGATCGAAGCTGGCGTCATCGGCTTTGAGCGCAAAGATGCTTTGATGTTCGAAGGTTAAACGGGGCGCGAGCTCGCCGTATCGCTCGCGGGCGCGCTCCAAGTGCTCGTTGAGGATGTCGACGGCTAGAACGCGCGCGTTGGGAAAGAGCCTGGCGACGCGCGACGAGATCTCGCCCGTCCCGCATCCGGCGTCGAGAATACGCGCCTCGGGCGGCAGCGCGTATCGCTGCACCAGCGCGATCTCTTGGGGCCAGATAGCGCGTGCCTGTGCGTCGAGGTTGCGGACCATCGACTCGTCGGCCATCTGCGCCGCCTGCGGATTGAGTTCCATCAGCGTTTTGCGACGGCCGAGAGATCGCGATCGCCCAAGCCGCGGTCGGAGACACTGCGCAGCAACGCCTCGACCGCGTCGACGACCGGCAGACGCTCGTGTTTTGCCGCCCCCTGCATGAGGATCGCGTCTTTACGCGCCATGTCGATGCTCCACATCGGATCGTAGTTGCCCTCGACCATGCGCTTTCCGCGTCCGTGAATTTGGCCGCTGGGGTCGTAGAAATCGAAGAGCTCGAAGGCCTGTTCTCTCGTCAGTCCTTGTTCTTCGGCCATCCGCAGCATGTCGTTGAGGCCGCCGACGACCGTCAGGATCATCGCGTTGCCCATCAGCTTGTACACCGCGGCGAGGTCGGGCCGTTCGCCGAGATAGCGCAAGTCGCTGCACATTCCCGAGAGCGGCTCGCGCAGCCGTGCAAAGAGTGAGGCATCTCCCGAGGCCAGCATCACGCCCTTCGAATCGAGCGCCATCGGCGGTCCCATGAAGACCGGTGCGTGCAGCAGCGAGTGCCCGGACGCGCTCAAGCGTTCGACGCGTTCGGCGACGCGCTGCGGCAAGACGGTCGTGTGATCGACGATCGGCACGCCGGCAGCGATTCCCGGCAGCGCCGCCTCGAGCACCGCGTCGACGCTCACATCGTCGTTCAAGCAAAAGTGCACGCGCTGCGCGTCTTTGGCTGCTTCGACCGGATCGCTGAAGGCCGTCGCGCCTTCGGCTTCCAATGCTGTTGCCTTTGCCGCCGTTCGGCTCCACACGCGCACCGGGATGCCGCGCCGCCGCATGCTGCGAACCATCGCCGAGCCGAGCATGCCGGCGCCGTAGAACGCGACCGTCTCCATCAGGCTTTCACCGGACGGCGCGCGAGCAGATTGAGCAGCGCGACGATCGCCGCGGCGGCGAAGGCAAGCCAGATCTGCTCGGGTTGCGTGAGAAACGTCAGATTCAGCGCGTTGTCCAGCGAGTACGCGCCGTTGCCGCCGAACGCGATCGCGAGCGCGCCGGCGACGTAGGCGGCATTGAGTTCCCAGCCGCCGTTGCTGATGAAGAAGCCTTTCGTGATGTGCACCGCGCCGACGGCGACGATCATCACGAGGACGATGAGCACTGGCCCGAGCGCACCGCCCAGGCCCAGGAGCGTGAGCAGGCCGCCGCCGGTCTCTCCGAGGGCGGCCATCCATGCAAAAATGATTCCGGGGCGAAAACCGAGGCTTTCGAACATGCCGGCCGTTCCGCGAATTCCCGGACCGCCGAACCAGCCCAAGAGCTTCTGGGCTCCGTGAGCGGCGAGCGCCAAACCGACGATCACCCGAACGATCAGAAATGCGATGTCCATGCTTCCTTCCTCTCCGAGTTTACTTCGTGATAAACCCGCCCGCGGAGGCGAAGGTTTACGGCTCCAAGGAGCTTAGGGATCTCCCTTGCCGACCAGCTCCTGGGCGAGGACGAAGTGAATGCCGGAGGCTTCCAGCTGCGGCAGAAGCGCCTCGACGGCGGCCAGCGTCGTCGGTTTCGGATGTCCGATCGCGATCGCGCTGCCGGTCTGGCGCGCGATGCGCGCGGCTTCGAGAAGCTGCGCCTCGCTATACGCGACGTCGGCACGATTATCTAAAAAGACGTTGCGCGCAGCCGTCGGGACGCCCATCTCGCGGGCGGTCGACTCGCCGACCGATGCCGCGTTCGTGCGGGAATCGATGAAGAAGAGTCCGTGCTGCGAGAGCACGCCGATGACGTCGTGCATCACGCGCGGATCCGCCGAGGCTTTGCTCCCTTCGTGATTGTTGACGCCGCCGGCGAGCGGAACTTGTGCAAGATCGTCTCGAACTTGCGCAACGATCTGCGCGTCGCTCATCTCGGTCGTCACCTTGCCGGGGCCAGGGTTCATCCCGGAGAGTGTCTCCATCGGCAGATGAAGCATTACGCCTTTGCCGGCGGCGGCGGCCTCGTGCGAGATCAGATCGCCGTATCGCACGTGCGGCAAGACGGAGAGGGTCACGGGGACGTTGAGCGCCACGAAGCCGCGTTCGGTCTGCAGCCACTGCCCGCAGTCGTCGACGATCAACGCGAGCTGCGGCCCGTTTGGATTCTCGCTCACCGACGGCTGCGGCGCGGGAGCCAGCGATGCTTCGGGCGAGGGTGAAGCCGTCGCTTCGAGCGGCGATTCGCTGGGCGATTCGGCCGGCGAGAGCGTCGGCTCGGCGGCCGGCTCCTCGGTGGCTTCCTCGCTCGGCGTCTCGGAGGCCTCCGGCGTGACGATCTCGGCGACGTGGCGCGGTTGAACCGGGCCCTTAGGACGAAGTAACTGCCAACCGGCAAAAGCGGCGAAAAATAAGAGCGCGACGAGCGCGACGCTTCGACCGGCGCGGGAGCCGGGACGACGTTTCGATTTCCTGGGCACCGGCTGAACTTCTTTCGGCAATCCAGGATATCACCCTCGGCAAGCTGTAGCATTGCGAGCTATGCACTTACAGGGACGCACTTTTTTGGTCAGCGGCGGAAGTTCGGGTCTGGGAGCCGCTTGCGTTACCGAGTTCGCCGGAGCCGGCGCCAACGTCGTGATCGCCGATATCAGCGAGCGCGGCGAAGAGCTCGCCCGCGAGCTCGGGGCCAAGGTACGCTTCGTGAAGACGGACGTTACCGATTCGGCTCAGGTTGCGAACGCGGTCGATACCGCCGCGCGCGAGTTCGGCGGATTGAACGGCGCGATCTGCTGCGCCGGCATCGCGACGGCAGAGCGCGTGATCGGACGCGAGGGCCCGCTGCCGCTCGAACGCTTCGCCAAAGTCATCACCGTCAATCTGATCGGCACGTTCAACGTCATCCGTCTGGCGGGGGCGAAGATGATCGAACTCCCGGTCGAGCCGGGAGAGGATCGCGGCGTCATCATCTGCACGGCCTCGGTTGCCGCGTACGATGGCCAGATCGGCCAGGCCGCCTACGCCGCCTCGAAGGGCGGAATCGTCGGGCTCACCCTGCCGGTTGCGCGCGAGTTCGCGCAGCATCAAATTCGCGTCTGCGCCATCGCCCCGGGGATCTTCGATACGCCGCTGCTCGCCGGGCTGCCCGAAGCCGCGCGTGAGTCGCTCGGGAAGCAGGTTCCGTTCCCGTCGCGCCTGGGACGGCCGGCTGAATATGCGCACCTGGCGCGGCACATCGCGGAGAATCAAATGCTCAACGGTGAAGTGATTCGCCTGGACGGCGCGATCAGGATGGCGCCGCGCTGACCGTTTCGTGAAAACCGTACTCTGCGCCGGGCTGATGCTGCTCGGCCTCTCGCTCGCGTTCGTTCCGTCTCACGCGGTTGCCGTCTCGCCGGCGACGCGCGCCACACCGATTCCGCTACCCTCTCCGGAGCGGCTGCTCTATCAGATTCGCCGGCAGTTCCGCTCGCATCGGCCGCCGCCGGTGTACATCACGTACACGCTGATCCGAAAGCAGACGCTTGACGACGGCTATCCCGATCTGCTCAACAGCTATACCTATCATATCTGGTGCCGCACGACCGATCGTGCCGCCCTCGGACGGCGCGTCTATCACGGCTCGTCGCGCGGTTCGCTCGAGTTTCTGCGGCCGTCTTTTAACGAGCCGTGGGATCCGGGGCCGCCGACCGCCGATCTCTTCGAACCCGCGCCCGTCCATCCGCACACGAATCCCCGCGAGTTCGTGCCGACGCCCGAGCCAACGGGCAGCCTGCCGCCGCTCATCGCGACGGTTACCGTCATGGGTGAGTTCGATTATCGCGTGACCCGGGTCGCCAACGAGGGCGACGAGATCCACGTAAGCCTTCAGGCGCGGCGAGATCCCGATCGCAATCGCTTGCGCGAGCTTTACGTCGACGCAAAGACGCTGGAGCTGCGCGAAGTGGTCGCCACCGACAAGCTCTACGACGAGGACTCCGGGCATCACGTCTATCCGATGCTCTTCACGGTGATGCTCAGCTGGATGCACAACATGCCGATCGTGACACACATCCACGGTACGCCGACCTATCAGCAGGACTCCGATTACCTTGGGCGCGACGCGACCGTCGACTACGACTTTACGGATATTACGTTCCCGGACACGTTGCCCGGCTGGTACTTCGATCCGCGATCGTACGCCCAGCACGTCGACGACGCGCCGAGCTAAGTTCGGCTAACTCGGATCCGGCGCGTTGGGTTTGACGAGCTGCGGATAATCCTGGCGCAGGACCTTGAGTTTCGGCAGGTCGTTGGTGAAGATATACGGATTCTGCGGATTGTGCAGAGCGTAGTCCTGATGATAGGCCTCGGCCGGATAGAATCCGCGTAACGGAGCGACGATCGTCACGATTCGCGCGGGATAGGCGTGCGTCTGGTCCAGGTGCGCGATCGCCGCGACCGCCGTACCGTGCTGCTGCGCGGTCGTGTAGAAGATCTCGGAGCGATACTGAGTGCCTTGGTCGGGGCCTTGGCGATTGAGCTCCGTCGGATCGTGCGCAACCTTGAAATAGACGTCGAGCAGCGACTTGAACGAGATCTTCGCCGGATCGTAGGTGATCTCGACCGACTCCGCGTGGCCGGTCGCACCGGTGCTCACCGTCTCGTACTGCGCGGTGGAGGCTTCGCCCCCAGCGTAACCCGCAACGACGCGATCGACGCCTCTGAGTTGCCCGAAGACGAGCTGCATCCCCCAGAAGCAGCCGCCGGCGAGCACGACGCGCTGGTCGCTCGTCGGCGCGGCCGCCGGAGCGGGGGCGGACGCGGCGATGAGAAGTCCGAGAAGAAGAACAACGCTAAGAGGACGCTTCATATCCTCTTAAACGCCGAAACCGGGGAATTGGATGATCCTTCACCCTTCGACAGCCCTTCGACAGCCCTTCGACAAGCTCAGGGTGACACGGGGGGCGCCGTTCGATGGCCGTTCGACAGCCCTTCGACAGCCCTTCGACAGGCTCAGGGTGACACGGGGGGCGCTGGGGGCGACGCCGATAGGTGTTTCGCGAGCCAGTCTAGCCACAGCTTCGTTAGTTCTGCCGACTGCCGCGGGCCGTCGGGCCCGTGCGTGCTCGCCGGAAAGACGGCAAAGCGAACCGGCACGTGGTTCTCCGTAAGGGCGTGAAAGAGCGCGTACGCCTGGGTGATCGGAACGACGGGATCTTGCGTCGTGCCCCAGATCAGCGTCGGCGTCGTTATCTGCGCGTAGTACGTGATCGGCGAGTTTTCCCGGTAGATGCGTTGCCCGTCATCGGTCCAGGGCGAGGCACCGAGCGGATAGCGATCCTGCACGTTGGATGTCGAGAGATTGTATTCATCGAACTCGCTATTGACCGCCGCGCCGGAGATGGCCGCGCGCCAGAAGTGGTAGTGCCCGATCAGCCACGACGTCAGCTCTCCGCCGTACGACCAGCCCGAGACCGCAACGCGGGTGGAGTCTACCTCAGGGCGTTGTTCGAGCGCCGTCAAACCGGCGAGAATGTCGGAGCTCGGGCCGACGACGGTGTCGTGCACGATCGCCGTCATGTAAGCGTTGCCGAGGTTATCGCTGCCGCGGTAATTCGGCTGGAAGACGACGTAGCCGCGCGAGGCGATCATCTGCGCGAGCGGCCACTGCTCCCAAACGAAATCGCGCGAGTTCGAGAGGCCGGGGCCGCCGTGAATCAGCAGTACGATTGGATACTTGCGGCTCGGCACGGCGTTGGGCGGATCGGTCACGACCCCGTCTTCGGCGAATCCGCCGGGACCCGTCCAGCGAAGCTCGCTCATCGGCCCGGTGGCGACGCCCGCGAGAAAGTCGTTGTAATGCGTCACGCGCTGCGGACGATTCGATCCCGCGCGCAGGAGGTAGAGCTCGCGCGCGCTCGCCGCCGTCGTCGCGATGAACGCGATCGTTCCGTCGTGGGCGACGCTTGCCGCGGCGCCGCCGTCGAAGGTGCTGCTCGAGTAGGGATCGCAGATCGGATGAATCTCGCCCAAGGGGATCGCGCTTGTGCTGCCGTCGGGCTTGGCGATGAAGAAGAGATTGCGCGTTTCGCTGGCCGCGCAGAGCAAGAGGCGGCCGTCGGGAAGCCAGAGCGACGCGGCGATGTTGCGGTCGAGGCCGACGGCGAAGGCGTCGTCGCGATCGCCGCTGCGAATGCGCACGGTCGTTTCGGCATTGAAGTCGCCGCCGTGCGGATACCAGTACGCCAGGCGCGAGCCGTCGGGTGAATACGATGGGCTCAGCTCGAAGGCGGAGTGTCCGGTAAGCTTGCGCATCGCGCCGCCGTGCTCGTCGATCTGCCAGAGCGTCGAGTACTCGTCGTCGCCGCTAAACGTGTTCGCGACGCGCGTGATCACGATCGAGCGGCCATCGTGCGTCCAGGCGATCTGCGGCGAGAAGATCCCCCCGGGATCGGTCGCGGCGATCGTCCACGAGCCGCTGGTCAGCCGGCGCGCCGTCCCGCCGTTCGCCGAGACGATCCACAGATGTGCGGGCGGCGTTAGCGCGGTGGCGGTGTAGTCGTTGTCGCCCGCATAGAAGAACGGCGCGTCGTCGTGCGGATCGGCGGCGACGAAGGCGAGCTCGCGGCCGTCCGGGCTCCAGGCCTCGTCGACAACGTCACCCTTCGCTTTGCTGAGCTGTCGCGAGCGGTCGCCTTCGCGGACGAAGAGCTGGTGCTCCTCGCCGGAGCCCTGCGCGAGGTAGGCCAGCCGCGAGCCGTCGGGCGACCAGCGCGGCACGGCGACGTCCTTACCGCGCAGGATCGTGCGGGTTGTGTTCGCGGCCAGGTCGAGGACGGCTAAACTATTGACGTAGGCGTCGTGTTTAACGTCTTGCGTGATGACGATGAAGGCGACGCGCCGCGCGTCGGGTGAGATCGCCGGCTCTTCCAGATCGGCGAGCCGGCTCATGTCGGCGAAGCGCAGGACAGGCAGCGCGGCATCGGCCGGCCGCAGGGCGGCCAGCAGAAAAGCCAGCGCGAGCAGGACTCCGCGCAGCTTAGGTCACGTCCGCTTACGCAAGCCGAGCAACCCCAGCAGCCCGAGAATTCCGATCAAACCCCAGTCCCCGCCGCTGCTGCCGGACGAAACGACTTCGGTCTCACCCGGCGTCTCGCCGGGATTCGGGCTCTCGAACGGGCTGGCACTCTCTTCGGGATTCTCCGTGGCTAAGGGATTAACCGTCGCCGACGGCGCCGTCGATGCTTGGTCCATCTGCGCGTCCGCTACGCGCGGCACGAATGCTATTCCGAGTGAGAGCAGGGCAAATAGTGCGATGCTGTTTCTCATAAGACTTCTTCCCCCGCAAATCGAGCAGCCGCACCGGTCTATCCCGGAGCGTGGCGGCCCATGTGGAATAGATTGCTCAGATGCGTGAGTTTTTCCACCCACTGGTGCAAGAGTGGTTCGACGCGACCTTCACCGCGCCGACCGAGCCTCAAACCCGCGGCTGGCCGGCCATCCGCGCCGGCGGCGACGTCTTAATCTCGGCGCCGACCGGCTCGGGCAAGACGCTCTCGGCCTTCACGCTCTGCCTCGACGATCTCGTCCGCCGGGCGGTCGCCGGAACGTTGCCCGAGCAGACGCTCGTCGTCTACGTTTCTCCCCTGAAGGCCCTGACCAACGACGTCCGCGAGAACCTCGAGAAGCCGCTCGGCGCGCTGACGACCCTGGCGATCGAGCGCGGCATCGGAATGGCGCCGATTCGCACGGCCGTACGCACCGGGGATACGACGCCGGCGCAACGCCAGGGCATGCTGCGCAAGCCCCCGCACGTGCTGGTGACGACGCCGGAGTCGCTCTTCATCCTGTTGACCGCGGAAAAGTCGCGCGCGCTCTTCGCCGGCGTGAAGACGGTGATCGTCGACGAAATCCACGCCATGGCGGCCGACAAGCGCGGCTCGCATCTGGCGCTGACGCTCGCACGCCTCGATTACTTGGTCGAGCAGAACGGCGCGCAGAAGCCGCAGCGCATCGGGCTCTCGGCGACGGTGCGGCCGCTCGAAGACGTCGCCCGATTTCTGAGCGATCGGACGACGACGATCGACGTCGGACACCGCCGCGAGATGGAGCTGCGCATCGAAGTTCCCAGCGACGAGCTCGGTCCGGTCGCGAGCAAAGAGATGTGGGGCGAAATCTACGATCGCGTCGCCGAGCAGATCCGCGCGCATCGCACGACGCTGATCTTCGTCGGCACCCGGCGGATGAGCGAACGCGTCGCCTTCGCGCTCAACGAGCGTCTCGGGGAAGGCTTCGTGATGCCGCATCACGGCAGCTTGGCGCGAGAACTTCGCTTCGACGTGGAGCAGCGTCTGCGCGATGGGCAGCTGCGAGCGGTCGTCGCAACCGCCTCGCTCGAGCTCGGCATCGACATCGGCTCGGTCGACCTTGTGGTGCAGCTCGGCTCGCCGCGAGCGATCGCGGTGGCGCTGCAGCGCGTCGGGCGCTCCGGCCACTGGGTAGGCGCGTTGCCCAAAGGAATCTTCTACGTCACGACGCGCGACGAACTGATCGAGTGTGCGGCGCTCGTGCGCGGGATTCGCGGCGGTGCGCTCGACGCGCTCGAGATCCCGAAAGCGCCGCTCGATATCCTCGCGCAGCAGATCGTCGCCTCGTGCGCGCAGCACGAATGGGAGGTCGAAACGCTCTTCGCGCTCGTGCGCGGGACGTTCGCCTATCGCGCGCTCGATCGCAGCGATTTCGACGCGGTCGTCACGATGCTCGCCGACGGCATCGCGACCTCGCGCGGACGCAGCGGAACCTTCCTGCACTACGATCGCGTCAACGGCAAGCTCCGGGCGCGGCGCGGCGCGCGGCTGGCCGCGATCACCAGCGGCGGCGCTATCCCCGATACGGCGAACTTCAACGTCATCGTCGAGCCGGAGGGGCACGTGATCGGTTCGCTCGACGAGGATTTTGCCGTCGAAAGCATGGCCGGCGATATCTTCTTGCTTGGCACGAACTCGTGGAAGATCCGGCGCGTCGAGGCGGGCGTCGTGCGCGTCGAAGATGCGCACGGCGCGCCGCCCTCGATCCCGTTTTGGAACGGAGAAGGGCGAGGGCGCACGATCGAGCTGTCGCGCGAGGTCTGCGCGGTTCGCGTCGCGATCGACCAACGCCCCGACGAAGCGGCGATCGCGTGGCTGCAAGAAGAGTGCGCGCTCGATTCCGCCGGCGCCGAACAGGCCGTGGCGTACGTGCGCGCCGGCAAGAAGATCCTCGGCGTCGTGCCGACGGACCGGACGCTGGTGGCGGAGCGCTTCTTCGACGAGGGCGGCGGGATGCAGCTGATCCTGCACACACCGTTCGGGGCGCGCATCAACCGCGCGTGGGGGCTGGCGCTGCGCAAAAAGTTCTGCCGCTCTTTCAACCTCGAGCTGCAGGCGGCCGCGACCGATAACGGCATCGTGCTTTCGCTGACCGATCAGCACGCGTTCCCGCTCGACGCCGTCTTCGAGTTCGTTCGTTCGGCCGGCGCCGAGCAGACGCTCACCCAAGCCTTGCTTCCGGCGCCGATGTTCGCCGCGCGCTGGCGCTGGAATGCGACGCGGGCGCTGGCGATTCTGCGCTTCAGCGGTGGGCGCAGAGTGCCGCCGCAGTTGATCCGCATGCGCGCCGACGATCTGGTGGCGGCGGTCTTTCCCGATCAAGCCGCCTGTCCCGAGAACCTCACCGGGCCGATCCGCATTCCCGATCACGTGCTCGTGCGCGAGACGCTCTCGAACTGTCTGCACGAGGCGATGGATCTCGACGGGTTCATCGCCATTCTGCGCGAGATCGAGGCCGGAACGGTGCAGACCTTGGCGATCGATACGCCGGAACCGTCGGTCTTCTGCCACGAGATCCTCAACGCCAATCCGTTCGCCTACCTCGACGATGCCCCACTGGAAGAACGGCGCGCGCGCGCGGTGCAGCTGCGCCGCACGATGCGCGACGACGTCGACGGCATCTTGGACGCCGCGGCGATCGCGCAGGTTGCCGAGGAATCGTGGCCGGTCGTTCGCGACGCCGACGAGCTGCACGACGCGCTCTCGACGCTGATCGTCATGCCGCCGGCGCCTGCGTGGAAGGCCTGGTACGAGGAGCTCGTCGCGCAACGGCGTGCGATGACCGTCGCGGGCTTTTGGACGTGCGCCGAGCGGCTCGAGCTCGCACGCGCCGCTTACGAGACGGGCACCGAAAACCGCGAGGAGGCCGTCACCGAGATTCTCCGTGGGTGGCTCGAGTCCAGCGGCCCGATGACGGTCGCGCAGATGGCGGCACGGTTGCAGCTCGATAATGCGGCAATCGAGGCGGCGCTGTTGCGCCTTGAAGCGCAAGGCCAAGTGCTCCACGGAAGGTTCGACAGTACGACGCCCGACGAAGAGTGGTGCAACCGGCGCGTGCTCGCGCGCATCCATCGGCTTACCGTCGGCCGCTTGCGGCGCGAGATCGAGCCGGTCACGGCCGCGCAGTACATGGCATTTCTGCAGCGCTGGCAGCACGTCGCGCCGAGTTCGAGGCTGCACGGAGTTGACGGAACGCTGCAGATCGTCCGCCAGCTCGAAGCCTATGAGATTCCCACGGTCGCCTGGGAGGGGCAGATTCTTCCCGCGCGCGTCGCGGGCTACAAGCCTGAGTTTCTCGACCGGCTCTGCTACTCCGGCGACGTGATGTGGGG
>DATDHW010000016.1:0-35628 GCA_036521375.1 Candidatus Cybelea sp.
GCCGCCGGCTGCTTCGATTTTGCGCGGCCCCCGCGAACCTTTATGGCGATACCGTCGCCACAGGGAGTCCAAGACTTTCTCCGCCAACCGCTCGATCCGCGCCCGCCCGATACGGAGTAGCAAGCGCCGGTCAGCCTCGGTGCGCCGCAGCTTGGTTTGGGTCACAGTACGTCCCGAACAACGTTACAGGTATATCAGCCGCTGCGTCCCGGAGGGCCGCAGGCGCCTATCGCAATGCACCTGAGAAAGGGAGCGCGCGTGTTACTACCGCAAAGCAAAAGCCCTTGCGCCGTAAGAGCGTCGGTCTGGAGCCGACGGCCGGACTTGAACCGGCGACCTATTGTTTACGAAACAATTGCTCTACCAACTGAGCTACGTCGGCGCTGCAGCCGCCGCTCTTTCAACGGCTGGCTTGCCGTCGCCCTTCTTTTTTTCCTTGCCGCCCCGATTCGGGCCCTAGCCGACCAACAGCCGACCTATTTCGGGAAACCCGATGCCGCCGAGAGCGCCTGGGTTAGCCAGATGTCCGCCTACGTTATGGCGCACTATCCGACGGTCGCCGAGGCCGAGAAGGCGGGCTACGTGCGCTACACGTCGCCGGATGAAACCGGCGCGATAAGCTACGCGAACAAGCAGTGGGAGTCGAAAGACTACGAGCATCCCAGCCAGCTCTGGTACGACAAGAGCGGAAAGCTGATGGGCGCCGACTACTCGGTACTCACGAGCACGAGTCCCTCACGCCCGAACTTGTGGGGGATCAACCCCGGCCGCTGGTATCAGTTCAACGCCCACGTGCACTGGGCGCAGCGCGACGCGGCAACCGGACAGGTAAAATACGATCAGTGGGCGTGGGACGGCGACTTCAACTCGTTCCCCGGCGCCGACGCAAACAACCCGAGCGCCAGCACGATTGTCGCGATGAAAAAAGTCGCGAATGCAAGCGACGTCGTGACGATCTTCCACTTCCCCAGTCTTTGGGATCTGATCGTGTGGGTCGTTCCCAATCCCCTGGGCGCCTTCGCCTGGCATAACCCCGACGTCAAGCCGTAGGCCTCGCTACGGGTCGGTATCGTGGAAGGTGCCCCGATTCGCCGTCTCATCGAGCTCGAGGTCGTCGAGCAGATAGTACACGATCTTGCGATCGTCGAAGCCGACCTTCGCTAACGAGCGTCCGGCGATCTCTACGACTTCGTGGATGTGCCCGGTTCGGCCGGCGTAGATATAGTTGACCTCGGTATAGCTCGGATCGCCGGGTTTGGGACGGGGAACGGCCTTGACGCCGCGCAGCGGCGTCCGGTGTCGATGCATGGCGGCGAGGTTCGACGCGCGTGCCTGCGAAGCTTCGCCTCATGATGATCGAATATCGGGGCAAGCTGCCCAAGGTCTCCGGCTCGGCGTTCGTGGCGCCCAACGCTATCTTGATCGGCGACGTTGAGGTCGGCGACGAATCGAGCATCTGGTTCGGCGCTGTCTTGCGGGGCGACAACGGACCGATCAGGATTGGCCGGCGAACCTCGATTCAAGACAATGCGGTCGTTCACGTCAGCGAGGGCGGCGGCACGTACGTTGGCGACGACGTGACCGTCGGGCACTGCGCGGTTATGGAGGACTGTACGATCGAACGCTACGCCCTGATCGGCAGCAACGCGACGCTGCTCAACGGATGCACGATCGGCGAAGGCGCACTGATCGCCGCCGGCAGCGTCGTCGGCCAGAAGGCGACGATTCCGCCGCGCGTCGTAGCGGCCGGCGCGCCGGCGGTGGTAAAGAAAGCGCTCGAGGGTGAGGCGGCGACCTGGATCAAGGTCTCGGCCGAAGAGTACGTCAAGCTCTCGCGCATGTACCTCGCGCAGAGCCTCGGTACGCCTGAGGACCAAGATTTAACGATGTAGCGTCGTCCAGATCAAAAAAGCATTGAGCATTACGACCCCCACCGTCGCGCATGCGGCCAGCGCCGTCACCCACGGTGCGTTGGCCATCTCGCCCATCACGCTCTTGCGCGAGCCCAAGACCACCAGCGCGATTACCGGAACCGGAAGGACGAAGCTCAGCACGACCTGACTGAGCACGAGCGTCTGCGTGACGTTGACGCCGGCGGCCGAGACCGCGACGGCCGGCGCCATCGTGATCAGCCGGCGCACCCAGAGCGGGATCGTAAATCCGACGAAGCTCTGCATGATTACCTGCCCGGCCATCGTGCCGACGACCGAGCTCGCGATGCCCGAAGCCATCAGCGCTATCAAAAAGACGACCGCCGCGAGGTTTCCGAGCAAAGGCGTCAGCGTTCGATAGGCCGTCGTGATGTCGGCAACGGCCGTATTTCCCGTCGCGTGAAAGACCCCCGCCGCCATGTACATCATCGATAGATTCACGAGCCCCGCGATCGTCAGCGCAACGATCACGTCGACGTAAGAGAAGCGCACGATGCGCGAGGCCTCGCGGCGCGTTCGTGGAACGATCCGGCCCTGCGTCAGCGCCGAGTGCAGGTAGATCGCGTGCGGCATCACCGTCGCGCCGACGATTCCCACCGCTAGCAGCACGCTCGTCGGGCCGCCGATCCATGGCACGACCGAGTGGTACAGCACTTGGTGCCAGTTCGGCCTCGTCAAGATCGTCTCAACGATGTAGCAGATCGCGATCACTCCGACGAACGAACCGATCAGCGTCTCCATCGCCCGGAAGCCGAAGCGATGCAACGCAAGAATCGCGTAGGTAACGGCACCGGTAAGCAGCGCCCCGGCAACCATCGGAATTCCGAAGAGGAGATAGAGCGCGATGATGGCGCCCAAGAACTCGGCGAGGTCGGTCGCCATCGCTCCGAACTCGTTGACGAGCCACATCGCGTAAACGAGCGGCCGCGGCGCGTTATCGCGCGAAAGCTCGGCGAGATTCTTTCCGGTCGCGATGCCCATCTTGGCCGAGAGCGCCTGAAAGAGCATCGCCATCAAGTTGGCGAGCACGACGACCCAGAGCAGCCGGTATCCAAACGCCGCGCCGCCCTGAATATTGGTGGCAAAATTTCCCGGGTCCATGTAGGCGACCGATGCAACGAACGCCGGCCCGGCAAACGGCAGGAGCGCGCGCAATCCGCGCCGGTCGCCGGCGAGCGCTTCTCGCGCCGCGGCAACGACTTGCGGGCTCTCCGAACCCACGCCGAAGCTACGTTGCAATACGCACCATCTCGGCGTGACGCCGCTGCAGCGCGATCGTGCGCTTTCCGCAACGCAGGCGAAGCCGGTTCACATCAGCGGCCACGACGCGTACGGCGGTTCCCGGAAGAAGCCCGGCCGCGGCCAGCGTCTTCACACCTTCTTCATCGCGATCGTCGAGGCTGACAACGCGCGCGCGCGCGCCCGCCCCAAGTGCGGCCAGCGTCGGCAGGGGATCGCGCGTCGCGTACGCGTCTTCGTAAGGTATCGGGTGGCCGTGCGGATCGCTGGCCGGGCGCCCCAACAAATCGGCGATTCGCAGCGCGACGTCGTCGGAGATCACGTGCTCGATGCGCTCCGCCTCGGCGTGCACGCGCTCGAGCGGAACGTGCAGCGAGCGATGCAAAAACGTCTCGAGCAAACGGTGGCGGCGCACCATCGCGATTGCGAGCGCCCGTCCTCGACGGGTCAGCGCAAGCGGATCGGAGGGAGCGCGCGCAGGTTCGATCAAGCCGTCGCCCTCGAGAACCCGTTTCGCTTTGCTGACCGAGACGCGGCTGACCTGAAGATACCGCGCGACCGCCGCCGCGCGCACGGGAGCCCCGCCGCCGATTTGGTAGATCGCTTTGACGTAGTCTTCCCGAGCGCGCAGCGGCGATCGATCGGAACCGACCGTGAGAAGGTCGACCGTGCCCTTGTTAGCCATGGTTAACGCTAACCATGGTTAACACTTGGCCCCACCCCGCAAAGCTCCTTCCCGTCGCATGTAATCCGCTTAGCTAAAGCCTAGTTCTTCTAAACGCGCGCGGCGGGCCGGTTACGTTCCGGCGGAGGACCGTCTGACCGAGCGCCGGAGCCTTTTACGAATTCATTTGAGGCTGCGCGAAGAGCAGTCCTGAGCGAGTCGAAGGGGCCACACGGATGTGGCCCGACGAATGTGTCCGAGTCGGAATGTAACCGGCCCGACGTGCGCGTTGCGCCCGGCCCGGCGCTCTAGCTACTTGGGTAGTGCGACTCGTCGGCGTACGGCAAGAAGAGCGTAAACTCGGGACGGAAGCGCAGGTTGACCGTGCCGGTCGGGCCGTTGCGATGCTTGGCGATGATGAACTCGGTTAGATCCGGTTCGGCCGTCTCGGGGTTGTAGTAGCCGTCGCGATAAAGGAAGGCAACGACGTCGGCTTCCTGTTCGATCGAGCCGGAATCGCGCAGATCCGAGAGCAGCGGCCGCTTCGTTCCCGCGCGCGCTTCGACGGCTCGATTGAGCTGCGCGAGCGCAATGATCGGCACCTCGAGGTCCTTGGCCGTCACCTTGAGCGTGCGGCAGATCTCCGAGAGCTCCTCATTGCGATTGACGTTTCGTGCGAGCACGCCGGGCCGCAGCAGCTGCAAGTAGTCGACGAAAACGGCTCCCAGCCCAACCGTCGACTTTAAACGGCGGCAGCGGCTGCGCACGTCGTTGACGGTCAGCGCGCCCAAATCGTCGAGATAGATCGGCAGGTCGTTGATCGCACCCATCGCATTTGAGATTAGTTCCCACTGGCCGTCTTTGATATTGCCGCGACGCATGTGGTTCATCGAGATGCGCGCTTCCGAACAGATCAAGCGCTGAATCAGTTCGTTGTTCGACATTTCAAGTGAGAAGAACGCGACCGGCGCACCTTCTTGCCTCGCTGCGGCGACGGCCATGTTGAGGGCGAACGAGCTCTTGCCCATGCCCGGCCTGGCCGCAACGATGACGAAGTTGCCGGGCTGAAAACCGGTCGTCATTTCGTCGATATCGCGGAAACCCGAGGTAAGCCCGGTTCGATCGCCGCGCATGTGGTAGAGCCGGTCGATGTGGTCGAAGGCGCCCTTCATTAGGCGGCTCACCGGCATAAATTCGGTGACGCCGCGGCGTTCGCCGATCGTATATACGAGCTGCTCGGACCGGTCGAGCGCGGCGGCGACGTCCTCTTCGCCTTCGTAGCCCAGCCCGGTGATCTGGGTGCCCGCGTGGATCAGCGAGCGCAGCACCGATTTCTCGCGCACGATCGTGGCGTAATACCGCGCCGAGGCAGCCGTCTGCACGGTATCCATCAGCGCGCTGATGTACGAGAGGCCGCCGACGCGCTCGAGAACGTTGCGGCGCTTCAACTCCTCGGCGACGGTGATTTTGTCGACGGGTTCGCCGCGCTCATAGAGCTCGACGAGAACCATGAAGATCGTTTCGTGGACGTGCGCGTAGAAGTCGTTCGGCCGGATGATCTCGCCGACGGCGGCGAGCATCTCGCGGTCGACGAGTACGGATCCGATCAACGCCATCTCGGCCTCGAGATTGTGCGGCGGTATGCGGTCGATCGTCGAATGAAGCGGCGCAACGGTCATGCGCGACCCGCTGTGCGTCGCAGCGCCGGTGAACGCCTTGTGGGTCGCTTGTGCATAACGAAAAAATTACACGCGACTGTGCCATACGTCGTGGCACAGTGCTCGAGTCAGCGCCGGCGCTTCTTGGGCAAGTCGCGCAGCACTTGCGCGACGCTCGTTGCCGGAACGATCTCCAAGCCGCCGAGTGCCGCGTCAGTCTCGCGCAAATTCTCCTTGGGAACCAGCACGCGGCGCATGCCGGCTTGCCGCGCGGCGTAGATTTTTTCAGGAATTCCGCCCACGCCGCGGATCTTGCCTTGGATCGTCAGCTCACCGGTCATCGCGACGTCTTGCGGAATAGGCGTCTTGGTCACGGCCGAGTAGAGCGCCAGAAAGAACGCCAGCCCAGCCGAGGGGCCGTCGATATTTCCGCCGCCGACGACGTTGATGTGCAGATCGAAGTCGGCGACGTCGAAACCGGTAACCGCGCGTAGGACGCTGGTTGCGTTGAAGACCGAGTCCTTGGCCATCGAGCCCGCGGTGTCGTTGAAGCGAATCGTTCCTTTGCCCGGCTGCGACGCCGCGAACGCGACCGCTTCGATCTCGATGATGCTCCCGAGATGGTGCAGCACGCCCAAACCGAACGCCTTGCCGATCTCGCGGGTCGCGCGTCCTTTGACCTGTGTCTGCCGCACGAGCCGGCTCGCGCGCGCGACCGCGCGAACGTCCTCCTCGGTTATCGAAGGGCCTCTCGGCGTCTCGACGCGCTGTTTGCTTGGGTAAAGGCGGAAGAGCGCCTGGCCGTAGGCGTCGGCGACGATCTGCACGGCTTTGCGGCCTTCGATCGTAAACGACGCGATCAACTGTGCGACGCCGCGGGCCGCCTTTGCGCCCAGGCGGCGGATCGCGCCCGCAACGATCGAGCCGACCTGGTGCTGCGTCAGCGGAGAGAAGTAAATCTCCGCACAGCGCGAGCGAATTGCCGGGTCGATCTCGTCGGGCTCGCGCGTCGTCGCGCCGATCAAAATGAAATCGGCCGGTGCGCCTTCCCGGAACAGCCGCTTAACGTACTCGGGGACGTTCGGCGCGCTCTCGTCGTAGTACGACGATTCGAAGACGACGCGCTTATCCTCGAGCACTTTGAGCAAGCGCATCTGCAGCTGCGCGTCCATCTCGCCGATCTCATCGATGAAGAGCACGCCGCCGTGCGCGCGGGTGACGAGTCCGAGCTTCGGCTCCGGAACGCCGGCCTCGGCGAACTCGCGCCGGCTGCCTTGATAGATCGGATCGTGCACGCTGCCGAGCAGCGGATTGATCGTTTCGCGCGGATCCCAGCGCAGCGTCGTTCCGCTGGCTTCGACGAAGGGTGCGTCCTTGGCAAAGGGTGTGTGCGGACGGAGCTTCGCGACCTCGAGCACGAGGCGCGCGACCGTCGTCTTGCCGACGCCCGGCGGACCGTAGAGGATCGCGTGCTGGGGGTAGGGCGAGCTGATCTTTGCGAGCAGCGCGTGGATGGCGGAGTCCTGTCCGACGACGTCGCGCAGCGCCTGCGGCCGCAGCTGCTGCAGAGCCGAGGCGGCCAGCCCGCGTTCTGAGAGCGCCTGCAGCTCTTCGAGCTTGGCCTGCGACGCCGGTGTCTCGGGGCCGCCGGTCTCCCGCAGCGCCTCGAGCTTGAGATCCTTGACGTACTCCTGGTGGCGCTCGGCCATCTTTTCGTTGACCCGCCGCTCGATCGAATCTTCAGCGTGCCGTTGGGCGATGACGTCGGCCATCGCCTCTTCGATCTCGGAGACGACCTTGCGCTGCTGTGCGCGCGTCGTCGCACGCTCCAGGGTCGGATCCTCGAAGACGAGGCGCTGCAGACCGCAGAGGCGGTCGGGCAGGTTCTGCGAGCGCATCAGCTTCAACGCATTGACCTTCCCGGCGCGCAGGACGAGTTTGTCCTGGCCGAGCACCGCGACCAGCATGTCGTAGAGCGCGCTGACGTAGCGGCTGAGCTCGTCTTCGGCACCGAACTTCCGCCGAAAGCGGGCTGTGTAGACCTGCTGCACGGACTAGGGTCGCCGGCTAAGCGGCGACGACGTCCACCATGGTCTTGGCGACGACGCCCTTGTGCAGCTTGATCTCGACCGGATAGGATCCGAGCGCCTTGATTTGGCTCGTCATTTCGATCTTGTGCTTATCGATCTCGATGGAGAGGGCGCCGGCAATTGCCGAGGCGACGTCGGCGTTGGTCACCGCTCCGAAGAGCTTCCCGTTGCCGCCGGCCTTCGCCCGGACGGCAAGTTTGGCCGACTCGATCCTGGCGGCGAGCGCCTGCGCCTCCGCTAGCTCGAGAGCCGCCTTGCGTTCTCGCGCCTTCTGCTGCGCCTCGAGCTGCGCCAGGGCGCCTTTGTCGGCCTCGCCGGCGAGCTTTCGGGGGAGCAGGAAGTTGCGCCCGTAGCCGTCGGCGACGTCGACGAGGTCTCCCTTTTTGCCGAGCGCTTTGACGTCGGCGAACAATACGAGCTTCACCCGGCTACTCGGAGCCGAAGGGAAGGAAGGCGATGAGGCGGGCGCGCTTCACGGCGACGGTCAGCAGCCGCTGGTGCTTGGCGCAGTTGCCCGAGATCCGGCGCGGTACGATCTTGCCGCGCTCGGAGACGTACTTTCTGAGCCGGCCCGTATCGCGGTAGCTGACCGCAATGGCCCGCTCGGTGCAAAAACTGCACGGCTTACGCTTGGGCCGCCGGTCCTTGGCGGCGCGTTTGACTGACGTCCTTTTCGGTGGCATTGTGTCCTTTCGACTAGGTGGTTGCCGGTTTCGCTCGACCGCAAGGGCGTCGAAACCCTAGCCAGGTGGGGCGACAACCTCGCTCCACCACCGGGGCCTCCGAGCCGAACTCGGGGACGCCGGATTTCGGAACGTACGTTCGAATGCCCCGGGCCAAGCTCCTGGGCCTGTAGGGCTGATGCCGTGACGCTGGCCCGCGAATGGTGTATAGTAATCTGGTTACCCAGGTTTCGAAGTCCGCGAGGTTCCTAAGGCACCCAAGCGAGTCGGATCCGGAGAACAACCTCACCTCTACTAGGAGATTCGCTCGCTAAATGTATACAGACGAAATGCTCACGTGCGTGGACTGCGGACAGCAGTTCCCGTTTACCGCCGGAGAACAAGAGTTTTTCGCAATGAAGGGCTTTACGAATAAGCCGAGCCGCTGCACGGATTGCCGCGCAGCTCGCAAGGCCGGACGCACTTCGAACGGCGGCGGTGGCGGCCGAAGCAGCCAGCGGGAATTGTTCAAGGCAACGTGCAGCCAGTGCGGCGGCGTGGCCGAGGTACCGTTCCAGCCGCGAGGCGACAAACCGGTCTACTGCCGGGACTGCTTCGCCAGCCGTAGCTCGTCGTACCGTTAATCAAAAACGGAACCGACACACTCTGACGAGAGCCCGCGAAGGCGGGCTCTTTTCAATACAAGCCCTCGCGAGGAGCCCTCGCACGTGATGCGAACGGATGCAGCGATGAATCGAACGGCAAGGTACAGTACCGGCGCCGCGCTGGGACTTATTCACATTGGTGCGCTGGCAGCATTCGTGCCGGCGTTTTTTCATCCGTCCGCGATTTTTGCGGGCGCGATTCTCGCGTGGGCTACCGGAGTTCTGGGAGTGACGCTCTGCTATCATCGCGTGCTGACGCATCGCAGTCTGCGCTTGCGCAAGCCCGTCGAGTATCTCTTCGCGCTTTTGGGAACCCTCGCGCTGCAGGGCGATCCGATTCGCTGGGTCGCGATCCATCGCAAGCATCACGCGCACGCCGATGAGGACGAGGATCCGCACAACATCCACTTAGGTTTTCGCTGGGCGCACGTCGACTGGCTCTACCGTCAGAACGTCGCGATGCCGTCGGAAGAGGAGATTGCGCGCTACGCTCCCGATCTCTACGCCGATCCGTTCTACCGCGCGCTGCAGTACTTGGGCAACCCGCTGCAGCTGGTCCTTGCCGGTCTGCTTTTCTGGTTCGGCGGGTGGAGCTGGGTGGTCTGGGGCGTCTTCGTTCGTCTCGTGATCGCCTACCACTCAACGTGGCTGGTCAACAGCGCCGCGCACATGCTGGGCTATCGGACCTATCGCACGACGGACTGCTCGACGAACTGCTGGTGGGTCGCCGTCCTATCGTGGGGCGAGGGCTGGCACAACAACCACCACGCCTTCCCGTTCTCTGCCCGCCACGGACTGCGCTGGTTCGAGGTGGACGCTACCTGGTGGCACGTCCGCGCCCTCGAGCTCCTGCGCTTGGCCGACCGAGTTCGCATTCCGAGCGAGGTCATGCGCGCGAAGCTGGCGTATACGACTGTACGCCTGAAGCAGAAGTCGTCCCGAGGAGTACCCGCATGAAGGAAACACGTGCCCGTTGGCAGCGCCCAGATTTTCAAGAACACCCGCTCGGCGCCGAGGTGACGGCCTACCTTAGCGCTCCCGCGCGGGAGCCCAAGCTCTAACCAGCGGCTGCCGTAGCCGCCCCCGGCCTCGTCGAACGGCTGCACGCCGTCGGCGGTGAGCGCTATCACGATAAGCATCCGTTTCATCAACGGCTGGTTGAGGGCGCGCTCGATCACGCGCAAGTGCGCGCCTGGGTCGCAAACCGCTACTACTATCAAATACAGATCCCGGTGAAAGACGCCGCGATCCTCTCCAAGCTGCCCTCGGCCGCCCATCGGCGCGCGTGGATATCGCGCGTTTACGACCACGACGGAACCGGCGACGGCCGCGATGGCGGGACCGCAGCTTGGATCGAGCTCGCCCGTGCCGTCGGGCTAGGTGAGGACGAGCTGCGCTCCGAGCACGAGGTCGCCGCGGGTACCCGGTTTGCCGTCGACGCCTACGTTGAGTTCGCGCGAACGCGCCCGTGGCTCGAATCCGTCGCCTCGTCACTAACCGAACTCTTCGGGCCTCCGGTCATGCAGCGCCGGGTGGCCGCTATCTTAGAGAAGTACCCGTGGATCGATCGTTCGGGCCTCGCCTATTTCGAACGGCGAATTCCGCTGGCACAACGCGATTCTGAGTTGGCACTCGAATGGGTTCTGCACGAAGCGCGCACACCCGAACTCGAGGAACGGTGCGTCGCCGCCTTGCGATTTAAGTGCGACGTGCTCTGGTGCATCCTCGATGCCACAGCGCTCGCCTCCGGCGTCTTTGCGTGAAAGGCGATGCGGTGCCGCGCTTCGGCAAAGGCGTCAAGCTGCGGCTCGATGCGAACGGACCGGCGATGCTGCTCGTGCCCGAGACGGCGCTCGAACTCAACGAAAGCGCGGCGGCGGCACTCGAGCTGGTCGACGGCAAACGCACGTTGAGCGAGATCGTCGCGGCGATCACGCAACGCTTCGAGGTCAGCGCCACCGAGGCGCGCGAGCACGTCGACGCGCTCTTCGCGCGTTTGGGCGAACGGGGCTTCATCCGTGAGTAGTCCCCGTCCGCTCTCGCTGCTCTGCGAACTCACGTACCGCTGCAACCTTCAGTGTCCGTACTGCTACAATCCGCTGAACTTGCGCGCATATCGCAACGAACTTTCGACCGAAGAGTGGCTTTGCGTGCTGCGGCAGGCCGCCGCCATGGGCATCGTCCAGGTGCACCTTTCGGGCGGGGAGCCGACGCTGCGAACCGATCTCTGCCGGCTGGTCGAAGGCGCGGCGAGCCTCGGCCTCTACACCAATCTGATCACGCAGGGAACGTTCCTCGACGACGCGCTACTCGATCGTTTGGTCGAGAGCGGCCTCGATCACGTTCAGGTCAGCATTCAAGCTCCGCAGACCGAACTCGCCGATCGCATTGCCGGCGCTGCCGTCCACGAGCAGAAGGCCGAAGCGGTGCGGCGCGTACTCGGGCGTGAGGTTGCGCTGACGTTGAACTGCGTGCTGCATCGTTTGAACCACGATACGATCGAAGAGGTGATCGGCTACGCCGAGCGCGCCGGCGTAGCGCGGCTCGAGCTCGCCAACGTACAGTTTTACGGCTGGGCCTTCCGTAACCGGCTGGCGCTGCTGCCGACGGCGGAGCAAGTGCGCCACGGCGAAGAGGTCGTCGCCGCCGCGCGCGAGCGCTTGCGCGGCACGATGGAGATCGTCTACGTCCTCCCCGATTACTTCGGAGACTTCCCGAAGCCGTGCATGAATGGTTGGGGACGCCAGTTTCTCACCGTGACGCCCAACGGCGACGTGCTTCCGTGCCCGGCCGCGGCCGCGATCGCGAGCCTGCATTTTGAGAACGTGCGCGAGCGCGAACTCGCATCGATCTGGAGTTTCTCCGATTCCTTTGAGCGTTATCGCGGAACCGGCTGGATGCCCGAGCCGTGCCGCTCCTGCGAACGCAAAGAGGTCGACTGGGGCGGTTGCCGCTGCCAAGCATTTCTGCTTACGGGCGACGCCGCCGCGACCGATCCGGCGTGCTCGCTCAGTCCGCACCATTCGCTGATGACGTCGCTTCGCGAGAGCGCCGGAAAGGCCGAGCTCGCCGCTCGCCGGCCGTGATCGTTCGGGTACTCGGATCGGCCGCGGGCGGGGGCGTCCCTCAGTGGAACTGCGCGTGCGCAAACTGCGGCGCTGCGCGGGCCGGGCGGCGGCCCCGCCGGACGCAATCCGGGCTCGCGATAAGCCGCGACGGAGATCGCTGGCTCTTGCTCAACTGCTCTCCCGACATCGGCGCGCAGATCGAGTCGTTCGAACCGCTTGCGCCGCGGCAGTCGCGCGGCACACCGATCGCGGGAATGCTCTTTACCGACGCAAACGTCGATCATATTGGAGGCCTCGCGACGCTGCGTCAGGAGGGCGAGCATCGCTTCATCCTTCGCTCGAGCGCCGTCGTGCGCGAGATCGCAGCGAAGCAGCCCGCCTTTGCTCGCTTTGCGCAGGCGCCGCACCTTTGGCTTGACGTCCCGCTCGACGAGCCGTGCGCGCCTGCCGCAGCCGACGACCTCGCCGGCAACGAGCTCGAGATCCGAGCGATCCCCGTGCCCGGAACGACGCCGGGTTACGACGGTCGACGCACCGCGGCCGGCGCCGTCGTTGCGTACGAGATTTCCGGTCTAGAAGAGACGAAGCGCCTGCTCTTTGCGCCGGTCTTCGCAAGCATCGACCGGGTGCTCGCGAACGCGATCGCTTCCGCCGCCGTCGCGTTCTTGGACGGCAGCTTCTTCAGCGACGACGAGCTCGTTTCACAGCGGCTCATGCCCAAGCATGCAAGCGAACTCGGACACCTGGCGATCGGCGCCCCCGGAGGGACGCTCGAGCAGCTCCGCGGCACACCTGCACGGATTATCGTCACCCACGTCAATAATTCTAATCCAATTCTCAATCCCGACTCGGCAGCCGCACGCAGCTTGCACGATGCGAATGTCGAGGTTGCGTACGACGGAATGGAATTACGCATCTAGTGCCCTGTCTCCGGTATCCCTTTACAGTCGCCGGGCGCCTTTTGAGCTGGATGCTTCGTTGCTCATCGGTCACAACGCTACGGCGTTGCTTCCTCTTCGCGCCTCGTCCCAAGCTCAAAATCCATCCCGGCTTTTTGTAAAGCCATACCGGAGACAGGACACTAGTGCGGGAAGTTGGCTTCGATGGGCTTGCTCGCCGTTCGCATCTTTCTGACCCTGGCGGCAGTCTGGACGCAGTTTCGCATGGGGCCGGAGAACAACGCTGTGGTCCCCGGAACGCTGCACGCGTCGTGGCGGGTTGAAACCGGCGGCCAGATCTCGGCGAGCCCAACGGTGGCCGACGACACGCTCTACGTCGGCAACAACGACGGCTCGCTCTACGCGCTCGACGTCAGCACCGGAAAGCTGTTGTGGAAAGCGCACGTTCCCAATCCGCTGATGAGCGCGCCGCTGATCTACGATGATCTTGTGATCGTCGGCGAAGGCGATCCGACGAGCCGCACCTCTTCTCCGTCGGAGCCCGTGATGGTCGGTCAAGGCCCGAGCGCGCTCATCGGTTTCGACCGGTACGGGGGCAGCGTTCGCTGGCAGACGATGCTAACCGGATCGGCGATGCCGACCCCCGCCATCATCGACGGGATCTTGGTCAACCACGACGGCGCGGGCTGGATCAACGGGCTGAATCCTTCGACCGGTGAGAAGCGTTACGCGCACTGGATCGGTTCGATGGCCTCCATGTCGGCGATTCTTCCCGTAGGCGGCGGCGATTTCGTGACGACCGGCGTTGGCACGAACGCAGCGTGGCGAATGCACGCCAACGGCGGCTCAGTCGTCTGGCGCAGTCAGTTCCTGCGCGGTGCTTCGGGAATCGGCGATTGTCCGCCGGTCGGCAATGGCGAGCGTATCTTCTGCGATTACGTCGCCCCGGTCTCGCCCGACGCGTTCACCGTCATCGGCAACTTGAACGTCGAGAGAGTCTACGCGCTCGATACAGTTACCGGCGCGCGGCTCTGGGACGTCGCGCTGGAGAGCGGCTCGCTCCCCATCCGTAACGAAGCGGCGATCCCGCTGCTCAACAACAACCGCCTCTATCTCGGCAGCTCGATTACGCCCTGGATGCACGCGCTCGACGCATCGAGCGGGATGCTGGTCTGGGAGACGCCGACCCACGGCGTCGTCAAGGGCGGGGTCGTCGACGTCGACGACATCATCTATTTCGGCGACCTTAGCGGTTATCTCTGGGCGCTGAATGCGCAAACTGGCCGCGTCGTCGGTTCGAAGTTCATGCACACCGCTTTCAACGTCGGCTCGCCGATCGTCGTCGGCAAAACGCTGATCATCGGCAGCGATACCGGCAGCATCGTGGCGGTGCCACTCGACGAGATTCGAGCGACACACGACTCGTAGCGACGCAGTAACCCCAGGGGCGCTGCGCGACAATCCTAAGGACGCGGCGCTTCGTTTGTCTGGCCCAGTCGACGGGCATTTCCCCCACGATCCGGTGCGTACCGTTGACGTCTACCATTACTGGATCGACTGCATCGCGCAGCACTTCCGGTAAGGAAGTACCGAGGTCCTAGAATAAATTCCAGAGATACTGGTTGTAGACTTCGTGGTGGTACTGCACTTCTTGCGGTTTGACAAAGCTTCCCAGTAAGCGGGGACAGCGGTCCGCGCTGGCTTGTTTGAGATCGGCGTAGCGCGCTTTGACGTCGTCGCCGAGGAGCTTTCCGGTCCACTCGGATTTACGAAAGGCGCTCAGCGCGTCGTAGATGTTGTCGGGCAGATAGCGATCGGCCTGACGCAGGTTTTTTGCGCTGCTGGTGGTGCCTTCCAAGCCGGTCTTGAAGACGGCGAGCATGACCATGTAGGGGTTCGCGTCGGGGGCGACCGAGCGTACCTCGGTGCGCATGCTGCGCTCGTTGCCGATCGGGATGCGAACCATCGAGCCGCGGTCGATCGCCGATGCCTTGATCTGGTTTGGCGCTTCGAAGTGCGGATCGAGCCGCCGGTACGAGTTGACGCTGGAGTTGAGCATCAAGCAGATGTCGTCTCCGTGCGTGAGGATGCGGTCGACGAACTTCCAGCCGAAGCCGCTGAGCTGCTCGGACCCCTTCGGATCCCAGAAGAGGTTGCGACCGTTCTTGCTGACCGAAACGTTGGTATGCATCCCGCTGCCGTTGACGCCGACGACCGGCTTTGGCAAGAAGCTTGCCGTCATGCCGAGCTTAGTCGCTACTTGGCGGCAGATCAGCTTGTAGAGCTGAATCTGATCGGCGGCCGAGACAACCTCGCCGTAGTTATAGTTGATCTCGAACTGCGAGGGTGCAACCTCCGGATGGTCCTTTTCGTTCTGAAATCCCATCGCGCGCTGGACTTCGGCCACCGTATCGATGAAGTCGCGCAGCGGATCGCCCGGCAGCGAGTGATAGTACCCGCCCGTGTTGACGTATTCGAAGGTGCCGGTATCGTGGAAGCGCCGCTCGGCGTCGAGCCCCTTGAAGAGAAATCCCTCGATTTCGTTGGCAGCGTTGAGCGAGTAGCCTTCTTTGTTGTAGCACTCGTTGGCGAACTTCTTGAGCGTACCGCGAGTATCGCCGCCGAAGGGTTTCCCGTCGCGGTCCAAGACGTCGCCGAAGACGAGCACTTTCCCGGGGCCGAAGACGTCGGCCGGACCCCAGTAGAAGGCGCTCCAGTCCAGCTGCAGCCGCAGATCGCTCTCGCGCTGGGGCGTAAATCCGCGGATCGAAGAGCCGTCGAAGGTCAGATTGTCGTGCGACCGCAGCAAGAACTTCTTGTCGTAGTCGAGCATATGAAGCCGGCCTTCGAGATCGCTGAAGAGCACGGTCAGGGCTTTGATCCGCGGCTCGTCGGCGAGATACTGGAGGCGCTGCTCGGCAAGCGCGTGGAGAGGCACGCGTTCTTGGCGCTGCTGCTTCGCCCGCAGGTTGAGCTCTTCGAGCTCGGTGTAGGGCAGCATCAGGAAATCGCGCAGGTTGTCACCGGTCGACATGGCCGTCGAATTCATCCGCTCGTTTTCTCCTTGGCGTTGGGCCGTTCCAGGAAGTGCTGATGCTTTGGACCCTTACACAATGCCCCCGGGCTGCCTTTGGACAAATGCTAAATCCTTTCGCCGGCGCGCGGCGTCGCTACAGCGACTCCAGTAAGCGCGACCCGTCGGGCGTACCCAGTCCGGTGCACGCGTCCCAGCCTGGACCGGCTTGATAGGCGCCGTTGTTTCCCTGCGTTACGTCGCGAATCGGTCCCGGCTGCTTTGGATATCCCGGTAGTGCGTAGAGGTTCGTATTGAGAAAGCCGAGGCGCTTTCCGAGCTGCTGATTTGCGAGCGCAATCCAGCCGGCCCACAACGGTGCGACGGCGCTGGTTCCGCCCACGACCATGCTCTGGCCGTCGACGCGTACGTTATAGCCGGTATCAGGATCCGCATCGCCGGAGACGTCGGGAACGCCGCGGCCGCCCTTCGATCCCGCCGGTGGGGCGGGCACGCCGGCCTTACTTTGAAACGACGGCAGTGCGAAGACGTCGCTGACGCCGCCGCCGGAATCGCTCCAGGCAACTTCCGACGAGATGCTGCTGCCCGAAGCCGTCAGCGTGGTTCCGCCGCAGCCCAGTGCATACGGGCTCGAGGCCGGAAAATCGGCGTGCGACTTTCCGTCGTCGATACCGTCGCTCGATCCGCCGTCACCCGACGCGATGCAGACCGTGACGCCCAGCGCGGCTGCCGCCGAGATCGCCGAGTTGAGCGCGTCGAGTGCTTGTTGCGTCCAGTCCGCCTCGGGCGCGCCCCAACTGACCGAGATTACCGACGGATTGTGCGTCGTATCGTGAACCGCCGTCGTCACGGCATCGAGAAAACCTTGATCGGTATTCGGCGCGAAGTACATCACGATCGCCGCCTTCGGCGCAATCGCGCCGACGATCTCCGCATCGAGCATCACCTCGACGTCGGCGTTGGAGTCTTGTCCCGGGGTCTCGGTCGCGCCGTCGACGGAGACCGTCGTCACGGTCTGCGCGCTAAGCCCAAGGCTCGATAGGTAGGCCGCAAAATCCGCCTGGCTGAAGCCGCCGCCCAGCTCCACGATCCCGACGCACTCGCCGGTTCCGTCGACGCCGGTGGGAAAGTCGTACAGCTTCGCGACCTGCACGGGCGTATACGAAACCGACGGCGCCGCAGCAATGCGAACGCGCGTCTCGGCCTGCGGACGGTTGTCGAGGCCGAGCACGGCCACAACGATATCGGCGAGGTCGGCCGGGATCGTGATGCTGCCCTCGCGGCCGCGGTATTGGACGCCGTCGCCTTCGCACCGCTTCAGCGTGACGCCGAAGGCGGCGCCGAGCTGAGCGACGCTTCCGCGCAAAATGACGCTGCGCCGTCCGGCGCTGCTTTCGACGACCGTCAAGCCGTGCGCACGCCCGAAGTCCTCGACGCGCAGCAGGTCGGCCGCGTCGGCGCCGTAACGCTGCGCAAATGCCTCGCGCGAGAGAGCGCCGACCGGCGGCGCGTCGGCTTGCCTCGAGCGCACGAAGACCGTAACGGTAGCATGCTCGTCGGGGTCCGCATTGCCGACGACTCGGCTTCCCGGCAGTAAGGTTCGTTCGCTTCCAGCGACGATCGATCGATCGGTCATTGCGCCTCCCAAAATCTAGAGCGGCGCTCTTTCAACGCTCGCCGCTCGAACCTTTCGCTAGCGAGCGCCGGATCGCGTTCTAGCCGATCGCGTAGAGCGTGCCGTCCGTGCTTCCGATGAAGAGCGTTCCGCCGGCGAGCGAGGGCGACCCGGCGATCGAGCCGAGCTTGTAGACGCCGCTGAGCCCGACGATCACGCCGTCGAGGGTCGGCTCGCGATAGAACGTGCTCATGTCGAGATTGCCCGACCTGTCGAGATGCGCCGGCAACTCGCGCTTCGAGGCGTCGGTCGAAAAGCGGGCGACGACCTTACCCGACTCCACGTTAACGCCGTAAAGCTTTCCGTCGAACGAGCCGTAATACGCGACGTTGCCCGCGACCGACGGCGACGAAAACGAATACGCGCCGTACGGGATGCTGAACTTCACGCTTCCGGTCTGGGCATCGACGGCAAAGAACTTGCGCTCGTCCGAGGTCGTATAGAGCACCGTTTTGCCGACGACCGCCGGGGAACCGATCACCCAGCTGCCGTTCTCGTCGCGCTTCCAGCGCAAGGCCCCGGTCTTTGCGTCCAGCGCGTAGAAATGGCTGTCACGGCAGCCGAAATAGACCGTTCCGCCGGCAACGGCTGCGGAGCCGACGATGCCGACCTGATTGTAAATTTCCCGATCGTCTCCGGTTTGGAACTTCCACTTCACCGAACCGGTGCTCGCGTCGAGCGCGTACAGATACCGATCCCAGCTGCCGATGTATACCGTCCCATCGGCGACGGCCGGCGAAGCGTGAACGACGTTGCCGGTCGCGAACTTCCAGCGCAGCGCGCCGGTCTGCGCGTCGATCGCGTAGACGTTGTGGTCGCCGCTGCCCACGTAGACCGTACCGTTCCACACGGCCGGCGACGACAAGAACACGTCGTATGGATCGGGCATCACTTCGGTACTCGGCTGGATTCCGTGAATCCCTGGCGCGCTAAAACGGCGCTCGCCCCCGGTGCGCAGGCGCCAGCGCTCTTTCCCGTCGCTCTCGTTCACGGCGTAAATGTTGCCGTCGAGACTGGAGAAATACACGGTTTGGTTCCAGACTGCCGGCGTCGAGTTGATCGAGCCTTTGGTCGCAAAACGCCAGAGCTCGGTTCCGTCGGAAGCACGAACGGCATAGAGCCGTGCGTCGCTGCTGCCGACAAAGACCGCTGGGCCGTCGACGACCGGCGAGGAGAATATCCGGCCCTTCGTTTGAAAGCGCCACTTCACGGTGGTCAGCTTGGGCGCGGGCGAATCGTAGACGCCACGGTGCGCCGCATCGGCACGAAACATCACGGCGTCGGCAAGCGCCGGCGTGCCGGTAAAGACGAAAGCCCCGCACGCCGTAATTGCCGCGGCGCAAAGCGGTATCAAAACCTTGCTCTTCATACGTCACTCCCTTCGACGGCGCGGCACGCCGTCATTGCGCGCGCGGCTTTCTTTGATATCGTTTGATTAGGACATTCCGTAGAAGAAACGCACGATGTGGAAAAAGACCGGCGCCGCGAAGATCAGCGAATCCATGCGGTCGAGAATGCCGCCGTGGCCGCCAATCATCGTGCCGTAATCTTTCACGCCCAGGTCGCGTTTGATCGCCGACATCACTAAGCCGCCGGCAAATCCAAGCAGCGTAATCGTTAGCGAGATTACGGCGGCAACCGGAATGCTAAACGGCGTCAGCCACCACATCGCGGTGCCGATGGCCGCCGCGCTGAGCGTGCCTCCGAGGAACCCCTCCCACGTCTTGTTCGGGCTGATAGCCGGCGCGATCTTGTGCCGCCCGAGGAGCTTGCCGAACACGTACTGCAGCACGTCGCTGAGCTGATCGACGATCACGAGAAAGAGCAACAGCTTCGCATCGGGCGCGTAACCGGGGATCTGAAGGGTGAGTAACGCGGGGGCGTAGCTTAGGCAGTAGACGCAGAGCATCAGCCCCCACTGGATCTTGGCCGCGCGTTCGAGAAAGGCTTTGCTGTCGCCGGCCAGGGCCATCGCCGCCGGGATGAAGAGAAACGCGTAGACTGGGATTACGATGAAGAACCCGAGCCAGCGAATGGACAGCAGGTAGTATTGCAGCGGCGTAAAGATGAAAAACGTCCAGAATAGGGTGTGATGATCGGCGCGTCGCGTTGCGACCAGCGAAAGGTACTCGCGCAACGCGAAGAATGAGATCAAGCCGAAGAGCACGAGCGAACCGGTCGGCCCGACGACGAGCGTCAGGCCGAAGATCAGGCACATGACCCACCAGGATCGCATCCGCGCGTTGAGGTTATCGATCGCGCCGGAGGAAGCGGGATCTTTGACGACGGTCCGAAGAATGAGCCCGATCGTCGTGGCGACGATCAGCAAAACCAGAATAGCGCCGCACGCCCAGACGAGCTTTTGGTCGAAGAGGCGGCCGGCGATCGTCACGGCGCCCGCAGCTCGCAGACGGCGCGGTGCATTCGCTGGATAAACGACGCTTTCGAATCCGCAGGGTCGAAGAATTCCGGCGCGCCGAAGGTCACGCGGCTGATGAACGGTACCGGCAAGAACTCGCCTTTGGGGAGAATGCGGTTGAGATTCTCGAGGTACGCCGGCACGAGCTGTACCTGCGGCTTTTGCAGGCAAAGATAGTACAGACCACTTTTGAAGGGCGCCACCGCTTGGCCGTCTCCGCGGGTTCCCTCGGGAAAGATGATCAGCGAATAACGGTCGCCCATCTCCTGCGCGATGTGATCGATCGTCGCTTTAGCTGCGACCTCGCGCGTCCTTTCGCCCCCGTGACGCGGTACGAGCAGCGAGTTAAAGACTTCGACGGCGAGCATGCGCCGCACGCCGGTCTCCCAATAATCCTGCGCGGCGATCGGGCGGGTCTTCTCTCGCATCGCACGCGGCAGCGACGCCCACAACACGACGAAATCCAGATGGCTCGTGTGATTGGCGAAAAAGATCGTCTGCCGGTTCTCGGGAAAGCCGGCGCGCCACGTGACTTGCGCACCGCAGATCCAACGCGCCGCCGAAGCGATCGTGCCGGCCAGCGGACGGCCGTTCAACGGGCGGCTATCTCCGAGACGATCTGCGACGTGCGGCGCACGAGGGTTACGATGCAGCCGATGATGATGACGGCCAAGGCTGCGGCGAGCACCTCACCGTGCCAGCCGGCGAGCGGCTCGAATGTCGAGAGCACGCAAGCGCCGGTAAGCACGGCCATGCGATGCGGCTTGGCCATCGGCCCGGTGAAATACTGACGGGTGCCCATTGCTCCACCCAATAGGCGGAGGTACGCGGTCAAAACCGCAAGCACGGCCGCGAGCCAGCCGAGTTCCACGCCCCACGAAAACTCGCGCAATCCGTATCCGGCGCCGGCGAGGACCGCCACATCGGCGAAGCGGTCCGGCATGTCGTTGAAGATCTCGCCATAGGGGGTTTGCCGGCCGCCCTCGATAGCGACCATCCCATCGAGCATATTGCACAGCAGACGCAGTTGAATGCACGCGGCCGCGGCCAGGAAGTCTAGCGCCCGCGCGGCGCCGGTGCTCTCGGAAGTTGCCCAGAGTGCGATGCCGGCGCCGATTGCAAAGACGAGGCTCGCGACCGAGATCGCGTTGGGAGTTACGCCCGCGCGATTCAGACTCTGCGCCAGCGCTTTCGCCCAGCCGCGCTCCCGAGTGGCCAGTGGGCGCCGTTGAGGCTCGGGCGACATGCGGCCAGCTTCGGCAGGCTTGCTCGCTTTCCCGCAACGCTCTCAGGGAAACGACAGCCCGCTGCGAAATGCTGTGCGCAATGAAATCCGCACTTGCGTTTGCATCCGTCTTCTTTTTCAGCGCTCTAGGTCTGAGCGCCGCGCTCGGCGCTCAATCGGAGACCTGGACGGTCGATCCCGTGCACTCGACCGCTCAGTTTACGGCGCGTCATTTCGGAATCGTTCCAGTGATCGGCACGATTCCGATCAAGAGCGCGTCGGTCACGCTCGATAGCGGCTCCGAGATTCCGACCGCCATTACCGCCGGCCTCGACGCCTCAAAGCTCGACACGCACAACGACATGCGCGACAACGATCTGCGCTCCGCGCACTACTTCAACGTTGCCTCGACGCCCAACATCCACTTCGTCAGCACCAAAATTGGCGGTACCGATCCGAAGCACTTCACGGTCACCGGCGACCTGACGATGCACGGTGAAACGCACTCGGTCGTCCTCAACGCGCAGGTCGTCGGCGCCGGCAAGTCGCCGCGAGGGCGATCGATTATCGCCTACGAAGCGACCGTGACGATCGACCGCACGCAGTGGGGCATGAGCTACGGACCCCTGGTCGTCGGAAATAACATCGACATTTCGCTGAACGTCGAGGCGGACGGCCCGCAGACCTAAAGCCGGTCCACGATTTTCGCGTAGAGGATCATATCGGCGACCTTGCCGTCTTTGACGCAGGCGTTGCGCATGATACCCTCGCGCTGAAATCCCGCTTTCTCCAGGACTCTGAACGACGCCGGGTTCCACGCGATCGGTGTCGCGAAGATGCGCAAGAGGCCTAGCTCTTCGAAGCCGTAGCGACAGATGCGCTCGAGTGCGGCGGTTGCGATGCCGCGGCCCCAGTACTCCGGTCCGAGCCAATAACCGACCTCGGCGGTGCGGCTCTCGATATCCCCGCCCGGAACGAGCCCGATGCCGCCCACGACCTCACCGTCTACGTCGATGCCGAACTGGAGTCGCGGCGATTGGTCTTTCACCAAATCGATAAACCCTTGCGCATCGCCGACTGAGTACGGATGCGGAATGCGGTCGCGCAGATTCAGCCAAACCTCGCGATTATTTGCGTGCTTTGCGATCGCTTCAGCGTCACTAGGACTGGGTGCCCGCAGCCGCAGGCCGTTTACGCATTCAAGCGCGACGTTTCCATTCCTCAGCACTTGCCTTGTCGCGCTCCGGAGTTCGAAAAGGTTAGTGCGAACATCACACCCTTCCATAGCACACCTACGCTGGAAATGGTAGGGGAGCGCGAGCGGTTCGTTGCGGCAGCGCGGCGAATCGTTCGCCTCGATGCGACTTCATGTCATTCCTGCGACGATCGCCCTCATGCTATTAGCCGTTACCTCAGCGACGAGCGCACCGAATAATCCGCTGATGCAGCCAAGCACACTGCCGTTTGGAGCACTTCCGTTCGACCGCATCGGCGATAGCGACTATCAGCCGGCAATCGAGGCCGGAATGGCGCAGCAGCTCACAGAGATCGCTGTGGTCGTCGACGATCCGGCGCCCCCCACGTTCGCGAACACTCTTGTTGCGATGGAAAGATCCGGGCGCCTACTCGCTCGCGCCCAGGGTGCATTTTCGGTCGAGGTCGCTACGAACAGCAATCCCCAGCTGCTGCGGATACGGCAGACCCTCGCGCCGGAGCTTGCGGCACACGCCGATGCGATCTATCTCAATCGGCGACTCTTCACACGCGTCGCGGTGATCTATAAACAGTTACCTAGTCTGAAGCTGGATCCCGAATCGCGTCACCTCGTGATAACGTACTACCGGCGGTTCCTTCACGCGGGGGCAAACCTTCCGCCGGCCAAGCAGGCGCAGCTCAAACAACTCAACCAGCAGCTCGCGACGCTGCAGGCTACCTTCGAACGCAAGCTGCTCGCCGGCACGGCCGCGGCGGCGCTGCTTGCGAAAAGCAAAAGCGATCTCGAGGGGCTTAGCGACAGCGCGCTTGCCGCTTCCCAGCGCGCGGCCGCGGCCAAGGACGACCCCACCGGCTACCTCATAGCGCTGCAAAACACGACCCAACAGCCCAGCCTCGCGCTGCTCGCCGACCGCGCCACGCGTCAGCAGCTCTTCGAGAACTCCTGGACACGCACGGAGAAAGACGACGAGAACGATACCCGTTCGACGATCGCTCAAATGGCCAAACTGCGCGCCGAGAAAGCGCAGTTGCTCGGCTACCCGAATTTCGCAGCCTACCAGCTGACGCAAGAGATGGCGCAGACGCCGGCCACGGTGCAAAGTTTCCTACAGGGACTCATCGGGCCAACCCGTACCAAGGCCGCGGAGGAGGCCGCGGAGATCCAAGCGCAGATCGACAAAGGCGGCGAGCATGCGACGCTGCAGCCCTACGATTGGAACTACTACGCCGAGCAGGTTCGTAAGGCGAAGTACGACGTCGACGATAACGAGATTCGGCCCTATTTTGAGCTCAACGACGTGCTGCAGAACGGCCTCTTTTATGCGGCGAATCAGCTTTACGGGGTCACGTTTAAGGAGCGCCACGATATTCCGGTTTGGGAGCCGGACGTGCGCGTCTTCGAAGTATTCGACAACAACGGCGCGCCGCTCGCGCTCATGTACTTCGATTTCTTCAAACGGGATAACAAACAGGGCGGTGCGTGGATGAGCTCCTTTGAGGATTACTCGTCGCTGCTGGGGACCAAGCCCGTCGTTTACAACGTCGAGAATATTCCGAAGGGACCGCCGGGGCAGCCGACGCTGCTAACGATCGACAGCGTAACGGGTATGTTCCACGAGTTCGGCCACGCGCTCAATGCGTTTTTCGCGAACGAGAAATACCCGTCGCTCTCCGGTACCGCGCGCCCGCGCGACTTTGTCGAATTTCCATCGCAGTTCAACGAGCATTGGGCGCTCTATCCATCAGTGCTCAAACACTACGCCTTCAACTACCAAACCCACGAGCCGATGCCGCAGGCACTGATCGAAAAAGTGGAGCGTGCCGCTAACTTCAACGGCGGCTACTCGATGGGCGAGATTTTGGCGGCCGACGAGCTCGACATGGCCTGGCATTCTCTACCCGCAAGCGCACCGCTTCAGGACGTGGACGCATTTGAGAACCACGCCCTTGCGGCATCTGAAACGGACTTTCCAAACGTCCCTCCGCGCTATCGCTCGACGTACTTCGCGCACATCTGGGGAAGCGGATACGCGGCCGGCTATTATGCGTATATGTGGAGCGAGATGCTCGACGACGACGCGTATCAATGGTTCCTCGATCACGGGGGCCTCACGCGGGCAAACGGGCAGCGCTTTCGGGATATGATTCTCTCCCGCGGCGATTCCGAAGAATACGGCCCCATGTTCCGCGCCTTCTACGGTGCGAACCCGGACGTGGCGCCGTTATTGCACTTCCAGGGGCTAACTGCGGGCGCAAAGTCCTAAACGCGCCCAGCGAGCCGCCGATATCGATAATGAAAAAGCCCCGCAGATGCGAGGCTTTTTTCTGAGGTATTTCACAGTAGTCGCGCAAATTTTCCTCGATCCGTCACAGCCTTAAAACGGAATCTCGTCGTCGAGGTCGTCGCCGGAACCCTCGCCGCCGCCACGCGCGGGTGCGCTAACGGCAGCGGGACGCGCGCCTCCGTTGAAGCCGCCTTGATCGCCATCGGCATCATCGCGGCGCGAGGAGAGCATCTGCATACCGGAGATCACGACCTCGGTCGCGGTGCGCCGGATCGGCTGACCGCTCTCGTCTTTGAGCTTCGTGTCGTCGTACGAGCGGATCGAGAGCCGCCCCTCGACGAGTACCGGGCTGCCCTTCTTTAAATACGTATTGCAGGTCTCGGCGAGGCGTTCCCAGGCGACGATGTCGACGTACATGGTGTCTTCGGGCTTCGCGTCGCGTTTATTCGGATTGACCGCGATGCGAAATTTCGTGACCGGCGAGCCGGAATTGATGTAGCGAATCTCCGGATCGCGGGTGAGGTTTCCGACCAGAATTACCTTGTTGTACGATGCTGCCATACCTTACTCTCTTTCAACCAACGCCTGCGCAACCTCGAGGTTAGGGCCCCAGAGTGTCACCTGTGTGGCACGAATGTTGCCGGGCCGCGAACATTTTCATCCGCGGACGGCGGAGGCGGGGGCGCGGCGGCGGCCAGTGCGGCCATGTGAGCCTGCATCTTCGCGTCGAGCTTGACGATCAGCCCCCGCAGCACGTCTTCGTGCAGCTTTAGTTGACGGTCGAGCTCCTTGGAGACGGTGGGACCCGCCGTGAACTGCATGACGACGTAGGTGCCTTCGCGGGAATCGTTGATCTCGTAAGCGAGCCGCTTCTTGCCCAGCCGCTCGACGGCCGTGACCTCGCCCCCTTGGCCCTTGACGATCTCGGCGATGGCGTTCGCGCGCTCTTCGACTTCGCTCTCTTCGAGCGACGGGCGCAAAATGTAGGTTACTTCGTAGTCGGTCATTCTTCTCTCCATACTATGGACGCCCGTGGTGGCGGGCGGCCCACTTCAAGGCGAAGCGGGCAGCAGGTAAGCGGTGAGGCTTCGCGCCGGACGAGAGGGACCCTGCCGGCTCCTAGACCGAGCGCGTGAAGAAAACGACGGTCATCGTCACCCCGATCGCCACGACGATCGCGCGAGCGATCGCTTGCGGAACTCGACGAAAGATGCGCGCGCCGCAGTAGCCGCCCAGCAGAGCCATGACGGCCATCGGAATCGCAAACCGCCAATCGACGATTCGCGCAGCGATGAACGGCAAGAGCGCAACGCCATTGATCACGACCGCCAGCACGTTCTTGATCGCGTTTTGGGCATTGAAGCTCGGCAGCCCGGAAAACGACAGCATGGCGAGCATCACGATCCCCATTCCCGCCCCGAAGTAACCGCCGTAGATCGCGACCGCAAACTGCGCGGCAACCTGCCACGGCGCGTGGCGCGGCGGCCCTTGAGGCCGGCGCGCCAGCAGCGGGCTCGCCGCGAAGACGACGGTCGCAACGAGCAGCAGCCAGGGGATTAACCGCACGAACGTCGTCTGCGGTGTCGCCAGCAGCAGGATCGCGCCGAGCAGCGCGCCCAGCGCGCTCACGATGGCGACTGCACGCAGGAGCGAGCGGTGCTCGCGGATCTCTTCACGATAACCGCGGGCGCTGCCAATCGTTCCGACCCACATTGCGGCGTTGTTCGTCGCGTTGGCCGAGATCGGTGGGACGCCGGCGAAGACGAGCGCCGGAAATGAGAGGAAGCTGCCGCCGCCTGCCGCGCTGTTCATCATTCCCGAGACGAAGGCGACCAGCGCGGGCAGGATAAAGTGCGCGGTCGACGCCTCTTCGCCCAAAATGAGTTAGAGCGCTGCCCGCTCGCGCTTGGTCACGCGATAGACGCGGCGGACGTCTTTGAGCGTCTGCAGCTTGGTGATGATCCGGTGGAGATGATCGAGATCGCGAATTTGAATCGTCAGGCTCGCCACGGCGACGCCGTCCTTGCGAACCCGCGCGTTCACCGAGCTTACCTGCGTTTTGAGCTCGGCGAAGACCGCCATGATATCCTGGAGCAGCTGGGTCCGGTCGTCGGCTTCGACCTCGACGTCGACCAGGTGCGTGAGGTCGGTTCCGGTGACCCATTGTGCCTGCATGATGCGTTCCGGTGTGGCGCTCATGTAGCCGACGTTGGGGCAGTCGGCGCGATGCACGCTCACCCCGCGGCCGATCGTTACGTAGCCGATGATCGGGTCGCCGGGAACCGGCGAACAGCACTTCGAGAGCCGCACGAGGACGTCGTCGACGCCCGCGATGCGCACGCCGCTCGAGCGGCGCACGCCCTTTCGCGCGACCGGCTTGCGCCCAATCTTCGTAAGGTCGACGACGTTGTCGTGTTTGACCTCGTCGCGCACGCGATTGGCCACCGCCTGCGCCGACGCGTCGCCAAAACCGATTGCCGCATAGAGGTCCGTCGGCGTCGCATAGTTCAGGCGCGCCGCGATCCGTTCGATCAGTTCGCCGCGGGCGGCGTCGGTTCGCACACCGGCACGCACGAGCTCTTGTTCGAGCGCTTCTTGGCCGGCGAGCACGTTCTCCTCGCGGCGTTCTTTACGGAACCACTGTTTGATCTTGTGCTTCGCGCTTGACGTTTTGACCGTCGAAAGCCAGTCCAGCGAGGGCCGGCCGCTCGATTTATTGACGAGGATCTCGCAGATGTCGCCGTTCTGCATCTGGTAGTCGAGCGGCACGATACGTCCGTTTACCTTGGCACCGACGCAGTGATTGCCGACGTCGGTGTGAACCTGATACGCGAAATCCAGCGGCGTACCGCCGGCGACGATCGAATAGACGTCGCCGCGCGGTGAAAAAACGAAGACCTGGCTATCGAAGAGATCGAGCTTGAGGTTCTCCATGAATACCCGAGAGTCGCGCATGTCCTTCTGCCACTCGAGCAGCGCACGCAGCCAGGAAAGCTTGTTCTCAAACTGATCGGCCTTACCGCCCTCCTTGTAGCGCCAGTGGGCGGCGATGCCGTATTCGCCGGTCCGGTGCATCTCCCACGTTCGGATCTGAATCTCGAGCGGATCGCCGCTCGGGCCGACGACCGTCGTGTGCAGCGACTGGTACATATTCGGCTTGGGCATCGCGATGTAGTCTTTGAATCGTCCCGGCAAGGGCGTCCACATCGCGTGCACTGCGCCGAGCGCGGCGTAGCAATCCTTGACGCTGTCGACGATGATGCGAATCGCCGTCAGATCGTAGATCGTCGAGAAGTCGCGGCCCTTGTTGATTTTCGAGTAGATGGAGTAAAAGTGTTTTGGACGCCCCTGAATCTCGGCGTTGACCTTGAGTTCCTTAAATTCGTCGCGCAGACGCGCGATGGCTTGTTCGACGTCGGCTTCGCGTTCTCGCCGGGTCTTGGCTACGCGCTCGACGATATCGTGAAACGAATCGGGATCGAGATAGCGCAGGCACTCGTCCTCGATCTCCCACTTGATCTTCCAAATACCCAGACGATGCGCGATCGGAGCGTAGATGTCGAGCGTCTCACGCGCGATCGCTTGCTGCTTCGCCGCGGGAAGGCTCGCGAGCGTGCGCATGTTGTGCAGGCGGTCGGCCAACTTGATGATGATGACCCGGATGTCCTTGGCCATCGCCAAGAACATCTTGCGAAGGTTCTCGACTTGTGCGTCTTCCTTCGACTGGTACGGAATCCGCGTCAGCTTCGTGACGCCGTCGACGAGCCGCGCGACCTCTTCGCCGAACTGCGCCGTCACCTGCTCCGAGGTGACCGACGTGTCTTCGACCACGTCGTGCAGTAGGGCCGCAGCGATCGTCTGATGATCCATCTCGAGGCCGACGAGGATACCGGCGACGGCGAGCGGATGCTCGATATACGACTCGCCCGAGGCGCGGTGCTGCCCGTCGTGAGCCGCGCCGGCCTTCTCGTAGGCGCGCAGCAACTGCTCCCCGTCCGCGGAGGAGTCGTAGGAACGGACGCGTTCGATCAATTCCGAGATCGTCATGGCCGTCCGACCATTATAACCCGGGAACGTAACCCCACCGTGCTACGCACCGCGGGGCGCAGCTAGGAGGGCTTGGGAGAGGGGGTCACCGTCTCGGTGTCGAGCCGGTTCTTGAAGAAAATCGTCGCAATTTTCCCCTGCGGATCCAGCGCCAGCCAGAGGTAGATATTTCCCTCGGCGCAGCGCATCTGATAGATGTAGCCGCGTGCGCCGGCCGGGAAGCTCGGATCGACCCACGAGCCGATGAAGACGGTGTCCGTCAGCGCACCCAGTTGGCCCAACGCGTGCGACGTGTCGGAGATCTTAGCGTCGTTGAGCTTGTCGAGCACCTGGGCAGCGTAAAGGTGCTGATTGATCTCGCCCGCTTGCCAAGCAACGAACTGCTGGCGCGCAAGCAACGTAATCCGCGGATCGGCGATCGGTGTCGGTGAGGGTGAGGGCGTCGGGTGCGGCCGCGCCGAGCCGCTCAGCGCCAACGCAGCAAAGACCAGTGCGACACCCATCGCGACCAAGAGGGTCGGTACTCTCATCGCCTTATCAATACGAAATGAAGCTGACGATCTCCGCGCTGCCAAGCGCGGCTCGCCCGTTTAACGCCGGCAACTCGAGCAAAAACGCGTAGGCTTCTATGGAGGCGCCGACGCGTTCGAGCAGGCGCCCAGTCGCCGCCGCGGTACCGCCGGTCGCGAGCAGGTCGTCGACGACCAGAACGCGCTCGCCCTTCTCGACGGCATCGGCATGGATCTCGAGCATGTTCGTGCCGTACTCGAGCGCGTACTCTTCGCTCAGCTTCTGGTACGGCAGCTTTCCGGGCTTGCGCACCGGTATGAATCCAGCGCCGATCGCGTACGCAACCGGTGCCCCCAGCACGTACCCGCGGGCTTCGATGCCGACGACGTGATCGATGCCGCGGTCGCGAAAGCGCTCCGCAAAAAGGTCTACTGCGGCGCGAAACCCTTGCTTATCTCGCAACAACGGGGTAATGTCACGGAAAAGGATCCCGGCAATCGGAAAATCCGGGATCGCTCGAATCAGCGCCTCGATCTCCACGCGTGCCGGGGTTTGGGTTGGGAGGTCGATTGGCCTGCAGGAAAGGAGAACATGAAGAGACCGCAACTCCTGGCCGGCGCGATCATCGCGGCGCTAGGGTTCAGCTCGGCGCCCGCATTTGCCAACGGCGGCGGGAGCACGAACACGATTATCCTGGTCACCGCCGTAACGGCAGCATCGGTTCCCCTGGTCGTGAACTACAATCACAAGGTCCGGGAAAAGCGCACCGAGGAACAGGAAGTCACTCGTCGGCAAGACGCGTACCGCGATTGGTTCTACCACAAGTACGGATACTATCCGACGTACGATCAGTTCAAGCAGTGGTACGTTCAAACATACAATCAGAGTCCTGAGTAAGAGCCGGCATCGCAGCGCCGAGCCTTTCCGTAATGACTGGCTCGGCGTTGTCTTTGGCTCGGCGAGCTCGCGCCGTTTAGCGGTCGCGATCGCGCTCTCGATTGCCGTGCATGAGGTCGTCGCCGGAGCGATCCCCGCCCCACCGGGCCGCTCGCCGGTACCGCGCGAAAGCATTTCGGACGTGCGCCTCGTGACGATACGGCGGCTCGCGACGCCGACGCCCCGCCCGATTCCGATCGAGCACCTCGTCTTTACGCCTGTCAGCCGTCCGGTTCTGCTGCGCGAAGGTGCGCCCGCAGCAACGCGCCGGGCAGCGTCGCATCCCGCGAAGCTCACGGTTCGCCGCTCATTTCTGGCCGTGCCCTACGGGGCCAAGCCGGTGTGGGACGCTGCGACAACCGGCATGGGGTCGAAAACCGCAACGGCGAGCGGAAATGGAAGCGGCGCAGGTACCCAAGGAGCCGGCACGCAAGGCGGCGGCACCGCTGCCGCAAATGCGAACGAGCCATGCGGGTTCGTAACCTTCTCCGACCCGCACGGCTCGCACTACGATTCGCCGACGCACGGATTCTATGTGGACATTCGCATGTCGGTGCATTTTGCCGACGGATCGACGCAGTCGCTGATCCTCGACTATCCGTGGTACTACGCGAGCGAAGCCGAAAACCCGTGGTCGGACCGGAACCTCAAGGACCCGGCCTTTCCCACGCGTTTTCAGGCGCCGCCGGCTGCGAAGCTCGCCGGCGAGCCCGAGCTCGTGCGCTACGTGATCGCGCACAGTTCGTCCGGGGGCATGACGCTGCTACGCGACTGCCCCGGGACGACCGGCGCTACGGCGCCACGACCCGATCGAAACTCGAGATCGTAATGCTCCGCAGAGCCGAGGAGTCTTGCGACGTCCAGACCGGACCGCCGTTCGAATCGTTCGTGAAAAAGATCGCGTTGCAGCACCCCGTATCGTAGGCGTACGCGCCAAACCGCTTGAGCGCTTCGGCTACGGCCTTTGCCTCTTTGGGAAAGCTCGAGTCGTTGTAGGCTGCCTTTAGGCGAATGTGCGCGCCGTAGGGCATCGGCGTATCGCCGTATGGCCCGTTGTAGGGAATAGCATCCGTGCAGTTCGTCTTCCCGGCAGGCGAAGCGCATGCCGACTGCGACCAGGAGTGGGCGACGCCGTCCCAGCCGACCGCGTGGCCGATGTACCCCGCGCTCAGTTCCTCAGGGCGCACCGCGAGCAAACCGAGCGGAATGCCGCTGGCGTCCGAAATTCCACCCGCTGCCGGCCGCACGAACGGGGCGTTGAGATTCCACATCGAGCCGTTGTACATCGACAGCGCCCCGTTGCCGTACGAAACGTTGTAGCCCTCGTAATAGAAACAGCCTTGAGTTTGCAGCACCATCGCGTGGCCGTCGCTCAACGGCTCGATGTAGAAGTTCGAAGCCCACGGCCAAGGAGAGTACGGCGTGTGCCACTTGACCTTCCCCAGAACCTTGACGACCGGCGTTCGCGTGGTCGCCATATTGATCAGTTCGTCGGTGGTCGACGCATTGGCGCTGAAGCCGCCGCCGCCGCCGCCGTCGATCGTGGCTTGAATGTTCGCGGCGCTATTTGGATCGATCTGGGCGCCGTTGATGTTCTGCTGCCAAACATCGCCGGAAGGGTAGGGACAGCCGAGGAACTCGCCTGTACCCGCAGGGGACTTTCCATCCGGAAGCAGCGCTTGTTGAGTAGTTGTCGGACTCGTCGCGGACGAGCCGCAGGCCGCCAGCGCCGCAATTGCGGTGCCGGCGAAAAGAGCGTGTTGAATCTGTCTCGAGGCATTCATGGTAATTCGCCTTTCTTTCCTCAAGTTCCACACATCTTGGCACGTCGAATAACTACTAAAAGTGCGACGAGCGTCGCGTGCGGGCCGCAGATTCGGTTCGGCTTGCGTGGTTTAGCCTGTTGAGAACCCGGTGTTTGGCCGTAGCCGTTAGACTACAATGCCATGTCTCCTTGCGTTAATGCGTTGACGCGCAAAAAACATTGAATTAGAAACTGCGCCATCATTTTGCTTGGCCCGCCAAAAACAGACACGGCCTCGCTTGATTGCGAGGCCGCGTAACGAACGCAGGCTTTTGTACGCGAACGCAACAGCTGCTACACTTTGAGTTCGACTTTTTCGAGCGCGCCTTTCGTCGAAACGACGTGATGATCCAAGCGCAGCTGCGCAGGCTCCATGCCGAACGCCAGCCCCAGCAGCTGCGGGAGATGAAAGATCGGTACGTCGATCTCTTTCTTGAGTACGCGCGCTGCGTCGGGCTGTTGAGCGTCGAGGTTGAGGTGGCAGAGCGGACAGGGTGTGACGAGCAGATCGGCACCCTTTTCCTTTGCCTCGAGGATGTGGTTGCCGCCCATCGCGAGCGCCTTCTCTCGATTGAACGTGGCCATCGGAAAGCCGCAGCACTTCGTCGCGCCGCGATACTCGACCGGCTCGGCACCGACCAGCGCGATCAACCGCTCGAGATAGGTCCTGCGCTCGGGTCTCTCGCGCAGCCCGAGCGACTCGGCAGGGCGCAGAATGTAACAGCCGTAGAACGGCGCGATCTTGAGGCCGGTGAGCTTACGCTTGATTGCCGAGGCGACACGGTCGATGCCGATATCTTCGAACAGCATCCAGAGCAGATGCTTGACCTTCGTCGTTCCCCCGTAGCGGAACCCCTGATCGGAGATCGTCGCATTCGCGCGATCCATGCGAGCCCGATCGTTCTTGAGGTGATAGTTGTGACTCGAGAGCACGCCCTGACACGTGCTGCAGATCGTCATCAGATCGGCGCCCTCGTTCTCCGCCATCGCGAGCGTCAAACCGTTGAGCGCGTCGGCAAGCTCGGGGTTCTGCTCGCTGAGCACTCCCGCCCCGGTGCAAGGTGCCGCTTCGAGCTCTTCGAGCTCCAGCCCCAACGGTCCGGCGATTGCTTTCGCCGAGACGTACAGTTCCGGACACGCGCCCTTCGAGACGCAGCCGGGATAGAACGCAACCTTCACTTGAACCGTCCTCCGACACGTTCGAAAATGGCCTTGATGCGATTTGCTCCGGGAATTTTTTTGTGAATGAGCGGCGGCAGTTTGCCGGCGCGAAGCAGATTGAACGCGCTCGGCAGCGTCTTCAATTGCTCGACGATGTTGAAGAAGCCGACCGACTTCGGCATCAGCGTCAGCTCGTTGAGCCGGCCGCTCTCTCGGACCGATTCGGCGAACGCGTCCGCGTGCCGCGTGCCGGGATTGTTCGTGAAGCCGGCGTCGACCGCCATCTTACGAAGCTTGAGAATTTGGTCCAGCGGAGCAACGCCCTTGGGGCACTGCGTGACGCACTCGTAGCAGTGCGTGCAGTCCCATATGCCGCCGTCCTTGCTGTACTCGCCGAGCCGCTCTTTGCTCTGCGCGTCGCGCGGATCGCCCGCGTAGCGATACGCCTGCGCCAGCGCCTGCGGCCCGAGGAAATCCTGGTTGACCGCAAACGACTCGCAGTCCATCAGGCACGCGCCGCAGCTGATACAGCTGACCTCTTGAATCAGCTCCTCCATCGATGCGTTGGGAACGCGGTACTCTTCATTGTGCGGGGGAACCGGCTGTTTGTTCTGCAGCCACGGCTTCACCGCGAGATGCTTGTCCCAGAACGGCGACATGTCGCAGACGAGATCGCGAATAACCGGCATCGACGGCGCCGACTCGACGCGCGTCTTGCCGTCCTTGGTGAACTCCGCGAGCTTGCTCTTGCAGGCCAGGTGCGCGTGACCGTTGACCCACATCGCACACGATCCGCAGATGGCGCTGCGGCAGGCGCAGCGCACCGCCAGCGACTGGTCTTGGTATTCGCGGATCGCGATGAGCGCATCGAGCACGACCGCGTGTTCGGGGAGTTCGACGGTATACGATTGATAGCGGCGCGCCGGCGAGCGATCCCAGGGAGCGGGAAACGGCTTTCCGGGAACCGCCGTATCCGAGTACAGACCCTCGGGGTTATAGCGCCCAACTTCGATGGTGAACTGCATTAATACGTGCGTACCTCGGGCTTCCAGCGAGTGATCTTGACCGGTGCGAACGACATCTCGATCGTTCCGTCGGGGCGGTGCGTGAGAATCGTGTGCTTGAGCCAATCGACGTCGTTGCGGTCGGGGTATCCGACGTGCGTATGCGCGCCGCGGCTCTCCTTGCGTTCGAGCGCGCTGCGAACGATTGCCTCGCCGCAGTCGAGCAGGAAGCCGAGCTCGAGCGCAAAGGTCAGGGCCTGATTGAAGACGCGGCCCTTATCGCCGACGGCGATCGTTTCGTAGCGCTTGCGGAAGCCGGCGAGCGCATCGAGCGCTTCGTGCAAGCCGGCGTCGGAGCGGTAGAGTCCGACCTTCGCATCCATCATCGTCGCAAGCTCGAGACGCAGACCGGCCGGCGTGTCGCCCGCGTACGGCCGGCCGAGCAAATCGCGCAGACGCCGCTGCTCGCTTTTCAATAAGTCCTCGCCGCCCGTGCCGGCCGCGGTTCGTTTCGCATACTCGGCCGACGCCTTTCCGGAGCGACGTCCGAAGACGATCGTATCGAGCAGCGAGTTCGCGCCCAGACGATTGCCGCCGTGCACGCTGACGCAGGCAACCTCGCCCGCCGCGTAGAGGCCGTGCACCGCGCAGGCGCCGTGGATATCGGTTCGGATGCCGCCCATCTGATAGTGCATCCCGGGACGGACGGGAACCGGATCGGTGATCATGTCGATGCCCAGATAGTCTAAGGCCATCTCGTGAATCTGCGGCAGCTTGCGCAGGATCACGTCGGGCCCGAGGTGGCGCAAGTCGAGCAGCACGTTACCGTCGATGCCGCGCCCCTCCGCAATTTCGGTCGCCTCGGCACGCGAGGTGACGTCGCGGGCCGCCAGCTCCATCTTGTTCGGCGCGTATTTCTTCATAAAACGTTCGCCCAGCGAGTTGAGCAGGTAGGCACCTTCGCCGCGCGCGGCTTCGGTCATCAGAAATCCGCTGCCGGCGAGGGTCGTGGGATGGTACTGCACCATCTCCATGTCCATCAACGGCGCACCCACGCGATAACCCAGCGAGTATCCGTCGCCCGTGCAGATCAAGGCGTTCGTGCTCGGCTCGTAGAGCCGCCCGAGCCCGCCGCTCGCCACGATCACCGCCTTGGAGCGCAGCAAGTGGAGTTCCCCGGTGATCATCTCGATGGCGATCAGCCCGCGGCAGGCTCCGTCCTCCATGTAGAGCGACGTTGCAAACCACTCTTCGTAAACTTTGACGCCCGCTTTGAGAATTTGATCGTAGAGCGTGACCAGCAGCGCCTGCCCGGTGATGTCACCGACGAAGTAGGTGCGAGCCTGCGACGCGCCGCCGAAAGCGCGCGTGTCGAGCCGGCCGTCGGGCCCGCGATGGAAGATGACGCCCATGTGCTCGAACTCGATGATGTCGCGC
>DATDHW010000017.1:0-91813 GCA_036521375.1 Candidatus Cybelea sp.
AGCTTACCTACAAGACGGCCTTGAACCGACGCTTACTCATCATCCGCTCGCCAGAGAAGCTCAACGTCCCTTATTTCAGGCTTGAACGAGAATCCCGCCGCAGTATCGAGCGGCCGGGAAAGATAGACCCTTTGGCCCGAGATGAATGGCAAATGCCAAAGGCGATATTTCTTACTTCCTATCTGCGATGTTCGAGCCGGTCCCAGCCATTGTTCATGCTTGAACATGACCTCTTCGGGTATGTAAACGTCGGCTGTTAACCCCTTCGCGACCTTGGTCCCGTTGTTTCGTACGAACGCTGTAAAGTTAACTTCGCGGTAAGGGATGTTGCCTCCACGGACGGTGTGCCGCACCTCATTTGCTATGATTACCTCGACTTTAATATCGGGAGCCCGCATCACCATGGCGAACTGGCGCTGAGATAGCGCGAACTGCTCCTGCGACAGAGCGAAGTCATCCCTTACGGCGGTAAGCTCATCTCCGGCGATTTTCAGTTGAGCATTTGCAATCGTGATTTGCTCGTAAACCTTGCGCAGTGTCCAGAGGCCGACAGCGATTCCGGCTCCGGCAAGCAGCAACGTACCGACGAAGGCGAGCCACGGATTGGGTCCCTCGATAACGCGCTGAATGATTACAGGGGGAAGCGTTCGTATCGTCTCGGGCGGCAAAGAGCGCACGATAACTGGGACCGCGAGAGTAGAAGCGGCCAATACTGTCACAACCAGGCGTTCGCTTGTGTTAACCCGAAAACCTTGCTTATCGGCGTCGCTTAAGCGAATGTTTTAAGCTTAGCCGGAAAGCCATCGCTGAAAAACTGGCGGAAACACGACGAGCACTCCGATAGATAAGGCCCCGGTCGCTAGCACGGCAAATCCGTCTTGGCTGCGCGAAATAAACTTATGAGCTGACATGGCACACAGTTGGATACTCGTACATTGACTACAGCCGTGCGCTTCCCGCGTCCCAACCGGCCGCCGAGGGCTTCGCATACTATTTCCGGCGTATTCCGAAAACATGGCTCGTCGAAACTCTTGGTAAACTTAGCGCGACCCTGTTTAATGCACATGGCTTTAGTTCGAATCCTAAGCAACAAATCAGCCTTATTCAGTCCTTCCGCGACGCCGTTCCTTACACAGAACGCCTCGTCCGATATGTCGCCACTCATTCGACACAGATTTTCGCCAAATGCAATAGCATTGCGGGATTGTTCATTGATGCGCCGTTTTCCAAAAGTGCGTTTCTGGCGAACGACGAGGCCACTTCTGCGGCCGTCGATGAATACATTGACCCTCGCGTTTCCACGACGACACAGCCTCTCGCGACGGAAGCCAATACTATCACTTTCACACGGCGGAAAAAGAGCTTCACTGGAAAGCTGTCACGGGAGGGATCCTATAAATCGGCGGTCTGACCCAGGCCGCGGGTCTACATCGCTTTTACAACTATCCAAGTGGATTGGGTGTCGTTAGCGCTTCGTTCAGGTTTACGTTACTTCGAGGGCGCGAAACGATACGGTGCAGGGGTGATTCTTGGACCGGATGGTGGGGAACCCTACCTACACCGCATGGACGCTGGCGCCGAAGCGGAAGCCGCACGAATCCTCGCGATGCCGGGCGAAAAGGAATGCAATCTCGCCATCAATGTCGCGTTCGACCAGCGCTTCATGTCGAAACTAGCACTGGGACTTGGCTGTAATATCTTCGGCACTTCTTACGCAACGAGTATCTACGCGGCCAACCTGCGTGGGCTGATGTGGGGGAAGACTCACGAGGAGCGTGCGAGTTTCAACATAAGGAGCCTAAACTATCTCGACGGCGCGAAAGACCCGACGGCGCGCCTGGTGACTTTCAGGGGTGGCTACACCATTCGCATCATGGCCGCAGGCGATGAACTTGTGCTCAGCTTGAACCTTCCAAGCGGCAGACCCATTCATATCGTGATGGCGAACGACCCATCGCTTTGGGCCGATGCCTCGTTCAACTTGTATCGGATGGGAGCCGCATTCGTCGTCGTTCCGCAGGTTGAACGCTTCGCCGGTCCCTTCCCACTAGGCAATACGGCAGCCACCTGCAGGGCGACCAGCGACTTCCCGAGCTTGCCGCCATTGAAGCTCTTAAAGTAGCCGTAGACAGCCTGCCACCTTGGTAGTGCGACAGTTCCATATCGTGAGTTACTTTCGCTTGGAGCCCTGAGACGGCTGGCGGGGCCGGGGCCGAGGAGCGTGTTGGTCCTGGCCGCAAGCTAGAAAGCTGTCTGCACCGATAGCCAAGAACAGAAGTCTCGTTTTCCTAGAGCCGTGCAAGAGAAATGCAACGAGGGGCTCGAATCGAGCCGTCTTGGGCAGGAGCGGTCAGGAACAGACCTATCGGAAAACCCTAAAACATCGGACTCTTTAGTAGCGGTTCGGACCGCTTCGTTCATATCGGCCCGAAGAATAGGCAAGCGACTTAGGCTATGTCATGTTCCCAAGTCCCGATTTGGGAACATTTTGGGAACGGAATAGGTCACGATAGGTGTTTCTAAGTCCCTTCAGGGGAACTTGTTGTGCTCAATAGGGGTTAGCGGGCCTGCGTCGGGACGGCTTTAGTGATTTTCAAGACCGTCGCATTCAACCGCTCTGCCACCTCCCCGCGCTTGATTTTATGCGGGTTTTCGCCGCATAGACCTTTCGAGAGTACCGCCGCGGTGCAACTTCGATGCAGTCGGTGTAAGAAGCTCGATCGGCGCGGGCGTCATTTCCCGCCGCCCGCATGGCTCGCCTTGGCCCGCCGAAGAGTATCGCTGGCAACGGCGACGGCCTTCTCCCGGCCCCCATCGATTCAACTCCGTTTTTCAGATCTCGAGCGCTTCGAGCGTCGCCTCTTCCTCGGTGAGGAGCGCCCCTTCGGTGCTTAACTTAGTAATCTGCGCCTCGGGAAGTCGTTCGCGCAGGGTAGCCATCAACGTTTCGTAGGTGCGGGCCTCCACGACGTCGCGTTCGCAACCCCTGGCGCGATACCAGGCGTCGACATAACCGCGTAGAAGGGCGGCGCGCGGCGGTGCTTCGCCCAAAGCTGCCACCGTCGCGAGATGTTGAATCGCAACGATGGCGGCCCACGGGTAAGCGCCCTGCGCGAGGTCGAGCGCATCGTGAGCAGCTTTGCGGGCGCCGCCGGCGTCGCCAAGCGCTAACGAGCACGCAGCCACGTTGGTGAGCGAGATCGCCTCGAAGCGGCCAAAACGCATTCGCCGCGCGCCGTCTGCCGCGGCCGTTGCGAGCTCGAGCGCCCGCGCCGCATCCCCGAGAAGTAACTCGAGCTCTGCAAGGTTGTGGCGCAGGCTTGTCGCGGCGACGGCAGTACCAAAACGCAGCGTCAGCAGAAGCGCCTCTGTATACGATCTCCGCGCTTCCTCGAAACGTCCCCGCCGCACGGCTATGAATGCGTGGACCTCGGCGACTCTTGCGTAGCGCTGCGACTCGAACATCCCCAACTGGCGGCACAGCTCTAACGTCGTCTCGTCCGCCGATTCAGCCTCATCGAGGCGGCCCGCATCGATGAGGCCAGAGGTCAGCAGGCATATCGCCGCAACGCGCTCCGCTGGATTTTGACGTATCGTGGCCAGAGCGATGGCCTGTTGCGCCGCTTCGATCTTTTGCGTGCCCTGCCGCAACGACGCGAGCGTGCGCCACGCGTACCCGGTGATCTCCGGCTCGATACGATCGTCGAGTCGTGGCAGGAGCACCTCGAGCCATCGCCGGGGTTGCGCATCGCCGCGACTCGTTCGCCAGATTGGCGTGAATCCGCAGGTTATGCGGGTGGCAAGTGAGATTTCGCCGGCAGCGGTCGACCATTCGATCGCACAGCGCGCGTTCTCGAGCTCGGGCTCGATATCGTTGGGCTCAAACTCAAGGGTATGTTCCAGTTTTTGCGCGATGGCGAGCGACGCTTCGGCGTGGCGACGCGAGGTGATTGCGGTCTCACCGCGCGCAGCGAGTTTTTCGGCCGCATGCGTGTGAAACGATTCGAGATACCGGTAACGCGGCCGCGTTCCCGCAAAATCGACGGTGAGCAGCGACTTGTCGACCAAGGAGGAGAGCAGATCGAGCATCTCATCCCGCCACGCTTCCTCCGGCGGCGCCACCGCGACCGCGCCCTCGAGCGTACAGCCGCCGCTGAAGACGGAGAGCCACTCGTAGAGCTGCTGTTCGCGGGGCGCCAGCAAGTCAAAGCTCCAGTCGATCGCCGCGCGCATCGTCTGCTGGTGCGGGAGCGCCGTGCGGTCGGCGCCGGCGAGGATTTGGAAACGATCGTCGAGCTGGCCGGCGAGCGCCTTGACCGATAGGAGATTCACTCGCGCCGCCGCCAGCTCGATCGCTAGTGGAATGCCGTCCAAACGCCGGCAGATCTCCGCGACGACCGATTGGTTCTCGGCCGTTACTTCAAAGCGGTGATCGATGCCGCGCGCCCGGTCGGCGAAGAGAACGACTGCTTCGTCCACACGCAGCGACGGTAAACGATACGCGCGCTCGCCGCCGACTCTGAGCCGCTCGCGGCTGGTAACGAGCACGCGGAGTCGCGGACATCCTGCCAATAACGCGGCCGCCGCGGCGGCGGCGCCGGCGATCACGTGTTCGCAGTTGTCGAGCACCAGCGCCAGATTCTTGTTGCGTAAATACGCGAGCAGCGCGTGCTCCAGAGAACGTCCGGTCTGTTCTTGGACGCCCAAGGCCGAAGCGATGGCGCCAACGACCGAGCCCGAGGCGTCGAGCGATGCCAGCCCCACGAAGCGCGCGCCGAAGATGCCGCTGCCTCGCAATTCGCTCGCGACGCGCAGCGCGGTCTGCGTTTTGCCGACGCCGCCGCTGCCGACGATCGTGACAAGCCGGCTTTCGCGCAATAGCGCGCCGATCTCGGCGATCTCGCTCTCGCGCCCGATGAAGGCAGAGAGCGCGATGGGCAGCCGCGCATCGTCAGATGGTTCGGCGAGCGGTTCGGCGTCGGCTCGTTGCGCGCTCGCTTCGAACGCGCGCCGTGCCTCGCCGTCCAACGCCAGCGCGTCGGCCAGGGCCGCGACCGTTTGCCGCTGCGGCGTTTGCCGATAGCCGCGCTCGAGGGCACTAACGCCTTCAACGCTCATTCGTGCGCGTTCCGCCAGCGACTCTTGGGAGAGCCCGGCGGCGGTGCGGTGCTGTCGCAACAATGCTCGGAAGCCAGACATGGCTGGGCTGATCTTCTCGCCTTCTCTCGGCGCCCCCCAGCACGCACGATGCTCAACTGTGCGGGTCGTCTCTCGTGAGCGTCCGTTCTGCCGCCGGCCCGGCCGCGCGATACTGCCTTCAGCCGCGCGAGCGGACACTTTTAGAAAGAAATGGAGTAGCAAAATGACGACCTTCACCCTGACCAAACAAGCGGCTCTCGTGACCCTGGCCGCGTCCCTGCTAGCCGGCTGCAGCGCCGGCACCTCCTCGGCCTTAGGGCCGCCGGCAATTCCCCGCGGCCCAGCGACCGCGAGCATCGCCTTTCCGCAGCGGACCCAAGGACCTGGGCCTCGCAGGGTCCACCCCGATCGCTGCGCCGGCAATAGGCTGTACTTCTCCGACTACAAGAATTCCGTGATCGATAGTTTCGGTGCGAGCGGCGGTACCGCAGCATGCACGGTGACTCGCAACGGCGTCTCCAACCCCATGGGCATCTGGGAGAATCCGATTACGGGCACCTACTACGAAGACTTGTTCGTCGCCAATGCCGGCAACGGACTGGCCGTAGCTTTCAAGACGCCGATGACCAGCTCGTCGACGCCCATGTGGCAGTTCAAGGTCGGAAGCGCTGCCTCCGATGTCGTGCAGGATCGATCCGGCAACGTCTACGTGGCGGTGTATGGAACGCCGAACATCGACGTTTTCAAACCGCCGTTCGACTCGTGCGGCTATCCCGGCGACTGTTCTCCCTCGTACACGATCACCGATCCGTGCGGCAAGGTCTATTGGCTTGCGACCGACGGCAAGGGTGACGTTTACAGCAATAACTATTGCGGCCACGTGACGCTCTTCGTCGCCCCCATCACGTCCGGTGCGGTCGGCACCACGCTTGCCGGCGTTAGCTACGCAGAGCCGGGCGGAATGGTCGTCGACAAGAAGTTCGAGCTGGTCGTCAACGACCCCGGGACGGGCAAGATCAGCGTCTACGGTCTCAGTCCGCTCGACGGCGCCGCGTTTTTCCGTTACGCGCTCTCGCCGTACTCCGGCGTGATTGCCGGCATCGGACTCGACCTTGCAAACAAATTCCTCTGGGGTGCGAACAACGCGATGCAGGGACAGCGGTACCAGTTCACCTCGGGTGGTGTCGGGCCCGGTGCGACGGCCACGGACCCAACCTTGGTGATGCCGATGGGTGCGGCGGCGCGCCCGTCGGGCGCCGACTAAGCGCCCCACGCGAAATGCGTTTGGCATTATCGCGAAGTGGAAAAGGGATGGGCCCGCTTTGGCGGGCCCGTCGCTTTTCAATTTTCGCTACTCTTATCGTGAAACTCGCCGAATTTTGCGAAGATCCCAGAACTCGGCACGGGGGCTCCGAAAGGTCGTTGATCGCTTGTCGTCCCAAGCCTTCCATTTGCCTCGCATAGTCCTTGGGGGGCTTTTTATTTCGAGGAAGCAGACGAAATTGTTAGGTCCCAGATGTTATTCGCTTCGCCCCTGGTGATGCCGTAACGCTTTGAGGTCGGCTCCCCACCTTGCGGATATCGCCATGTCGCAACTGCTCTTCTGAAGCCTTTCAGTATCCCGGAAAATGGCGTGATCACGCTTCCATCGTAAATCCAAAACAGGCCGCTCCCGCCTGAGTGATCGAGGGTAGTCGCGCCAATGATCTTAACGTATCGCCCTTTAACCTGGACTTGCTCAAGCGATGCCGTCGGTGGCCCGGCAATATCGTACACGAGATGGCTCCCATCCCACTGCATCTTATCAAAGTATTGAAAGCGCCCGACAAATTTGAAGGGTGTAAAATCTTGCTTTCCGGCTGGCATTTCTAAGAGCGCCCTTCTGCCTATGATATTCGCACTAAGGAATAAATTTCCGGAGTCGTCGTATGCTACGTCTTCGTAGTCGCGAAGCTTTTTGCCGGAGTAAGGAGTACCGATTCCTTGTCCTCCCGTAAAAATGACGACGGCACCTTCCTCTTGGTACGGCCCATCGGTCGGAACGGCGAGATTGCCTGTTGTCGGGTCAACTGCGCAGTCCCCGAGGACTTGATAGCCACTCGGGACCGCGAGTGTAGCAATCGGAGTCGTGCCGCCATGTGCATACACGGTGATCGTGCCTGATCCCCCATCAAGGGCAAAAATGTTCCCGTTGTGCGGGTCGGAACAAAGATAGGTCCAGGCGTAGTAGACGGGTAACGTCGCTACGGTCTTTAGCTGCGGGTAGGTCAGCACTACGATATTTTTCTTGGTCGAGACGTATAGCAAGTCACCATAGGAACCCGAGGGCTTGTGGGCGCTGGCTTTGCTCGTTGGCGCAACCGCGCCAGCTAGCGGAAAGCCGCCAATACTCCGGCCGCCACACCCGACCAGGAAGATGAGGGCGGCTAAACCACTGGCTCGGATAGAATGGAAGAAAGACATTCGCCGTGACTCCTTAGATGATTACCCCAGAGACGTTCGACGGGCGTTTGTGGGTTCCGGTGGTCGTGGGTGTCCCTGCCGCCAAACTGCTGCTTTGGTTCTGATACAGGCAGCGTTTGGCTTCTGATTTAGCCGCGACGATTTGCTACCCCCTTTGGCTGCCACGCTTGCGGCTTAATGGGGCATATGAGAAGTTGGCGGTATCATGCGAGGCCCTCGGTGTTCGCCGGGACAAAGGGTTTCGTGTATATCATCCGCAAGGCTGTCAACGCTTCCGCTAGTCACTATAATTTCTCCAGTTTGAGGATTATAGTACAAGTTGCGCCCCTCTAAGATGTGGGGAGATAGTGGCGGTTTGAATACAAAGTACACGACAAATGACTGTCGTCAGGACTAGTTCCAAGGCTATGTAAGCGCTGCTTTGTAGGTCAAATGGACGCGCATGCTTTCTCCGGCGTTAGATCAAGGATATCTCACGACGTTTACAAGAAGAACTGCGTAGGGCGGCGGGCGCCAAGACGCGCGGTAATTTCTAACATGCGCCGCGCGCTCAACCTCGACGCTCCGCTGCGGCACATTAATTCCGCTAAAAAGCCAAAGCATCAAAAACATCCCAACGGAGAGACATCCATGCCGAAAAGCTTTAATCTCGACCGCCGTCGCTTTTGTGGCGCTGCAGCAATGGCCATAGCTGCGACCCAGTTAGGCTCGCAGGCTTCTGTGAGTGCAGAATCCAGCGATGGCGAGTCCGCGATTACAACGGTTCTAAGTCCTCAACCGGAGACACATACATCATTCGCTCCACTCAAGCAGATCGACGCCGGCGTATTGAACGTAGGCTACGCCGAAGCGGGCCCAGCCGATGGCAAGGTGGTAATTTTACTGCATGGCTGGCCCTATGATATCTATAGCTACGTCGACGTCGCTCCGATACTGGCCGCGGCGGGTTACCGAGTCATCGTTCCCTATACTCGCGGCTTCGGCACCACACGGTTTCTTTCAGGTGAAACCTTCCGGAACGGCGAGCAAGTTGTCTTTGCCGTCGACACCATCGCTTTTATGGATGCTCTGAAGATTAAGAATGCAATTATCGGTGGTTATGATTGGGGAACGAGGACGGCCAGCATCATGGCGGCCCTCTGGCCGGACCGAGTGAAGGCTCTTGTCGCGGTCAGTGGTTATGGGATTCCCAACATTAAAGCGCAAACCCAGCCGTTACTACCCGCCGGCGAGCATTTCTGGTGGTACCAGTTTTATTTCATAACCGAGCGCGGCCGGCTCGGCTACAGCGAATACCGGCATGTGTTTAACAAGCTCATCTGGCAGCTCGCTTCGCCGAAATGGAACTTTTCGGATGCGACATACGAACGAACTGCAGCGTCATTCAACAATCCCGATCACGTCGACATCACGATTCGCAATTACCGCTGCCGGTACAACTGGTTGGATAAAGGTGAGCCCAAATACGCAGCACTCGAAGATAGGCTTCAACAGTTTCCAACTATATCTGTGCCCACGATCACCATCGCGAGCGATTTTGATGGTGCGAATGCAAGCGGAACAGCCTATAGAAATAAATTCCTGGGAAAGTATTCGCACCGAATTTTCCATGGCATCGGTCACGATGTGCCGCAAGAGGCCCCGCAAGCCTTCGCCAAAGCAATTCTCGACGTGGACGCATTTTGATGGATGCGCCGACGTTTAATTTGCAGGGTTACCCATCTATCGTTTTGGACACGCGGCGCCCGCACCAGGCCGTGTGTCGTCAGTACCCTTTGGCGGAGTCCAGGTACTTCGGCACCTTCCTGCCGCTTGCTCGGAGGCTTCCATCGGCCTGTGCTGCCAGCTTTTCCCGATGCCGCGACTCGGCGTCATGATTCCACCGCGACCGGCAGCAACGCGAGCAGCTTTCGATTGACACCGGCATGTTGTAATCCAGGACGTTTCTTTGTTTTAGCGTGAAGCAGTTCTACCGCTAGGAGCGATACCGTGCAACACCGTGCAATGACGCCGAAAAGGAGTTCAGGTGCGACAGCTTGATTTTGTCTGCAGATGGGAGTCGTCGTTCGCGAGCTCGCCGTGACTGCTGTCGCCGCTTTACTCCTCTCCGCCTGCGGAGGTGAAGTTGGCGCGGGCGGCGGACTGCCGTATGCTTCTTCGACCGAATCCGGCAGCGCCGAAAGCGGCTCGAAGTTCGTCAAGCACGTGGTCGTGGTCATACAGGAGAACCGCACCTTCGACAATTTCTTTTCGACGTTTCCGGGCGCAAATGGCACGACGTTCGGATGCATGGAGCCACCCTCGGGCTCGCCGGCGCTGCGTTATCGCTATCAAGGGTTAAGCGGATGTCCGAGCGGCGACCGACGCGTTCCGTTGAAGAAGGTAAACCTCGCCGAGCGATGCGACTGGAGCCACGCATATCCAAACTTCGTCGCCGACTACGACGTCGGCCGCATGGACGGGTTCGGGCTGGAAGGCGGCGGAAAGAACTGCCCCGGAAAGGTCGGTACCGCGGTCTACCAATACGTCGATCCCCATCAGATCGCACCGTACTGGTCCATGGCACAGCGCTACGTGCTCGGTGACAACATGTTTCAGACACAGGGCAGCGGCAGTTTTAGTGCCCATCAAGATCTAGTCGCCGGAGCGACGATATTCAACCAAACACGGACGAAGAGTCTGATTGATTTCCCGTCGCACGCGCCGTGGGGCTGCGACGCGCCGCCGGGAACAAAGTCGACGATCCTCTTGTGGACTGGAATGAAGCTGGAAGATCAGTTTCATGAGGGTCCGTTTCCATGCATGTCGTACGCGACGCTGCGTGATCTGCTCGATGCGAAGTCGGACTCTTGGGCGTACTACTCTCCTCCGGTGGAGAACACCGGCAAGCTCTGGAACGCCTTCGAAGCAATCAAGGCGGTTCGCTACGGGCCGGAGTGGAGGACCAACATCAGAGAACCCAACGCATTTTTCAACGACGTCACAAAGGGCCGACTCCCAACGGTGTCATGGATCGTTCCCGACAATCCTGACTCCGATCACCCGACGGTCCACGATACCGGTCCGTCGTGGGTCGCGAGCATCGTCAATGCGGTCGGCGAGAGCCCGTATTGGGACACGACTGCCGTCATCGTCGTCTGGGACGACTGGGGCGGCTTCTACGATCACGTGAAACCGCCGTTTTTCGACCACTGGGGTGGGTTGGGATTCCGCGTGCCGCTGATCGTCATCTCGCCTTACGCGCGCGAGACCCACCCGGGCACACCCGGCTACATCTCGCACACGCGGTACGAGTTCGGCAGCATCTTGAAGTTCATTGAAAACGCCAGGGGACTGGGAAGCTTGGGAACCACCGATCGGCGGGCGAACAGCATCGTGGATTGCTTCGATTTCACGCGGGCGCCACGCCCGTTTACGAAGATTAAGGCGCCGTATTCACGCGAGTACTTCCTGCACCAGCCGTACTCGCATCAGCCGGTCGATAGCGAGTAGCTCGGCAGATTGTCGCCAGAGCTCACCCAGCACCGAAGGCTAGCGCTTGCCAAAGTGGAAGAACGGGCGGCAAATATATATTACCCGACACTTACGACCGTTTCTACTCAGGAAAAGGAGTGCCCAGAAATGAATACCACTGGTCTTGCTAAGTACGCCGGTGCTTTGCTTGCTCTCGCGATATGTTCGGCGTGCAGCGGCGGGTCGGGGGTCTCTCCGTCAAGCGCTGCGCTCAATGGGGGATCCACCGGCAGCGCGCTTTTCGTAAACGAAAGGCCGCTAACGGCAGCACTGACGCCGAGACCGATGCCTCGTTATGCGACGATCATTCCTGACCGGCATAAGAAGTCGAAGACCTTTGAGTACGTTATCAACGACTACGGCAGCTATGCCAGCATCTTCGACTATCCCAAGAGCGTCCAGGAGATCGGCATGATCAATAACGTCGGCGGCCAAGGGTGCACAAACGTCCTCTACGGCTACGGGAAGCAGACGTTTTGGATCGTCGCAGGTGCAACTCAAATCGAGGAGTTTAAGGTCCCCCAGAAGCCAATCAAGACGCTCTCTATCCCCAACTCTTTCCCAACCAGCTGCGCCATGAATACCGACGGCGATCTTGCAGTTGGAGTCTATGACGGGTCGGCGAGTGCCGGTGGCGGCGACGTCGTCATCTTTAAGAACGCGACCGGCTCGGGTCAGGTTTACAGCACACCGCTGGACGAAGAATTCTTCGACGGCTACGACAACCAGGGCAACCTCTTCGCCGACGGCTTTACCGGTGACCGCTCGGGCTTCGCGCTCGTCGAGCTTCCGAAGGGCAGCACGAAATTCGAAACGATCAAAACGAGCAACGCGGTGCAATTCCCTGGCTCCGTGCAGTGGGACGGCACCTACCTTACCGTCTTCGATCAGTTGGCGAACGCGATGTATCAGTACAAGGTCAGCGGGACAACGGCGGTGTTGAAGGGCACGGTACAGTTCAAGGGTTCCAGCGACTGCGCGCAAACGTGGCTCGTTCCCGGCCTTGTCTATTGCGGAGATGCGGGTAACGGCGACGGCGAGGTTTTCAAATACCCGGCCGGCGGCTCACCAAAGGCAACGTTTACCGGTGCTTTCGACGTGCCGCTCGGGGTGGTGGCAGCAAAGAAATAACCTGCATCCTCCTTCTACGCAGGGGCATAGGAAATGAAGAGCGCCGGCATGTTAAGTATGCCGGCGCTCTGATGCTGTTAGGACGAGCGCGGCAAGCCGCCGAGGCTAGGGGCTCGTCAGTTTCATGTATTTGAAGAAGATTCCAACCTGTGTCAAAGTCGATGCCACTCCATTGGTCCAGTTCCACATATATGGTCCAAAATTGAACCACGGTTTTGCACCGCACGCAAATGTTCTGCCGCTTCCGCTAGCAAACACAACGCCATTGTGCCATGCGCGTATCTGGCCGGTCCCCGTTAACGAGATCAGTGCGGTAATTTTCCACGTATCGGTTGCGCCTTCAACGTAAGGCAGCGTTTCAGTTCCGTTGCCGCTTTGAAGGTACCATGTCTGCCCGTTTGAGCCGCCGGCCAAGTTTTGAATGCCGAGCACCGTAACCGGCGATAAACCACAGGCATAGTCATGAATCTGCCAAACCAGACGCTGCGTGAACTTACCGGAATCGATTCCCATGTGCGTAACGGTCTGAAAGCTCCACGTATATGTTTGACCTGCATTCAATAGATACACACCGGAACCGCCATTACCGATCGGATTCAGCTGGTTGCGCATGCACCCGGCAGCCTTGACCAACAAAAAATTAACGGATGCAGCCGTGGGATACGTTGCGACTCCGCACTGCCCGGTATTGGCAGTGATTGACGGATCGCCGATTTGCCACAAAGCAGCTGTAGAGGACGCTGCCGTCTCCTGTGACTGCACCAGGCCTAGGAGTATCGCTAATAGATGCATCCCTTTACTCCTTATACGGATCGAACGCAGCGTCTTTGCGACGCGGGCTTGGCCTGCAAAACGCCCGACGAACGCGTAGGGCTCGCTAGGACGGATCTATGTGGGAAACCCTGCGCCATATAACTCTGAGCCGTGCGGACCAGCCCAATACGGTAAAGTTTACGGCTTAGCCGGCGGGATGACGCCGATGCCGATCGGCTCGCTGAATCCGCTAAACTGGTACTGAATTTTGCCGCCGGTGGGATAAGGGACTTCGTCGACCGTCTGAGACGTCACGTCCGTCAGCCAGAGATGCTTATTCTTCTTATCGAGGGCGAAGGTAACGGGTTTTACGACGCCGGGGAGCGTGACGGTTCCTACGTGATGGCTACCCTTGTAGATCTGAACGCAAGGGCAGTTCTGATCGTCGACGTTGATGGTGCCGTCGTGCGCGATCTGAATGCCGCCTGGAAATTCGATGCCCGAAATACCGGTTGACTTGTCGATTTTCGAACCGCGCGCAACGACCCCGACCTCGACGGTACTGCCCGACAGCCCATCGTTGTAGAAGTTGCCATGTTTATCGAAGGCTCCATAGTAATACTGGGACATCAAGCCTGTAGCCACCCTGACGGCGTGCGTGGATCCCGGAGCGTAAAACGCAATGTTTCCGGCGCCCTTGCAGGACGGCGCAGCGCAAAGGTTCGTTACGGCAACCGTACCATCGCTCGCCACGGCCACATCCGACGGAAAATAGCCATTGTCGTCGAGCACGCTTACCGTATCGCACGTATCCGTAAAAACGACGATTCGCTGATTGCCGGAGTCGGCGACGTAACCGAGTATCGACCCGGTATCCCTGGGGCCAGGGCCGTTTGTCGTCGTTACACCTTCCGGCGAGCTCAGGCCACTCCCGATGGTCTTGCAGTTATTGCATGCGGTCGGCTGAGTGCATATAACGACGGCGTTCTGCGAAGCGTCGGACGTAACAACGGTCGCGGAGCTCTTAGCGAGTGGTCGCGAAAAGAACGGAGCGCGAGACATTGCTCCGGCACCGCTCGGGGCGCTCCCGGCCGGCGCGCCGCAGGCCGTCAGAGCGACGCAGACGATCGCGAACGAGGCACGGCAAAAGAGTAGCGCCGGCATTGGCACGAAAGAAACTATAGCATCCTGCGCGGATTTTGGCTACCCCGATACAAACTAGAGCGGGCAGTGACATTCGGAGCTCTTCTTCGGCAACTTCGCATTGCGGCCGGCCTCTCGCAAGAGGCTCTTGCGGAGCGCGCACGCATCAGCGCCAAGGCGGTGGGATCCCTCGAAGTGGGAGCGCGACGCGCACCGTACCGGGAAACCGTCGAGCAGCTCTCGATCGCGCTAAACGCAACGCCGGAGGAACGGTCGCAGCTTACGGCCCTGGCGCAATCGGCGAGAACGCGGAAGCCGCGAACAGTGGTAAGCCCGCAATCCGTTGCACCTCATAGGCTTCCATCACCCCCGACGCGCCTGATCGGTCGCGAGAAGGAGGTTGCTGCAGCAGAGACCCTCCTCCGGAGCCACCGTCTCCTAACGCTGGTCGGCCCTGGAGGCGTTGGCAAGACTCGGGTTGCGATAGAGCTCGCCACGGAGCATCGCCTGCGCTTTCCTGACGGTGCGTGGTTCGTCGATCTCGCTGCACTCTCGGGTGCTTCCGCGGTTACGCCTACCGTCGCGGCGGTTTTGGGCATTTCCACGGCTCGAACGCCGGCGCCAGAAGCCATCGCCGAGTTCTTGCACGAGCGGCGCGCGCTCCTGGTTCTCGACAACTGCGAACACGTTCTGGATACCGTCGCACAGCTCTCGCGTGCCGTGCTCAAGCGCGGAGGAGAATCGCACATCCTCGCAACCAGCCGCGAGCCGCTTCGAACCGACGGTGAAGCGGTCTTTGAAATTCCGGCGCTCGAATGTCCGCCGCCGGACGCTCGCCTCACTGCGGATGCGGCAATGCGCTATTCTGCGGTCGAGCTCTTTTGCGAGCGCGCATTAAGCAGAGACGCGGGGTTCGCCTTGGGTCGCGATGATTGCTCGGTCGTCTCAAGCATCGTCCGCCGTCTCGACGGCATTCCGCTCGCGATCGAATTGGCTACGGCTCGGGTGCGCGCACTGGGCCTAACGGCGTTGGAGAACCGGCTGAATCACCGCTTCGAGCTATTGTCGGGTGGCGATAGAGCGGCGCCGTCTAGACAACAAACAATGCACGCGCTTATCGCCTGGAGCTACGACTTGCTCGAACCCAGCGAGCAGCAATTATTGCAAAGGGTGAGCGTATTCGCCGGGGGCTGGTCGCTCGAGGCGGCCGAGTCGGTCTGCGACGAAGCGTTGGCGGTCTTACCGAGCCTCGTTTCGCTCGTGGAGAAGTCCTTGATCGTAAGGGATCTGCTTTCGGGAGGCGTGCGTTACCGGCTCTTGGAATCGACGCGCGATTTCGCGCGGGAGGCCACCGACGCGGGAGAAGCGGCGGCACTGGGCTTGCGACACGCACGCTGGATTGTCGAACTGCTGCGCAAGACCGAAGAGCGTATCGATATCGAAGGCGCGAATACGCGGCTCGCGCCGTTATTCGCCGACATGGAGAATATTCGCGCCGCGCTCCACTGGTGTGAGGCAGCCGGCGAGTTCGCGCTCGGCGCCCAAATCGCGTGCCGCATACCGGAGCTCTTCTACTGGTACGGGTTCGCCGAAGAGGGCTGTACTTGGCTCGAGCGGTCGCTGGCGCGCGTGCGTGAAGATGAGAATTTGGAGGTGGCAGCGCGGCTGCTCGCCGGCATTGCGCGCCTATCCAGCGATGCCAACACGCGCTTGAACGCGTCGGAGCGAGCCGTCGGTCTCGCACAGCTCGTTGGCGATGCCCGGCTCGGCGCAACCGCATATACCCGCTACGCCGTCGCGCTCTATACGATCGGCCGGCTCGACGAAGCTCTCGCGGCAAACGATCGAGCCTGCGAGCTCCTGCGCCTCGCCCCTACTGAGTCGAATTTGCCGTTCGCCTGGGCTTTGCAGCATCGTTCGTGGATGCTGGCGGAGTTACACCGCTTCGACGAAGCACGCACGTGCATCGAACAGGCGATTCGAATATTCACGTTGCGCGAGGCCGCGCGAGAGGCCTGGGGACTCTCCGGAGACTTAGCGGAGCTCGAGTTTGCTGCTGGCCGTGCGGAGCGTGCGCTGGAGATCGTCGACGAAGCGATTCCAATCGCGGCCGAGAGCGGGGATCCCGAGCGTGAATCGGTCTTCATTTGCAATCGTGCGGGGTACTTGCTGCGGCTCGGCGACTTGATCGAAGCGGAAGCGACGGCCCGCGAAGCGGTCGCGCTCGCGTCGAAAACTCAGCGCAGCGAACGCGTGCTTCACGCGCTCGAACATCTCGCTGCGGCCCTGGCCTGCCGCAACGACGTCGAACGCGCCGCTCTGCTCGCCGGCTTTGTCGAAGCCGGCTATTCTCGTTCGGGCTACGAGCGCGAAACGACCGAGCGAAGCAGCCACGAGGTGCTCAAAGCGGCACTGGGACGCAGGCCCGAGGTCGAGGTCGACGCGCTCATGCGCCGGGGCGCGGACATGACGAGGGCTCAGGCGGTCGAACTGGCCGCCAACTGTGCCGGTTAACTGTAGCAGCTGAGGGTGTTGCGTTTCGTTCCCCTGCCGGACAATGCGGGTGACCCGACGAGTTTCGGGATCCGCTACGTTACGACAGGAGCCAGCAATGCGTTTTTTGATTTCAACTCTCTGCACGACGGCCGCAGTCGCGGTGCTCACAGCGTGTTCGGGCAACATGGCAGTGACTCCGAGCACGGGTTACCAATCGGCGTCGCGCGTTGCGGCGGACGCCGCCGCCGCGGGGCCCATCAAAGTCAAGCCTCTGGGGGAGAATGGCTGGAGTCAGTGCACCAACCCGGTGTGGGGAACCTACTGGATTCAAACCACTCCAACCCAGCAAGATGAGTTTACCGGCCTTTTTCAGATCATAGGCGGTTACGTCCGCGTCTGCGGCCCGGCGACTCTCGATGCCGTCGTGAGCAGCATTGTCGTTAATCAGAACAACTGGGCAAACACGAGCCTCCAAGCTACGGCGTTCTGGAACGGCAAGTGCTCGGCATGCGCCCTGCATGTAAATGAAGGGTCATCTACGGTCGAAGTAAGCCACATCTCGCCGAAGAATGAGAAGCTGCTCGCCTCGTTCGACACCTGCTCGGCGTGCCTCATCACGGGCCTGGCCATGGCCAAAGACCAGACCCTCTATGCGGCCGTCGAATCTCAGTCGGGCAGCTCGAACTCCTCAATCTACGTTTGGAACTACGGGTCGCCGTCACCGACGATTCTGCCGGGGCAGAGCGGAATGACCGGCGTCGGTGTCGCGGTGGACGCAGCGAAAAACGTCTATTGGACCGCGAACGCGGCGACGGCTTCGGGAACGACCGGCGAGGTGTGGGAGTATCCTTACGAACCTAGCGGCACCTACGGAAGCCCCACCCTGCTCCAGAGCACGTCCGAAGTCGCCGGCATACTCCTTTCGCCGAGCGCCGGCGGACCGATGGCGTACAGCCTGCCATCGGCCGGTGAGGTTGCGGTGACGACGGACGGAAAACCCAGCTACATCAAGACCGGCGGCCACCCCGAGGCCCTGAGCCTAGACTCGACCGGCACGGTGCTCATGGTTACGGATCCGGTGAACAACCGAATCTCCACGTATGCGTTCCCCGAGGGGAAACCCATCGGCTCGTGGAGCCTGCGCATCAAGAAACACCGCAAAGTCTTTCCGACCTCGATGATGAGTTATTTGGCGCCAAAGTAGTTCTCGGACGAATTGCAGCAACAAGGGCTGAGGCGACGCGCCTCGGCCCCTCCGCTGCTTCCCCCGGAGGGGCTCGGTGTCTTTGGTAGGGCGTGGGCCTTCGCGTCGTCGAACCCGGCGTGGCCATGCGATTGACACTGTTGGCGGCCGGTTTGATTCTTATTTCTCCGATTGTGTCCGGCTGCGGCGGCAGCATCCCCGCGCGGGTGGGTGCGCCAACAAATCTTGCCGCGACGAACGAGCCCAAGCTTTCCGCCAAAACACAACGACCGTTTGCCTATGTCGCGCAGACGTGTCCCTCGAGCTCGCCCTGCCCGTCGCCGAACGGAATGGTGCAGATGTTAGGCGGCCCGACGATTACCGCGGATATCGAAAACCCCACAACGCTTGCTCTCGATGGTTCCGGCAATCTCTATGTCGGGAATTCGCTCGCGTCAAACGAGGGTGACGTCAGCGTCTACGGGCCCAAGAGCGTAAATCCCCAGCGGGTTCTAAGCGGCGTCGCCGGCGTTCCGCACGGGCTCGTTGCCGATGCTGCCGGACGTTTATTCGTCGTCGCTCAATACCGTGCGGGCTGCTGTCAGTTGGAAGGCAGCGGGGCAGTTTACGCAGCCGGCGCAACGAAACCTCGGCAACGGCTCAAGGGGCTCAGCGGCTTCGCTCATTCACCCGTGCTCGACAAATTCGGGCACCTCTACGTGGGGAACTTCGACGTATTCCCTGGTTGGGTGAGCGTCTACCCGCACGGGCGGCACGTGCCGTCGCGTGTGATCAACGACGGGATCGGCCTCCCGGTCCAGCTAGCGGTCGCTCCAAACGGCGATTTAGTCGTCGCCAACGGGCTCTTCAGCGGCGGCTCGAACGTGACGGTGTATCCGCGCGGAAAGAGCACGCCGTCACTGACGATCGCTGCCGGCATTAGCACCGTGAGCGCCCTCGCCGTGGATGCCGACGGCAACATCTACGTCGGTAACGGCGGAAGCAAAAAGACGAAGGCATCCATTACGGTCTATCGCAAAGGGCAAACAACGCTCTGGCGTACGATTCATTCCGGATTCGTTTATCCAGCGGCGCTCGCGTTCGACGGATTGGGCCGGCTCTACATCGCAAACGTTCCAAGAAAGGGAACGAACACGATCGTCGTCTTTGCCGCCGGCGCGTCGGCGCCGATGCAGACGTATACCCTCAAAGGACAGTTCTCGGCGCTGGCCGTACCGCGCTAGTGCGATCGACCAGATCGCGTCACGTGTGCCGCTTGCAAGGGCACCTTTTTCCTCGACTGGTCGATGAGCCGGCGACGGCGGCGCCGTACGCGCTCTCCAACCCGGTTGCGAACGTATTGACAAGCGATCCCCCGGGATACGTGTACTCTTCAATGGCATGATTCACCGTATCGCTTACGACGACGTCGCTCTCGCCGTTCACGAACTGCAGGAGCTGCGGCGATCCGGTCGCTCCGAAGCTCTGCGAGGGCGATTTTTTACCGGGCGGGAAGACTTCGATCGAGGGAATCGATCCGACCGCGACGATCAGATTTCCCGCTTCATCGACCAGCAGCCCCGCCGCAAAAAAGTGACCGCCGGATCCAAATGCAAGTTCTAGATCCGTTCCGTTTTTCGACCCGGAGGAATACTCATAAACGGCCGGGTTCGAATAGAAATTTTGGTACGTAACATAGAGGTTCTCGTTCGCGTCAAGAGCTAACGCCGTTGGGTAGCACGAACACTGCTGGTGGATAGAAAGCGATGGTTTGCTGCCGCCCGCAGGAAATTCCACGATGGAGTCGCCGAACGTGTAATAGTTGGCGACGTAGACCGTTCCTTTAGAGTCCACCGCCACGTCGACTGGGCCCGACAGGTCCTCGGATAGCGTCGTTACCGGCGATGAGCCGCCTGGATGATACTCCGTCACCGTGTTGTTCCCGGCGTTTGCTACGTACAGGTTGCCGGCCCCGTCGGTTGCCATTCCGGCCGGAACGTCGATGCCATTAGTGATCGTCGCCACAGGCAGTTGTTTGGATCCCGAGAGCTGGAAGGCGATAACTTTGTTCGCAATGGAATCCGAGACGTAGAGCGTGCCTGAGGAGGTTGTGCGCCGCGACGGCGCGGTGCGCTCCGACGAGGCGGGAAACGGCGGCGAAACTTCGGCGCGAGGCGTGCAAGCGGTAATTAACGCCGCGATCGCGAGGAGGACTACAATCAGATGCTTCATTGATCGTCGGGCTCCCCCGTTCCAGGGTGCGCGATGAGGTATTCAGCTGGATACGGTGCCGAAATCTCGGTAAACGCGCGCGGTTTCCGGGAAAAATCGAAGCAGTTCGTCGGAGCGGTGGAGCGTGCGTCGGTCTGGCCCAAGGAAGGAAGGTCGAAGCGGTTCTCGATGATTTTCAATAGGCTGCCGAACTCGTATTGAGTGTGGTCTACGTAGTTCGATTTGGCATACGGAGAGATGCAGAGCAACGGCACCCGAATCCCAAGGCCATCCCAATCGAGCTGCGGCGGGGCCACGCCGTCATACCAGCCACCCCAATCGTCCCAGACGACGAAGATTGCGGTAGACGGCCAGAACTCGCTCTCACCAATCGTATTGACGACCGATGCAACCCAAGACGGTCCGAGTTTGCTGTCGCTTCCGGCGTGATCTGACAACTTGGCCGACGGAATAACCCACGTCACGTCGGCCAGCTTCCCTTTCTGTACGTCTCGCAGGATTTTCGTCTCGGGCGAAACGACGTCTTTCTTCCAATCCGGGCCCTCGCGAATATCCTTGATGGCGTCGTAGCCATCCCAGGAGTAAGCAGTAAGGCAGCGGACCTTGGGGCAGTACCGAGGTGAGTACGAGCGCCACGATAGGCCGGCGGCGTCCAGCTCGTCGGCTATCGACTTGTACGTGAAGCACGGAAAAGCGACACCGACCGGCAGCCCCCCTTGCCGCGAAGTCGCGGCACCATTCATAATACCGACGCGCCACTCTGGGTTGCCGTCGCAGCCCCACGGCTCGTAGTTGGGTAAGTAATACGCCCCTCCGGCTTGGCCGGCGATCAGGTACTGATGGGCAACGAAACTCCCGTCCAGCTGCGATGCGAACATCTTATCGCCAAGTGTATATTGCTGGGCCAACTTCCAATACGGCGCTACGTCTTTCTCGCGAACGAACGAGTATTGCGCGTCCTTTCCGCCCGCGTTTGATTCGTGGCAAAAGCCGTCCATTTTCCCGTAGTCAACCGCGGTTTTTGCGTCCTGAAAGGCATGCGAGATGTCCCAACCCGTTGCCAGCGGTACTTGGCTCAAGGTTATCGTTTGACCATCGCAAGCGCCGGTTTTCGAAGTCGTGGCGTTCGGAAAACCCTCGAACAAGTTGTTGAAACTCCGGTTTTCCTGAACGATGATCACGATGTGATCGATCTTCGACAGGCCGCCGGAACTCGTCGGCTTGGCCGTGACTCTTACGGGGGTCGAATAGGAAATCAACGCGGATAGCGCGAGAAAAGCCGTCACTGCGAGTCGAGGATTCGCGATCTTCGGCATGCTAGCTCCAATAGCGTTATCGAATTTGAAAAGCACCCTACGGCAAAATGCACGGCAAATCCCGTCGCGATCCTCGCTCGAGTAAATCGGGCGCGCCGGTCAGGCCGAGGGGGAACGGTGACGAAAGGGCGGGGTTACTCTATCGGTTTGAGGCTGCGCAGCCGTAGCGGTTCGGAAGCGAGAGCACGAGAGGCTCGTTGCCTGGGGTGCTGTTGGAGAAATGATGCCGCGAGCAACAGCGCCACGGGCAACGCGAGAACCACCACCGTGAAGGTGAATAGGAGCGTCTGGGCGCCGTAGCCATTTTGTGGTGAAGCGAAAAGCGACATCTTGGAGCTATTGTATGGCGGCCGGCGCACCAAAACGTACCGGCCGCCCTACATTGGGGCTTGTGTCCTAGGGGAGAGCCCACTGCTACGCCGCGATGTCGCGGAGAATTTCTTTAAAGTCCGATCGGCTTTCGATCGACGAGAACAGCGGCAGGAGAGGCAGCAGGAAAAGAGCCGGGTCGCGCTGCGCGTAAGCATCGCGAAGCAGCCAAAGCGCCTCGTCTTCGCGCCCGCAGTTCGCCGCGCCCAACGCGAAGTTCCACGAGCTTACGTAACGTCGTTGGCCGAGCTCCTGAAGTTTGCCATAGGTTTGAGCGGCTTTCTCCTTCTCGCCCTGTATTGCGTAGGCACAGACGAGCATCGGCAAGCGATAGACGGCGTCTTCGGACGAGTCAGCGCCGTGCATGGAGATCTCCTCGATCGCGCGATCGGGGTCTCCTCCGACGATATGGGCAAGCGCGAGGAAGCGGCGCGCGATGAAGAAATCTGGATCGATCGTTAGAATCTTCGAAATAGAGGCTGCCGCTTCGTCGACCTTCCCGGAGTGCAGTGCGACGCGGGCCCCGAGCAACTGCAGCGGCAGCGAAGCGGGCTCGATCATGAGCGCCTCGCGCGCCTGCAGTGCCGCTCTATCGAACTCACGCCGGTAGAGATAGTACCAGGCGGCGTTGTTGCACGCGTAGGCCAGCCGCGGATCGAACGTCAGTGCGGCGTCGAGCGAGGCCCACGACTTCGGCCAATCCCAGTCACTGAAGAGCTGGATTTCCGACAACGCGGCCAGCGCCGGCGGCGAGCGCGGGTCGAGTTCGATTGCGCGCTCGATGCTGCGGCGCGCCAGCACCATCGCTGACCCGCTGGGGACGTGCCAATATTCCGCCAGCAGCGCCCACGCCCGGCCCAATCCCACCAGCGCGGGCCCAAACGACTCATCGATTTGCAGCGCGGCCTCGAAGGAACGCACCGCCGCTTGCAGCGCCGGTGCGGTACGGCGATCGAGCAAATAACTTCCGCTGCAGTAGTGCTGCAAGGCCTGGGAACCGCGCGCTTCGACGCGCGGCGAAGGGGGCGGCGGTCGAAGCGCCGCGTCCGGCTCGGCCGAAACGATGCTTGCCGTAGCGGCAAAGCGGTATCCTCGGCGTGGAATCGTCACGATGTAGCTGCGCCCATCCCGCTCCTCCCCGAGGAGCTCGCGCAATAAGTAGATGTGTTGCGTGAGATTTCCATCGGTGACACCTTCGGCGCCCCAAATACGTTGTGCGAGCGACTCCCGATCGAGCAGCTCACCATCGGCTTCAATCAGGGCGAGCAGCAACTGGAAGAGACGCTCGGAGAGCACCCGCGGCCTTCCCTCGCAGTAGAGCACGCGCCGGCGGCCATCCAGTCGAAACGGTCCAAAGATATAGGAGCGAGCGGTCATTTTCGTAATCCCGAAGTCAAATTATATAAAAAAAACACTAGGGTTGTGGCATCAATAAACTGCTTACATATATTTCGCTTCAAAAAACAAATAACTTGCCACAGCACACGTCGTCTGCGCTTAGAAAGGCATTTGCTCCACGCGAAGGCCTAGGAGGATAAGCGACTAAGCCTAAGGCTTCCCCGCCTTTGGCAAGATTTTTATTCGTTTTCGACGATGCGCGCGGCGAGAGCGGATTTGCGGTAACTCTAGCTTTCAACGGATGGGCGACATTTTCGTTACGTCGGCCCTCAACGAAACTACCAAAAAGGGCCCCCAATCTGCGGTCCGAATGAAGTCTCAACCCTCGCTTCGTCCGAAGGAGTCGCCGTGCGTCGTTGCGCTTCATCAGCCGTCAATCTTTCTTTTGCGTTGCTCGCTTTCTTCGCGCCGATCCCGACACCGTCGGCAAACCTGCCCTCGATTGCGAGCCCCTCGGTCCGGTCTGCGATCGTCGCAGCCGTGCAGCGCGATCGGGTGCACTATGGCGGCCATTCGCCGATACCTGCAACGATCATCGGGGTCTGGGACGACAAGGGCCACAGCTTTGTAAAGACCTTCGGCTACGAAAATCTTGCGACGAAAGCACCGCTCAAGCCGACCGACCACTTCCGCATCGGAAGCAATACCAAGACGTTCGTCGTCAGCGTTCTTTTGCAGCTGGTTACCGAGGGAAAACTGGCACTCGACGATCCGCTCAGCCGCTTTGCGCTCGGCGTCAGCATTCCCAATGCCCGCAACATTACGGTCCGTGAGCTCTGCGAGATGCGCAGCGGCCTCTATGAAGCATACGATACGCCGCAGTTCGCCGCGTTGAACGCAAAGGTGCCCAAGAACTTCAATCAGCGCATGCTGGTTGCGTGGGCAGTGCAGCACAAGCCCTATTTTCCCCCGAACCAACGCTTTCGTTACACGAACACCAACTATATTCTGCTCGGCCTCATCATCCAAGCGATCACCAAGGACAGCGTCGGCAATGAAATCCGCAAACGCCTCATCGAACCATTCGGTCTAACGCAAACGTCCTTTCCGCAGGTCGATACGATGCCCGAGCCGTGGGTGCGCGGATACGGCCTCAATAAGAACGGAGATTGGCAGGACGTCAGCAACACGGAACCAGTGGCCTACACCTGGTCGGCCGGCGCGATGATTTCGGCCGCCGACGATATTCGCCGTTGGATCAAGCTCTACGCGACGGGTCAGGCGAGCGGCCAGGCAACCTACAGAGATTTGATCGACTGCATCCCAATCTTGGGCAACACATCGTTCGGTCTGGGAATCACCTGCAGCGCCGGCTGGTACGGCTATACCGGTGCACTTCCGGGCTATAATACCGGCGACTACTACTCGCCCTCGACCGGTATGACGATCCTGGCTTGGATCGATTACCAAGCTCCGCAGCCGGTCGAAGGCGTCGCCAGCGTGATCGTGCGCGACATCGCGCGGATCGTGACTCCGGGCCACGTTCCGTTTGTCTACACGCGGGAACAGCTGCGCAAGATGACGGGCAGCTAAGGCCGCTTCGGCAGCCCCACCATGGGCGTTTAAACCAGGCCCGCGATGCCGACGAACACGACGAGGCCGTCGCCCCCAGGGTTGGTCTGAACCGGAACCGGCAGCTAGTTGTTGCACACCCAAGCGTTACCCGGAGCGTCGATCGTAACGCCGGTCAGACGCTGGAGCGGGCCGCTGGCAAGCCTAGCTGCGGCGAGAGAGGGTCGCCGGTCCTTGCGCCTGCGTCAGTGCGCAGAATGTCGAGATTGCGAGCAAGAAGCGATGCCACAGAGGGCGTGGCATTATCGAAGCCAAGCGGCGCCTCCTTGTGCTGCTAACCTCTGCGCGCAATTCAGCGCAGCGCAGCGTTTCGTTTAAAGCGCAAACGTGTAACGCTGTCGGCCGACCTCGCCGAAGGCGGGAGGTTATGAGAGAAGTAGCGCCGTCACGACGAGCCGAACAGCCCGGTACCTATGAAGTTCAAAAGCCTGTTCGTCGCTGCGTGCCTCTTGGGAGGCGGGATGTCGTTGGGCGATCGAGCGCTGGCCGACCAGTGCTCCGCCAACAAAAGCATCGACTGGGCGAAGACGCTTTCGTCCAATCCGAAGACTGCCGACCTCGTCTACGTGGCGGGGGTGGGCAGAGTCGCCGCCGGCCAGGTCGGCAACACGATGTTGGCGCTGATTCCTCTTAGCCTCAGCGGCTCGACGGGAATCCAGTCACTAGTCATCTACCGCTTGACGACGACCCAGCCGTGCGCGCCGCCGGAGCTGCTTGGCTCTTTCAAAACCGATACGACGCTCGTGCGAAGCTACTTCAGGAATGGCACGCTACACCTCGTCACCCTGAAGGATCAAAAGGAGAGCGCTTCGCGGCACCCGGCCGATTTTCTCGATTCAGGCTACCACTTCGAAGGCGGCCGGCTCGTCAAAGTGTCGAGCAAGGAGACGAAGACGCCGTAGCGTCCGGGAGTCGCCGGATTCTGGATTGTTAGTTGGTATCTACGGGCATATTGGAAGGCCGTTCGTGCAGGAAGTACGACTTCGGGTACGCAGCGGGAATCGGCGCGAACTTTCTCGGCTTCTGCTTGAAGTTGAAGACGTCGCCGATGCTCGTTGCTCGAGTATCGGTCGTACCCAGACTCCCGAGTCCGAAGTCGTCTTCGACGAACTTAAGGATGCTGGCGAACTCGTACTGAGTGTGCGATACGTAGCCGGGTTTGGCGTAGGGCGAGACGACGATCATCGGCACCCGGAAGCCGAGGCCGGTGTAGTCGAGCTGCGGGGGGGCGACGTGATCGTAGAACCCGCCCCAGTCGTCCCAAACGACGACGATCGCGGTCGAGTTCCAATACGAGCTCTGCCCGACGGCGTTGACGACCTGCGCGACCCACGACGGTCCGGTATCTTTGTGAATTCCCCACAGCCCTTGGGCTGGGTGATCGGAGTTCTGGCCGTCGGGAACGACCCACGAGACCGCCGGAAGCGCGTTCGAGCTGATGTCGTTGAAGATGTTCGTCTCCGGCGACGAGATGTTCGTCGTCCATTCGGGGCCATTACGGACCTGCGAAATCGCGTCGAAGGCGTTCCAAAGATCGCCGCCATGAACGTGGATCGCCGGCGTGTAGTACTTCCACGAGACGCTCTTTGCGTCCAGCAGATCGCGGAGTGTTTCGTAAGTGAAACACGGGTAGGGGCCTTGAAGATACTCGTACTTATCGGAGCTGGTCAGCAGCGACGTGGTGACGCCCTTCGGCGCGTCGCATCCCCACGGCCCGTCGCTGGGAAAGTCGATGAGCGTCTCATACGAGTTGAGCTCGGTACCCCCGCGGATCAAGTCTTGGTGCGCGGTAAAACTACCGCTCGCCTGTGTTGGGAACATGTGGTCGGCCAACACGTATTGTTGGGCCATCGACCAGTACGGTTTGATTTGACTGGGGTTGACGTACTGGTACGCACACGTGCACTTGTGCTCGTTGACCCAAACCAGGTTGAAGCCGTCCATTTTACCGCCGTCGAAATCCTGGACAAAAGCCGGCCAACTGTTGTCGAGCACCATGTTGCTTTCCAAGCCCTTCATGCGCAGCTTGACGTATTTACCGTCGTTTATCAGCCCTTTCTTCGCTCCGCTGGCGCCGGGAAAGGTTGCAAAAAGGTTGTCGAAGCTGCGATTCTCTTGGATCACGATAATGACGTGCGAGATCGGTTGGCCCGACGTCGAGGAGAAGGCCGGACGGGCTCCCGGATGCGCGTTGGGAATAGCGCTTTCAAATGACGGGCTGCCTTGGCTGCAGGCGCTTAAAACAATAGCGAAAAGCGCGGCTGAGCTAGAGTAGAAGCGGAGGCTCAACGTAATCTCCTAAGGTCGGTCGCCTGATCCCAGCTTCGCACCTCCAGGGCGGCAAGCCCGTATCGCTTCGCGCTTCGACGCAAAATTGAATCGAAGGGCCCAGCCCCTGGGCCCTTGATCCTATGCCGCTCTATAAAATTCTAGTCAGCGTTTCGTTTGTTCGCTCGCGCCGCGGACGATCGAACTTACGGCGATTCCGAGCGAGCCCAATCCGAGCGCCGTGTCGCGCAGGGGCCCGACTAAGTCGCTCTTGTGTTCGAGTGCATTCAGCGTCTGGTCGAGGTGGCGTCTTGTCGCCTCGATCCGTAAACGCAGCTCTTCTTCGGTCGCCGCACCGCGCGGCGCACCAATTACTTCGCCGACCGTCGAGCGCAGCGGTTCGGCGGCAGCGGCAAACGTTTTTCTCGACGCGGCGGAGAGTGCAAGCGCTGCGACGGAAAACCCGACGCCAACGATCAACGCCGCGAGCCAGAGGGGCACGACGAACGTCAGCGACGCAACGGCGCAGGCTGCGAGGCTGGCCATCGCAACGATTGCGCAGGCGAGCGATATGCCGAGGCTGCGCAGTGCGTGCAGCGCGCGGCCGGCGCGCTCGTGGATTTCCAGCTTTGCCAGTTTCGTTTCTTGCACAACCAGGTCGGACACATCGCGGTAGAGCCTGCCGAGGAGCACCTTCGCGCTTTGCGCCCGGAGTTCGTAGGGGTGAGTAGTCGCTTCTTCGAGGAGCATTTCTTCAAATTTCCCGCGGGATACGCCCCCCAAACAAACGGGTGCGCCCGGCGTTCGATCAGGTCGTACCGGAACGGGCCGCCGCGAGCCCCGCTTGGCCCAAGCTTATACCACCGTCGTTGGCCGGGACCCGTTGATTGAGCCAGAGCCGGTCGCCCAGGCGTTCCGCAAGCAGCGCCACGAGCAGCCCGTTCGCAAAGACGCCTCCGGAGGCGACGATTTTGGTCTTCCTCAGCTCCGCAGCGGCCGTTACGATCGCACCGGCAACCGCATGGTGAAAGGCCCGCGCGATCTCGGCCGCTGCTCGCTCGCGCAGCCGATCGGCAACGATCGCAGCGAGCAGCGGGGCGTAATCGAGCCGATTGTCGACTAACGGGAAGGGATACGCATCGTCGTTATCCGCAGACCACGCGAGGTGCTCGAGCCACACCGCCGCCTGCGCTTCAAACGTGATCTCGCGCGTGAACCCGACGAGTGCGGCGACCGTATCGAAAAGCCGTCCGACCGACGTCGTCACGAACGTTCGCACACCGCTGCGAGCGATACGCCGAGCCTTCGCGTACCGCTGGGGAAAATCGAAGGGCGCGGCGCTGAGGTCCGGGAGATCGTCGATCGCGCTCAGAAATCCGGCCGCCGCCTGGACCGGGTGGCGAGCCGCGGCGTCTCCGCCGGGAAGCGCCGCTTCGCGCAGCCAGATCGCGCGGACGAATCCGTCACGAACGCTTCCGGTAAAGATCTCGCCTCCCCAAATGGTTCCGTCATCGCCGTATCCCGTACCGTCGAAGGCGACTCCGGTTACCGCGGTATCGAATGCTTCGCGCTCGGTAAGAACGCTGGCCAGGTGCGCCCGATGATGCTGCACGGCACGATGCTCCCCTTCGAGCGCGTGCGCGTACTGCGTCGATGCGTACTGCGGGTGTGCGTCGTGCACGACGAGCAGGTCGCTCCCGCGCACCTCGTACATCGCGCACAAATCTGTGACGGTCTCTTTAAACGCCGTAAACGCTCCATAGTGCTCGAGATCCCCAATATGTTGGCTCGCGAACGCCTGGCCGTCGACGACCAGCGTGATCGCATTTTTCAGATCGGCGCCGAGGCAGAGCATCGGGCGCCGCGCCGGCACGCGGGCAATCGCCTGGGGCGCGCAGCCGCGCGCGTGGCGCACCACCGTGGGGCCGTACGGCCCGATGCCGGTCACCGAATCGTCTACCCGACGCGCGATCTCGCGCTCTCCGATCAAGAAGGCGTCGGCGATGCCGTCAAGGCGCTCGAGCGCCTCGGCGTCAATGTAGGCGATCGGCTCGCTCGAGCGGTTCGCGCTGGTCATCACCAGCGCTTCTGGTGCCCCGGCGGCAAACAGGAGATGCTGCAGCGGCGTATACGCAAGCATGATGCCGAGCTCGCGGTTCTGCGGAGCGACGCCCTCGAGCTGCGTCCGCGCCGGTGCCAAAACGATCGGCCTGGTCACGGAGCACAGCAACTCCTCATGCTGCGGCGACAGCTCCGCCAGATCTCGCGCAACCTCGAGGTTCGCGACCATCAAGGCGAAGGGACGTTCCTTACGATACTTCCGTTCGCGCAGGTTGCGAATTGCATCGGGCTGTCGCGCGTCGCAGGAAAGGTGATAGCCGCCCAAGCCTTTGATCGCGAGAATCGCCCCAGCGGTAAGAAGTTCGGCCGCCCTAGCGATCGCATCGCTGCCCGAAACGCTCCGGCCTTGACTCTGCAAGACGTAGGCGGGGCCGCACTGCGGACATGCTACCGGCTGGGCGTGAAAGCGGCGATTGCCCGGATCGTGATATTCGGCAGCGCAAAACTCACACATCGGCCAGCTTCGCATCGTGGTGAGCGGACGATCGTACGGCAGCGCAAGTATGATGCTGTAGCGCGGGCCGCAGTTCGTGCAGTTGATATAGGGATAGGCAAAGCGCCGGTCGCGTGGATCGAACAACTCTCGGAGGCAATCGGAGCAGACCGGCAAGTCCGGCGAGACGCGAACCGTCGGCCGGTTCCCTTTGCTGCTCTGGCGAATGACGAAGTCGGCGAAGCCCGCAACGGCCGCCGGTTCTTCTTCGATCCCCGCTATGCGGGCCGCCGCGGGGGCCTGGACGGCGACTGCCGCAACGAAACGCGCGAGCGTTTCGGCCGGTCCTTCGACGTGCACTTCGACGCCGCGCTCGCCGTTGAGCACCCAGCCGTGCAAGGCGTGAGCGTGGGCGAGCCGATAGACGAATGGCCGGAAGCCGACGCCTTGAACGATACCGGAGATGTGCAGGCGGCGCGCTTCCAGTGTAGTCGCCGGCGAAGCCTTCACGAGCGCACAACGGCTACGTAGCAGCCTTGGCCTTTCCAGCCGACCTGCACGATCCGTCCTTCATCGACGAGTACGGGGACGCTGACCGCCCCCTCGACGAGCGAGAAGAGCCGCTCGCGCGCCGCGGAATCCGCCTCAACGTCGTACTCGACGAATGCTCTGCCTTGCCACTCGAGATCGGAGCGCATTTCCGCCGTGTACGGACACGTGCGCGTTCCATACAGCTCAAGCGGCATGTCGCCCCAGCAAGTCCAAGGCCTCGCGGATGACGTGATAGATCGTTCCCTGCACTTCTTGAATGCGCGGAATGTAATCCGAGTGCACGACGATCGGGATATCGGCGAGACCGCGGCGAACGACCTCGCCGCCGTCGTATCCGAGCAACGCGATCGTCAGCAGGCCGCGTTTGCGCGCTTCCTCCAAGGCGGCCACAATGTTTTTCGAGCCGCCGCTCGTCGAGAGCGCGACGGCCACATCGTGGGGGCGCGCCTGAGCCACGAGCTGACGCAAAAACACGACTTCGACGCCGACGTCGTTGGCGACCGCCGTCAGGATCGCCGGTTCGAGCGAGAGCGAGACCGCCGCAATCGGCACGGAATCGCCCTCGGGCATCACGCAGTCGAGTGCCCAGTCCGTCGCGTCGGTGGCGGAACCGCCGTTGCCGAAGAGGATCAGCTTTCCGCCGGCCCGCAGCTCCCCGGCAATGGCCGTCGTCGCGGCCGCGATCGCACCCGCCTGCGTCACCAGTACCGCTTCGCGCAGGCTTCGCGCATCGCGCGCTTTCATCAAAATCGAGCCGGCTACTTCGCCGACGAGCGCATCTCGCGAACCCGAAGATTCGCCTAAGAACGGATAGAGAAATCCCGACGCGCCGACATCGTGGCCCATCTCATTGTGCTCGAAGAAAACGTGCACCGTCTCGTAAAGCGTGTGACAGAGTATCTCGATCATCTCTTGGTGGATATGAGGATCGGAGCTCGGTGCCGCGACGCCGTAATCCGCGTTCTCGCCCGGAAGCGCAAAGGTCATCGCTCCGCGGGCGCGCGCCCGCGTGAGGACGTCGCGTACCTCCGGATCGCCGCCCGGCGGTCCGAATCCCATCACGATATCCTCCGGCTGCAGAACCGCCTCTACCCACGGCGCAAAGGCCAAGCTGAGATCCGCGGCGGGGAGCGCGCGTTTCCCCACGATCACTGGATGGACGAACTCAACCGAGACGTGCTGAGCGTCGGTGGCGTACGCGCCGCGGCCGAAGGCCAGTAGCCGGCCGCCGCGTTCGAAGCGTTCGAACATGCCTCGGCAGGCTTGCGCCAGCGGATGGGCCTGCGCTGGAAAGAACGCGTCGCCCACCGCGCTGCGTTGCGCGAAGCAATCGGCGATAAACCGCTCCAGATCCAAGGCCGGCAGCCGGCTAGTCAGCATATCCGCGGCAGCGGATCGCCGACGAGCATGTCGATGATGCGGCTCCCGCCATAGGCCGTTACGGCGAGGACGGCGCGCGCCGGCTTCGCGCGAACCTCGCCGATACACACGGCGCGCTCGCCGCCGGCTACCGATCGCATCGCGCCAAGCGCGCTGTCCGCAAGATCGGCGGAGACGACCGCGAGGATCTGACCTTCGTTGGCAATGTGAAGCGGATCGAGCCCAAGAATCTCGCACGCGCCGCGTACCTCGTCTCGCAGCGGAATTGCCTCTTCGAAGAGCGTGATGCCGAGTTGCGTCGCGGCGACGAGTTCGTTGAGCGCCGTAGCGACGCCGCCGCGGGTCGGATCGCGCATCCAATGCAGACCTTCCGCAGCGGCATCGAGCAGCGCCTCGACCAACGGAGCGACGGACCGAGTGTCGGAGGCGAGATCGGCTTCGAGGTCGAGCTCGCCGCGCGCGAGCAGAATCGTGATGCCGTGGTCGCCGATCGGGCCGGAAAGCAGGACGCGGTCACCTTCGCGGATACGCTTGGGCCCCAGTTTTGCCCGCGCATCGACTTCGCCGAACCCAAACGTCGCGATATACATCCCGTCGGCAAAGCCATGCTCGACCACCTTCGTATCTCCGCCCACGATGCTCACGCCCGCACGCGCCGCGGCGTCAGCCATCGCCTCGACCTCCGCGCGCAGCGCCTCTCCCGGCAATCCGGCCTCCAAAATAAACGAAGCCATGAGCCCGAGCGGATGCACCGCTCCGGCGACGGCTAAATCGTTGACCGTACCGTTGACCGCAAGTTCACCGATCGAACCGCCGGGAAAGCGCAGCGGTTTAACGACATAACCGTCGGCCGTCGTCGCTAGCTTCGATCCCTTGAAATCGGAGAGCGCAGAATCGGAGAGCGTCGCTAAAATCGGGTTCGCGAGCAGCGGCACGAAGAGCCCTTCGACGAGCCGCCGCGAGGCTTTTCCGCCGGCGCCGTGCGCCATCTCGATCTGCGCGTCGTTGAACCGTACGCGCGGTACGTCGCGCTCGACGGTCTCCATCGCGCTAGGCCGGCACCGATTCGCTCAGGTGCGCGTAGCGGTAGTAGGCGGCGCAGGCGCCTTCGCTCGAAACCATCAGCGCTCCGACTGGATGCTCCGGGTTGCACTCTTTGCCGAAAAGCTTGCACTGCGGCGGCTTCAGAACGCCTTTGAGAACTTCGCCGCACTGCGCGGCCTTCGGATCGGTCACGCGAACGCCGGGAACCTCGAACTGCACCTCCGCATCCCACGCAGCGAAGGCGCTCGAAACCTTGAGCGCAGATTGCGAGATGAAGCCGAGTCCGCGCCATTCGAAGTATGGCCGAAGCTCGAATGCTTCACCGATCGCCTGCAGCGCCGGCAGATTTCCCTCCCACGGAACGATGCGGCGATATTGGTTCTCGACGCGTGCCTGCCCGACGCGAAGCTGCCGCAAGATCATCAGAATCGACTCGAGGATGTCGAGCGGCTCGAAGCCCGAGATGACGACCGGTTTGCCGTAGTCGCGCGCGATGAACTCGTACGGGCGGCAGCCGGTGACCGTCGAAACGTGGCCAGGACCGACGAACGCGTCGAGCCGCATGTCGGGCGAGTCCAAAATCGCGCGTATCGCCGGAACGATCGTGACGTGATTGCAGAAGACCGAAAAGTTCGTAATGCCGAGGGAGCGCGCGCGCGCGAGCGTCAACGCCGTCGACGGCGCCGTCGTCTCGAATCCGATTGCAAAGAAGACGACGTGCTTCTCGGGCGTCGTCTGGGCGATTCGCAGTGCGTCTAGCGGCGAATAGACCATGCGAATATCGACGCCGCGAGCCTTGTGCTCGAGCGGCGTTCCGCGCGTGCCCGGCACGCGCATCATGTCGCCGAATGCCGTCATGATGACGTCGCGCTGCTGCGCGATGGAGAGTCCGTCGTCGACGCGGCCCATCGGCAAGACGCAGACGGGACATCCGGGCCCGTGGATCAGCTCGACGTTGGGCGGCAGAAGGTTCTTGAGCCCGTGCCGGTAGATCGCGTGCGTGTGGCCGCCGCAGACCTCCATGATCCGATAGTGCCGGGTGGCGCCGGCCAGACGCGCGATCTCGCGTGAGACGTTTGCAATCAGCTGCGGATCGCGAAACTCGTCGACGTACTTCATCCGCTCGTGCCGCCTTCACTCGCGTTCGGCAAAGCTGTATCCTCGGATCTCGTCCATCGCCATTTCGTCTTCGCCCAGGGCCGAGAGCATCCGCAGTTGGTCTTTCGCCTGCGATTCCTCGATCTTGCTCATCGCGAAGCCAACGTGAATCAGGACCCAGTCGCCGCAGGCCACGCCTTCGTCTTCCAGGAGGCTGACGTTGACGTTGCGCTTGACGCCCGCGACGTCGACCTTCGCGAGACCCGCCTGCTCGGTGGAAAACTCGACGATTTGGCCAGGTATTGCTAAACACACAGTCGTTTATTCCTACCAGACGCGCTTGGCAACCAGGCGCAAGCGGACGCGAACCAGCGGTTCCACGCTGAGCACGAGCAGATTCATCGACTTCAGCCCGAAGTCACGAACGTCGACGTTGATCTCGCCGCCGATTCGGAGGTGATCGCCGTCGTGCGCCGGCAAGAGCTCGCCTTCGTACCGGCGCGCGAGACCGGCCAGCGTGATCTGCCCGGCGGCGTTGTAGCGTCCCGGCAGCGCGCCGCTGCTCAACTCGCGCAATTCCGCAACGATCTTCGGAAAGCGCCTGCTGTCGATCAGCTTCCACATCTCCCGATCCTGCAGTTCGTTGCCGGTCTTTAGGCTCTCGACCTTGAGTTCGACGTGCATTCTGGGCACCGGATGCGTCGAGAGCGTCCCGTTTTCATTCCAAGCGGCTTCGACGAATCCGCCGATCTCCGTCGCCTTTCCATACACTGGGAAAAGCGTCGACGTCGCAAAAAACGTCAATGACGAGTCCGCACTCGAAACCTCGAAGCGTTCGCAGCTTAACTCTTCCGGCATAGCTTCCATCTGACGTAGACCTTTGCGCCGATCTTCTATGACGATCACTGGGCCCTCCTCGCCACGAGCCGAAGGCGAAGCCTCAGGACGGGATCGACCTTGAGGATCAGCAAGCTGGGCGGCTTCAGCCCGAAATCGCGGATGTCGAGGCTAATCTCGCCTTCGACGGTGACGCTATCCCCGGCCCGGGCGATCGTGAACTCCCCGCTGTAGCTGCGGGCGCGGCCGGCCAGCGTGATATCTCCGGTCGCTCGGTAGCGGACCGGCAAGGCTGCCAACTCGATGCTGCGCAGATCGGCCGCAACCTTGGGAAAGCGCCCGGCATCGGCGGTCTTGAGCATCTCGCGATCCTGCATCGCGTTCCCGGAGAGAACGGAATCGAGCGGAAACTCCACGTGCATGCTCGGCAGCGGCGAGGTCGCCAGGGTATCGTCGGGGCTCCAGCTCGCCACCACGAAGCCGCCGAGCGCCGATGTGCTCGCGCGGACAGGGTGGAGGGTCGAGCGAGCCAGCACGACCAGCGACGAATCGGCCGGCGAAACGTCGTAGCGCACCGCGGCTTCCGACTGCGCCTGCATCCGCTACATGCCCTTCATCTTCGCGTAACGGACGGCATCGTTGCTCAGCGAGGTGACGAACGACGTGACCGCGCTCTTCTGTACGGATCCGGTAACGAGCGAACCGATCGTTGCGAGAAGTTCCTTGGCGAGCGGCTCTTCGCCCGACATCTTCCGCATCGCGTCGTACCGCGCGAGATCTTCTTTCATGCCGGCGAGTACGCGTTCCACGGCAAAGGCCGCTGCAAATGCGAGCGCGCCGACGATTATGCCTCTGACCATACCCTACTCTCTTTCTCGCCGCATGGCCCTGCGGCTAGTGCGTCGTTGAGCAAGCGCCGTACGAGGTCGGCAGCGGGCGCGAGCGTATCGCGAACCGGCTGCGACAACCCGATGCCTTCGTCGATCTCCGAGGGCTCGCAGCCGATGAGGGTGATCGGGGGTGCCTCCGCGCCGATCACGCGCAGAAATGCAAAGACGTTCTCGAGATCCATGCGGTGCGCATCCGGAGGCGCCCCCGGAGCCGGCGAAGCCGGTTCGATCACGTAGAGCGTCCCTGGGAGACCGCCGCGAGGAACCGCGTCGATCAGAAAAGCCCGATCGTAGCCCGAGGCCAGTTCGAAGGCCAAGTGAAGGCCGCGAATCCCGTAGTCCTCGATCCGTACCCCGGGAAATCGGTCGGCGCAGAGCACTCGAGCAACTTCTGGGCCGAAGCCGTCGTCACCGAAGAAGATGTTGCCGATTCCCGCGACGAGTATCTTCACGACGAACGCTCCGAGGCCATCGAGACCGGCTCGACCTCATCGGGATAAAAGAAGAGCGAACGCCCGTACCAATCGTGCAGGTCGCTCGCGGGATCGTCGTCGACGGTGACGGCGACGTACATTTGATTTTCGACGTCCTGATGGATGGCACGCACCGTCGCCGTTTTACCCTCGAGAAACTCGTCCCAGACGTCGGCGCGACGCTTCGGATGAAGCCGCACGATCGAGCCTTTGGCGATCTTCTCGCCCTGCACGAAGACGCAGTCCATTGAAGGCACGTCCAAGACGCCGTGCAGATCGGTGAGCTCTTCGGGGCCGAAGCGTTCTGCGCGTTCGACGATCGCCCGCGCACGGGGATCGGTGGCGCGCGCCTCCTCGCGTTCGTCGTCCGAAAGACTGCGGACGCTGAGCATCATCAGTTCGTCGATCTCGGTTGCGTCGAAGGTGTCTCCCTGGCTCTGCGGCGCAACGGCGGGAAAGTCGTACAGGATGATCGGCGAAGAAAGCACGAGCGGCGAGCGCTGCGCGTCGGCGGTCTCCTCGCCGACAAGCACCGGCCACGTATGGCGATTACGCAGCGCCGGCGTTTCGAGTTGTGCCTCCGGCGGAGGATCGAGCACCGAGAGAAAGCGTCCGCCGTCGGCGTAGAGCAACGCGTGGGTCGAAACGAACGCCGTCCGGAGCGCGGAGCTGCGCTCTCCCGGCACCACCGCCGATTGGTTCGCCACGCAAACGCGGAGTCTTCGCAACGGGTGGTCGCCCGCGACGAGCTCGCATTCGACCGTAACGCTGCCGTGCAAAGGCCATCGACGGCGCACCACTCGCGCCGCGAGTGCTCCCGCGGCGTCGCGCAACGGCTCGACTCGCTCTTCGGACGGGAACGCGATCGGTGCGGCGGTCATTGGGCCGAAAGGATCGACCCGTAGCTCGACCTCCCGCTCGACGCCCTCGTCGAAGCTGACGAATCGCCGGCCGTCGATCTCGACCGACTCGACGGTCTCGAACTCTGTGCCCGCCGGAACCTGCGCCCACCGCGTCTCGACCTGCAGGAAACGCACCACGACCGTGACTCGAGCGCCCTCGCGAGCCTCCAAAAGGACCTCCGTTTGCGATGCGGACGGTTCGCCGGTACCTAAAGCGGCGTACGCTTCGGGGACGACGACTCCGAATTGCCACCGGATCCTATTCTTCTTCGCCGACGCCGTATACGGAAACAGAATGTAACCCTCGTACAGGACGGCATTAGCGACGGCCAGCGCCGGCTCGAGCGGATTCATCGCCGTGCTCGAGCCAGCTCGCAGAGCCGTTCGAAGGCGGCCTCCCACGTGGGGAGGCCCGTTGCAATTTTGAATCGCCGCAATTCGTCGAAAACATCCCGGCTTACGCGAATCCAGGCAGCATTCGGAAAGAAGGCATCCATCGCTTCGCGCCACACGCTCACCGGTAGAGAATAGCTCGCCTCGCAGCTCCACGGAACCAGCTCGGCGCTGACTCCGGTAGAGCCTTCCACCAGAACGGTACCGCTGAAGAGCAGGTTTACCGGAATCACCCCGTCCTGCAGCGACGCGAGATATTTATTGGCGGCGACTTCAAAGTCATAGCTGCACGGGACGGACAGATCGAATTCTGCTCGATGCTCGAACGACGGCAGCAGCGCCGAAACGTGCGTCCAAAGCATCGGCCGCAGCGTTTCGCCGTAACGCGCCGGCTCGCCGAACAGCTCCGTCAGCAACGCACTCTCCTCGGGTAAATAACGCCGCCGCGCGACCTCGAGCCGAAGCTGGGCGCGCAGAAGGATCGCGTCGATCTTTGACCCGCTCGCCTCGCTGACGACCACGCGAAGGAGTATTGCGGGAGACGCGGCGTAGCGATCGACCCGCGCTCCGGTAACCTTGAACGAAAGCGCGGTCATGACGTCGGGGCGGTCACGCGACCGCGGCTCCGTTCGGCGATCTTTTCGAAGTACTCTTCGATGCGCCGATGGGCTTCTTCACCGCCGTCGAAGCCTTTCCACGTACTGCGAATCGTCCCGACCAATTCGTATGCGGCGTCGATCGGCACGACGAAACACCGCGACGATCCGCCGGCACGCCGAATCAGGATCGCCTCAACGTCGGGCTGGGCGGAGTCGAGCACCGGATGCTCTGCTGCGATCTCCGACCACGTATCGAGCGGCAGCAGCGATTCGGTGGCTCCCGCGGGGCTCGGATAGAACGCCAGCATCTTCTTCTCAATCGAATTGTAGAAGAAAAAGGCTAAGCCGATCGGAATCGCGAGCGCGTCCCAGGTTGCATCTTCGATTTCAAAGTCGGAGACTTCGGCGTAGCGCGAGGGAATCGGACGGTATCGTCCGGCCGCAGCCCCTTCGGGTTGGAATACGATATAGCACGGCCGGCACGAGCAGAGAATCCGTCGCGCGGCGAGTTCGATCAGGTGACTGTGTTCTGGTGTGAGCGAAGTCGCGCAGAAATCGCAGCGCTCGCCCGGGGGCGGGGCCTTGCGCAGCATGCGCTCGAGCCCGTTCACGCGGGCGCGAGGATGCGAAGCGTCATCTCCTCAGCTCTCACTTCGCGGATCTCGGGAGCTCGCCCGAGGATCGCTCGTTCGACGGCCTCTTTCAGGGTCGCCGACGAGCCCGGGCAGCCCTCGCAGCTGCCCTCCAGCCGAAGGTATACGACGTCGCCTTCGATCCGCGAGAGCTCCATATTGCCGTCGTGCGATTTGATGTACGGCAATACGGACTGCATCGCTTCGTCGATGCGATCTTCCAACGAAAGCGGATGCAGGCCGTGAAGACAGAGGAGTCCCTCGACGAGCTTGTCTTCGCAGAGCGCCGTGAAGAGCTCGTCCGAACGGTCGCCAAGTTTAGAGTGCGCGATCGAGAGCAGACGCTCTAAACCGCTCCCGTAAAGTGTGACGACCGTACGAACGAGCTCCTCCGCTCGCTCGCGTGCTGCTTCCGGCCGATCCCCCGATTTGAAGCCGGCAAGCAGCTCTTCGAGCCTCGCTGCCATCGCGACAACCGCAGAGCTCACGTCGATCCCTTCTAACCAAACGGCGCGAGCGGTGAGTGAACGGTCTCGATCGTCTTACCATCACCCAAGTACATGTGCACGCCGCACGGAAGGCAGGGGTCGAAGCTGCGCACCGCGCGCATGATGTCGATTCCCTTGAAGTTTTCCGGCCCGTTCTCTTCGAAGATCGGCGTATTCTGCACGGCGTCTTCGTAGGGGCCCGGGGTTCCGTAGATATCGCGCGGGTTGCCGTTCCACGGCGTCGGCGGCCAGGGATGATAGTTTGCGATCTTGCCTTCGCGGATCACCATGTGGTGCGAGAGCACCCCGCGCACCGCCTCGGTGAAACCGCAGCCGATCCCCTCCTTCGGAACGGTGAACGGCTCCCACGAGCGCGTGCGGCCCGCGTTGAGTTCCTCGAAGGCTTTATCGAGAAAGTAGAGTGCCGCTGCGGCACCGTAGGCCTGGAAGTACGTACGGGCGCGGTTGCGCTCGAGCGTGTTCGACCACTTCGGCACCTTCCACTCGAACGAAACCGGGCCGCTCAGCGCACTTTTCGGAAGATTGATCTGCACGCTCGTTCCCGTGGCCTTGATGTACCCGCCCATATCGACCAGTCCCGAGAGCGCCGTCGACCACAGACGCGCAATCGGGCCGCCGCCGGTGTCGAGCGCGAGATAATCCTTTCCGTCGAACCAGCGCGGCGACATCACCCAGCTGTACTTATTGGCAAAGTCGCGCTTCTTCGGCGTCGGCAAGGTATGCATGTTCCACGGATGCCGCCGGTCGACGGGGTTCCCGAGCGGATCGTTCGGAACGAAGATCTCTTCGCTTTCCCAGTCGTCGTAGTACGAGTGGCCGAGTAAAATCCGGATCGCGAGATTGATCTGCACCAAGTCGTTGGTAACGAGTTTACCGTCGACGACGACACCCGGCGTGACGAACATCTTCCGGCCCCAGTTCGTCATGTTTTTGTACTGAAAGTCGCAGTAATCGGGATCTTGGAACGCACCCCAGCAGCCGAGAAGAATCCGCCGCTCGCCGTTATGCTCGTAGCCCGGCAAGGCATCGTACCAGAAGTCGAACAGATCGTCGTGCAGCGGCACGCAGACCTTCATGTATTCGATGTAGCGCATCAGGCGCGAATAGTAGTCGGTGAAGAGCTGCTGCGTCGCCACGGTTCCGGTGCCGCCGGCGTAGAGTGTCGACGGGTGAACGTGCCGCCCCTCCATCAGGCAGAACATCTCGCGGGTGTAACGGCTGATCTGGAGTGCTTGCCGGTAGAACTCGCCGGTAAACGGGTTGAGTGAGGTCATGATATCGGCGATGGTCTTGTAGCCGTGAATGCCGGCGTTGGGGGCTTGCGTCTTCTTCGCTTTCTCCCAGACGCTCGGGTTCGTCTCGCGAACCATTTTTTCGCAGTAGTCGACGCCGACGAGATTTTCTTGGAAGATATTGTGGTCGAACATGTACTCGGCCGCTTCGCCGAGATTCATGATCCACTCGCCCATCGCCGGCGGCCGGACGCCGAAGGCCATGTTCTGCGCGTACACCGAACAGACGCAGTGGTTATCGCCGCAAATTCCGCAGATGCGCGACGTTATGAAGTGCGCGTCCCGCGGATCCTTCCCGCGCATGAAGATGCTGTAGCCGCGGAAAATCGACGAGGTCGCGTGACACTCGGCGACGATCTTTTTCTGAAAATCGATCTTCGTGTAGATTCCGAGGCTGCCGACGATGCGCGTGATCGGATCCCACGACATCTCGACGAGCCGCGACGGCTGGGTCTCGCTAGCGGTGCCCGGTAAGTCTTTGATCGCCATGATTCGTTCGCTCCTTCAGCCTTTCGTGTAGCCCGTCGTCAGCGTCTTGCCTTTATGACGCCAGCTTGGTTCTTTGTCGAGGGTCGAGGTCGTGAAGTTACGCAGAGCCTTGATGACGGTACCGGTCGCGGTGCTGATCGTCGAAGAGATCTTTCCGCCCGGAGGCTCGTCCATGAACGGCATGAATTTATCCGGAAAGCCCGGCATCGTACAGCCGATGCAGATGCCGCCGACATTCGGGCAGCCTCCGACGCCGCCCATCCAGCCGCGCTTGGGAACGTTGCACTTTACGACCGGCCCCCAGCAGCCGAGCTTGACCAGACACTTCGGCGAATCGTACTCGGTCGCGAACTCGCCCTGCTCGTAGTAACCGGCGCGATCGCACCCCTCGTGAACCGTATTGCCGAAGAGCCACGTCGGACGTCCGGCTTCGTCGAGCGGAATCATCGGCGCGCGGCCGGCCGCCTGCCAGAGCAGATAAAGAATCGTTTCGGAGAGGTTGTCGGGTTGAATCGGACACCCCGGCACGCAGACGATCGGTATGCCGGCGCTGGACTTCCAGTCCCAGCCCAGGTAGTCGAGCACGCCCATCGCGCCGGTCGGGTTTCCGGCCATCGCGTGGATGCCGCCATACGTCGCGCAGGTCCCGACGGCGAGCACGGCCCATGCCTTCGGTGAGAGCCGGTCGATCCAGCCGCTAAAAGTAATGGGCTGGTCGGTTCCCGGCGCGTTGCCGAATCCGGTGAAGTAGCCTTCTTTCTTGATCTCCTCGTTTGCGATCGAGCCTTCGAGCACGAGCACAAAGGGATCGAGCTCGCCGCGTTCGGCTTGGAAAAATGCTTGAAGAAACTCGGAGCCGCCGAGGCTATACTCGATGAGCGGCCAGTGAAACTTCACGCCGGGAAGCCCCGGCAGGGCGCCGAGTGCAATCTCCTCGATGCTCGGCTGCGTCGCGCCGGTGAGGGCGACGGAGTCGCCGTCGCAACTGAGGCCGGCAGGAATCCAAAGTACGTTGACAACCGTTTCCGCCATGCAATTTACCCTCGCGTCGAGAATCCTCTAGAGCATCTACGCTAGTGAAAAAAAATTGGAATTACAATACCCAAACCCAGTTACCACACCGTTACCGGAGGGCGGATTCTGTTGGACACGTCGCTGCGTCCGTCCGCGTCGAATCCGGGCGTCGGGGATCGCGTCGCGCGCCGCCGCTCCCGCGACTGGAAGCCCGTTACCGCTCTGTTACAAAGCAGTCTCTCGCCCGGCTTTTTCGACAAGTCCGCGGCGGCGTTGGCCGCACGCCCTTCCAAAACGCGGGCTCTGCGAGTATGGTACAAGCATGCATGAGGTTTCCGTAGCTTTAAGCCTCTTGGAGGGCATCCAGTCGACGGCCGCCGAGCAGGGGATCGACCGCGTTTACCGGGTCCACGTCCGGGTCGGTGCGCTGAGCGGCGTCGCGAGCGACGCGCTCCTTTTCTCTTGGGACGTCGTCACGGCGCAAACGATCTGCGAAGGCAGCGAACTGCGGGTCGAAGACGTTCCTCTCGTGATCTACTGCCGGCTCTGCGGCGGCGAGCGCGCGCCGCTGCCCGGCACCGGACTTCTCTGTCCGCAATGCGCGACGGTCTCTCCGCACATCGTGCGCGGGCGGGAGATGGATCTCGTTTCGATGGAGGTTCCTGCATGACCAAGATGCGAGTCGTCGAGATCGCCGGCAATCTCATGCTCAAGAACGACGCGATCGCGGGCCGGCTGCGCGACCGCTTTGCGCAGAGCGCTACGCTCGTCGTCAACCTGCTTTCGAGTCCCGGATCGGGGAAGACGACGCTTCTCGAGAAGACGCTGCAGCGGCTCGCCGGGCGTCACTCAATCGGCGTGCTGGTCGGGGATCAAGCCACCGAAAACGACGCTGCCCGCCTATCGACCGCGGACGTCGACGTCCGCCAGATCACAACCGGAGCAGAATGCCGTCTCGATGCGGATATGATCGCGAAGGCGCTCGACGATTGGCGCGACCGGCGCTTCGACCTTCTCTTGATCGAAAACGTCGGCAACCTCATCTGCCCCGCCGAGTATGATTTGGGCGAGGACCTGCGCGTCGTTCTGTTCTCGGTGACCGAAGGCGAGGACAAGCCCTTGAAGTACCCGCTGGCGTTCAACTCGTCGCAGGTCGTCCTGATCACGAAGGTCGACGTCGCCGAAGCGGTGGGGTACGATCGCGCCGCCGCGACGGCGAGCATCGGTCAAGTCAACCCGCAAGCGCGGATCCTCGAACTCTCGGCGCGCTCTGGCCTCGGTATGGACGCCTGGTTCGCGCTGCTCGAAGAGCGCATTTCGGCAAAAGCGCTCCCTGCGGCGCGATAATGGCAGAGTGATGATTCCAGCGCGCCGCCGGCTTCTCGCGCGGCTCGGCGCGGCCGAGCCCTCTTTGATCCGGCTTTGTGCTCCTCCGGGGTACGGAAAGACGAACTTCGCGGCAGCGTGGGCGCGCCGCTTCGAACACCACGCGATCTGCGATTGCGCCCCGGTCTCGAGTATGAGCGATTTTGCGGGCCGGATGATGTCGGCGCTCGCGGAGGAATCGGCCGCCGGGGGTGCCTTTGCGCGGGAGCGTCTCTTCCTCCACGTGACCGAAGCCGACGACGCGGCGTGGAGCCGTACCCTGCTCGAATGCTGGAAGCTGCGGCAAGAGCGCGCGCTATTGATTTTGGAGAATGCCGATGCGCTTGCATCGCACGCAAACGTCCTCGCACTGGTCGGCGATATGCTGGCGGCGCGGCCGTCCGAACGAGCCGTGCTGCTCAGCTCCTGCAAACCGCTGCCGCTAGAAATCGGGCGCTACTTGGCGCCGCACCAAGTACTGACTCTCGGCCCCGCCGAGCTGCAACTCGACGGTGAGGAAGCGGCCAGCGTGTTCGAAGGGAGCGACCTCGCGCAACCGATCGTCGATCGAATTCTTCGGCTTGCCGCGGGATGGCCGATGGCGCTCCTGCTTCTGGCGCGGATCGCCCACTACGAGCCCGAACTCGAGCAGCTGCTCGACCAACTCGACACGATCGCGACCGATCCGCACGAGTATCTGCTCAACGAAGTGCTGGCGGCGCTCACCCCGGAAATGACGACGACGCTGCTCGCGGCGGCCGCCGTCGGCGAAGCGACGCTCGAAGACATCTCGGCCGCAACCGACATCTCCCACGCCGCGCCGATCGTCGAGGGCCTTCTGCGACTTCCCGGCTTCATCTCATACGAATCCGGCGTGTATCGGATGCATCCGCTCCTGCACGCCGCGCTGCGCGCTCGTTACGGCGCCGACTTGAGCGCGTACGTGCTGCGAGCGGCCGGCGGGAACGCACTGCTCGGCGATTTCCTGCGCGCGGGCGAACTCTACAACGTCGCCGGCGACTGTGCCGCCGCTGCCGCCGCGCTCGATCGTCTCCCCGCGGCAACGCTCCAGCAACCCTCGCTTCGGCTGATCGAAGTGCTTGCGCAGATCCCGGTTTCGGTCATCGTCGCCCGACCGGGCCTCTGGATGGCCGTTTTGCGCGATCGTAGCCGGACGGTCGACGTCGAGCGTCTTCACCGTGAGTCGACCGCACTCCAGCAAGGCGTCGCCCCGCAAGCGGCTCCGTCACTCTACCGCCGGCTGGGCGTGCGCCGCGCGCTGCTCGCGTCGCAACGCAATCGGTCCGCCGAGGCACGCGCGGCGCTCGAAAATCTCGGACCAGGGCCTTGCACGGACGAACACCCCGAAGAGCAGCGGCTCGTTCTGATAACCTCGGCCGTCGTCGCCGCAAAACAAGGGCAGTTTCTCGAAGCCGACGCGTTCGTCGAGCAAGCCGACGCCGTCCACGGCGCACGACACCTGCGCTTTGACGAAGAGCGCGCCGTCATCGCGATGGAGAAAGCGGTAACCCACGGCGATTGGGACGACTTGCTAAAGATCGGCGAGGAGCGGTTATCCGTAGCCCTGCGGGCTGGGCCAACCGAACGGATCGTCGAAGCCGCGCGCGCGGCCGCGCGCGCAGCGTGGTACGGCAACGACGACGATCGCGTCGCGGCCGCGCAACAGATCGTCAAGGATTGCGGCCTTCCGGCGGTCGATGCGATCGAAGAAGCGGCGCTCGCCGACCTGCAGGCTGCGCTCGGAAGCGTTGACCTCGAGCGCGCCGCCGCACTGCTCGATCGCGCGATCGAGCGGATCGATGGATGCGAGAACGATTTCCTGCGAATCGTCGTGCGTGTCTGCGCCGCCCTGCTCGCGCCCGCACAACGCCGGCGCCTGATCGAGGCGCGCGCGATTGCCGCGCGTATCCAGTCGGCACCGCTGCAAACCTCGATCGAGCTCCTGATCGACTCACCTGAGCCGCGCGACTACGGCATCTTCGAGCGCCTTGCCGTGCGCGTCGCGCGCTCGCCCCTTCGAACGCGCCGCGATCGGCTCTTCGTCGACATCGTCCGCGGTCAAATCCGCCAAGGCTCCGAGGCCCTGCACGTCTCCGACCGCGGCCTGGAATTGCTCGCTGCACTCGCGCTCTTCGAAGCAGGCACCTCGAACGAGAAGCTCGCCGCGGCTCTCTGGCCCGTGCTCGACCGCAAGGCCGGCGTCAACGCGCTCAAAATGTGCGTCTCCCGGACGCGCGCGCAGGTCGGCGATCGGGAATCGATTCAAAACGCGAGAACTGGTTACGTGCTTGGCGAGCGGGTCGGCTGCGACGTGCGCGAGTGCGAACGTATCCTGCAAGCGGCGCGCAGCGCGGGCACGCTCGGCGAGTCGCTTCGTCAGCAGCTCCGTAGGCTTATCAATGAGTGGGGCGACCGGCAGCCCGCACACGCGGCCGAGTGGAAATGGTTTGCGCCCTTTTCAATCTATCTCGGAGAGCTGCGCAGCGAACTGAGCCAGATGCTGGCAAAAGATGCGGCGCGGCGCGAAAACGGAGGAGCGCGCGAGACGGTCGCCCCGTAACCCCGTATTTGTCTACAAGAACGCACCGGTGCGGCATTTTCCCGCGTAGAACCGGTCGTGCGTGGCAGGCTCGACGCGCATGAAAATCGCCGCAATGTACGCGCTGCTTCTCGCGGCCAACGTGCTGGTTTGGGTCCTGGCGTTTGCCGTCTTTTCGCCCGCGCATGCCTTGCTCTTGGGAACCGCTCTGCTGGCGTTTACGTTCGGCTTACGCCACGCCGTCGACGCGGACCACATCTGTGCAATCGACAACGTGACGCGCAAGCTGATGCAGGAGGGCAAGAGGCCCGTTGCGGTCGGCTTCTACTTCTCACTCGGGCACTCGACCATCGTCTTCGCGCTCACCGTCGCAATCGCGCTCGGCGCGAGCGCGGTCCGCAGCCGGCTTCCCAATCTCGAGGCGGTCGGCGGCGCCGTGGGCACCGGCGTATCGGCGCTCTTCCTCTTTATTATCGCCGCCATCAACGCATTCGTGCTCGCCGACCTATTGCGGGCGATGCGCCGCATCGCGGCCGGCGAAGCGTACAGTGCGCAGAGCCTCGAGGAATCGCTCGCCGCGCGGGGGCTGTTAGGACGAATCTTCAAACCGCTGCTGCGCCTGGTGACCCGCAGCCGGCACATGTACCTCATCGGCGTTCTTTTTGGTTTGGGGTTCGATACGGCAACCGAGGTGGGATTGCTGGGAATCGCGGCGATCGAGGCGGGGAAAGGCCTGCCGGTGTGGGCTATTTTGCTCTTTCCGGCGTTATTCACGGTTGGCATGTCCCTCATCGACACGACCGACGGCATTCTGATGCTCGGCGCTTACGGATGGGCTTTTCTGAACCCGGCGCGTAAGCTTTACTACAACGTTGCGGTTACCGCAGCGTCAGTGCTGGTTGCAGTGCTGATCGGCAGTATTGAAATAGCGAATATCGCTGGCGCGAGCTCTCAGTCGGGTTGGATTGGAGGCGCCGTCGCGGGAACGTTTGCCGTGGGGTGGATCGCCTCGATGTCGATGGCGGGACTCTCGAAGGGGAGTAAACCGTCGTCAACCAGCCAGGCCTCGAGATGCTTGACGTATGCACTTCCGAACGAGTCGGCGAGTGCGCCGACGTACGACTCGTAGCCAACGCGGTCGTTCGCAGCGGCAAACGCGCTCAGCGCGCGGTGCTGGCGCCCCATGTATCCCGGCTGCAGCCGCAGGCCGCCGTGCACGGCGTCGAGGAGGATGTCGCTTGCGGAGCGCGCCGCGTCATCGCGCAGCCGCTGTTCGAACCATTCGTCGAGCTCCAGCGGTAAGCGCAGAGACCTTACCGGCCCGAGCTTCCCCGAGCCCTTAGGGCGCGACATCGCGCTCGTCTTCCTCGTCGTGCTCGTGACCGTGCTCGTGATCGGCCCCGTCGTGAGAGTGCTCGTGCCTGTGCACGGTGCCGTCGTAATGGGCATGCGCATGTGAATGGTCGTGTGTGTGCCCTGGGAGAGCGTCGTCGTGCACGTGCACGGTGCCGTTGTCGTGTTGGTGCGGCAGCCCTTTTTCCATCGTCCCGACCTCCCGGTGAAAAGCAATCGTACCCTGGTAGCGGGCCAACTCAAAGACTTCGTCTTTAGCGAACCCGAGCTTCGCGTAGAACTCCGCCAGGTGCGGCTCGCGGCGCGGGAGCTCGACCATGATGCTCGCCGCCTCCGTCTCGTTCGCGTGGGCGATCACTCGCTCGACCAGGCCGGCTCCGATGCCGCGTCCGCGCGCGGCTTCGGCCACGTAGAGATCGCTCAGAAACCAGATGCGGCGGCAATACCACGACGACCATAGCGGATAGAGCTGGACGAAGCCGCCCGCTTCGGCGGCGATCCACGCAACGAAAACAACCGACTCCTCAGCTGCCAAACGCGCCTGCAAGAAGCGTTGCGACGTATCGTCCGTACGCTCGGCGAAGAAGGCTCGATAGGCGTCAAAGAGGGGAAGGATCTGCGCGACGTCTCCAACCGACGCGCGCGTAATTCGAAAGCTTGCGGGCCTCATCGGAACCTCAGTTCGACGCCGGCGGCAGAAATCTAACCTCCTCGCAAGCGGCCGCTGCATCGTTTGTTAACGCATAGACATTCGAGGCGCACAGGCTCGCCTGTATTGGTGCCGAAGGGGAGCGCCAGGCCCAATGCAAGTTGGGCGGTTTATTGCTACTTGGAGGTAGGATGCACATGCGACACTCGTCACGCGTGATAGCCTCGCTACTCGGGCTCACGCTTACCCTTACTGCATGCGGAGGACAGAATTCCTCACTTCCGTCGCTGCTTTCGAGCAACGGCGGACCAACCGCGGAATCTTCAGTGCGCAACGCGTCGCCGGACAAACCGCTGATCGCGGTGCCAAAGCTGTCCGGTCCGCTCAGCTACACCGACGCGGGACGCCGAGCCGCCAACGCGCCGGCCAGAGTCTCGATCACGCTGCGCTACAATCACCAGGGCGAACTCGATCGGTTCGTCGCCGGCATCAGCGACCCGCACTCCGGCTCGCACCGCCATTTTCTCACGGCTAAAGAATTCAACGAGCACTTCGCGCCGACTCCCGAACAGGAACGCCGCGTAGTTCGCGAACTCGAGCGGGCCGGCTTCAGGATCGAAAAACGCTATCCAAACCGCACCATCGTCGATGCGACGGCCCGAACGGCGACCGTCGAACAGTTTTTCTCGACGCAGATTCACGCCGTTCATCAAGGAAAGTACGGCGATCGCTATACGAACGTTACGCCGGCAACGGTGCCCACCGCGATCGCCCCGCTCGTGCGCGACGTATCGGTGAACAACCTAGTCGTCGTTCGGACCGTGGCCGATCAGAGCGGCGTCGAAACGCAACGCACGGCGCCGGTCTTCCAAACCGATACGCAAGGGCGCACGATCGTTCCGCTGGGCGGCATCCAGCCCTACGACTCGAGCGGGCAACTGGTAAACGGTAACTTCGCCAGCGGTTCGCTCACCCCGGGCTGGATCAACGAAAGCACGACTTCGGGCAACTTCGTTTCGGTTACGACCGCGCAGTCGTACCAAAGCACCTACTCCGCCTTCATGGGGTCGCTCGGACCGCCGGAGATCAACGGTTGGGCCGCGATCGCGCAGGAAGTAAAGGTTCCCACGGGCGGCGTCCTCAGCTTCTGGGTCTACCAGGGCTCCAACGAGGGCACGATGGGATACGGAACGCGATACGCGTGGAATGCGGGCTACCTGCTCAATTCGCGCGGCTCGATTCTCGTGACGTTTTACAAAACCGTCGCCAATACGAACGGATGGGTCAATTACCAGGTTAACCTGAGCCGCTATGCCGGACAAACCGACTACATCTACTTCGGCAGCTTTGGCGACGGATACTCACAGACGTACCTCTACCAGTATCTCGACGACGTCGCGTGGGCGGGGGCGACGCCTTCGCCGTCTCCGACGCCCACGGCAAAGCCGACGGCAACCCCGACGGTTAGCCCGACTGCAACGCCGACGGCGAAACCGACGGCAACGCCGACCGTGAGCCCGACCGCAACGCCGACCGCGAAACCGACGGCCACCCCGACCGCGCAGCCGACGGCGACACCGACTCCGAGCGCTAATTGCAACAACGCCGCGCCTGATAACGGTCCGCTGACCAACTCCACCGGGACGCTGGCGACCGGCGTTGCCAAGCCGTTTGACTTCCCCGTACAGCACGGCTGCAACGGCGCCGGCTACACCGCCGCGATCGTTATCGACGATCCGGTAAACAAGAGCTACGTGTCCACGTATCTGTCGGCATCCGGCGTTACGCAAACCGGAACGGTCACCAATGAAGCCGTCGACGGCGGCGGCAGCGGTGACGATCCCGAGACGGACCTCGACGTACAGACGATTTCAGGTTTGGCTCCTGGAGCAAACGTTGTCGTCTACGACATCGGTTCGCTTGGCGATCAGCAAATCGAGGATGCGTACAACCAGGTCCTCACCGACGCAAAGGCAACGGCCGTGAACTCGTCGTTCGGGGGCTGCGAATCCAGCGACGTTCCGTTCGCCGATTCGACCAATTCAATCGCCGAACAAGGGGCGGCTGAGGGTGTCGAGTTCTCCGCTTCGAGCGGTGATTCGGGAAGTAACGAATGCAGCGGCAGCAAGGGCGTCAGCGCCCCGGCCGGCGGCCCATACTTCTCATCAATCGGCGGAATCAACTTCACCGATACGAGCGGGGGCGTCCTCGAAACCGTTACGATGGGGAGCGCGGACGGCGATTCCGGCGGTGGCGGCGTTTCTACGGTCTTCGCGCTGCCGAGCTATCAAACCGGAATCACTGGGATGATCACGACCGGCCGAAATCAGCCGGATATCTCGCTGCCGTTCTTCCCGGTTGCGGTATATACGGGCGGGAGCTGGGGCGAGTATCTGGGGACATCATGGTCGTCACCGGCATCGGTCGCCCTGATCATCGAAGCCAACGAACTGCATGGGAGCAAGCTTGGCTGGATCGATCCAAGCGTGTACAGTCTGTTTTCCGCGACGGGTTACAGCAGCTACTACACGCCGTGTACCTCCGGCAGCAACGGAGCATACTCGTGCAATGCCACGCGGTATAATCAGGCCGCCGGTATCGGAGCTCCAAAGGGCTGGGCCTTAGCCAACGCGCTCTAAGCGCTCCATCCCAACCAGCGAACGGGACGTGCGTAAGCACGTCCCGTTTTCATTGTGGCTGCGCCGGCTAGATCGGCGTCAGTGAGAGCGTGTCGGTATTGAGGTTATAGCTCCCGGCACCCACGAGATTGTTCGGGTTTGCGCATATGACGCTGTTCTGCGGACCGTATACGACGACGAGGCCCGAAGGTCCGCACTGCACTTGGACGAGCTGATAGTTGGAAAGAAAGGTCTCGCCCGGCGTATTCGGCTGAATCTGATACGAGTTATAGGTTACGTCGTTCGACACGACCGAACCGTAGACGGCCGCTCCGACCGCCGCCGAAGTCACGCCGATCGCCATCGCGCCCCAAAAGCCGCCGCCCCAGTAGTAGGGAGCGGGAGCCCACGCGACGCCGTGGTTCCAGCCCCACGCGCCGCCCCCGCCGTAGACCGGATTGTTCACGACGGTTCGGTTGTTATTGACGTTGATATTACCGTTGTTGACGTTGGTGCGGTTGTTGTTGTTGTTGTTGCGGTTTCCGCTGCCGTTGCCGTTATTGCGGTTTCCATTGCCGTTGTTGCCGTTGTTGCGGTTTGCGTTGCCGTTGTTGCCGTTATTGCGGTTTGGGTTGCCGTTGTTGCCGTTATTGCGGTTTGGGTTGCCGTTGTTGCGGTTTGGGTTGCCGCTGATGCTGCCGCGATTGCCGCCCGTCGTCGGCGCGCGACCAGTATCATGCGAGAGGTTGAAACCGCCGCCGGGATTGCTCGGCCGGGACGACATCCCGCCGCTGGGCCGCGACGTGCCTCCCGAAGGGCGCGACATGCCTCCCGAGGGTCGCCCTCCGCCGCGCCCACCGCCGCCACCGCCGCCGCGCCGCTGTGCGGATGCCGCCACCGGCGGAACCGCGATGAGAAGGGCTACCAGGATCCAGAGATACTTCATCACTTCACCACCTTGTCGATACGGCCGCGCAGGCTCACGTACGTCCCGCGGTCGGTCGTGAACGAGAGCAGGATGCCGTGCGGAGGAACCTTCGTGGTCGACATCACGAGCTGCGCCGGTTCGTTGGTCGAGTTCACGTACAACGTCCCGTGGCGCATGTCGAGCGCCTTCGTCGCGCCCGACTGGACGAGTACGCCGTGGTGCGCCAAGCAGACCAGGAGATCACCCTGATAGGAGCACGCCGCGCGGGTGATAACGATCGTGCCTTTTCCGTCTTCCGACGTAACATAGAGCGCATTGTGGATGATCTTGATTTGGACGCTGTCGTATTTGTTCGAGTGCCCATCGCTCTGCACGATTTCAACCGTGCCGGTGGCGGCGGCGGGCGCCGTGCCCAGCGCCAGCCAGGCGATGACGGCGAGCGATCCGGCCGCCGCTTTTAGTCTTTTGGAGTACGATAGCATGAGGTTTTCCTTTGCTCTGGCGGGAGGCTACAGAGAAAATTTACCACTCTAGGCGGCCGCAAGCAATGCCAAGGCTGCTCTAAGCCGCCCCGCCCTGGAAAAAAGCAATGGCGTTCGCCCAGTTGCTTGTGCCAGGAACGAGCTTTCTAACGGGTTGGGTTCGCGACGAGCTCCTCGCGGCGATGTATCTGGCTGGCACTCGCTCCCAAAGGGGAGCCGAGCCGTTCGTGGCGGTTCGCGACGATTTCGGCAAGGATCGACAGTGCGGTTTCAGCGATCGTCGCACCGCCGATGTCGAGGCCGGCGGGCCCGTGAATCCGCGCCAGCGCGCTTTCGTCGAAGCCGTCTTCGGCCAACGCGGCGCGCCGCGCCGATTGCGATCGACGGCTGCCGAGCAGCCCGATATACGGCGCCGCAGAGAGCAGCGCACAGCGCAGCGCCGGCAGGTCGAACTTCGGGTCGTGCGAGAGCATGACAACGTGCGTGCGCTCGGAGAGTGCGCTCGGCAGATATTCTTGGGGCCATTCGCGCACGATCTGGGGTGCTTGGCCGAGCCGTTCTTTCGTCGCGAATGACGGTCGCGGGTCGACGACGATCACGTGGAAGTCCGAGCGGGGCGCGATGGCGGCAAGCTCGGCCGCAAGTGCCGTTGCGCCGATGAGGATTAAGCTCTCCTTTGGCGGATACTCGTTCCTGAAGATCTGCCGCGAGCCCGCCGCGTCGGCGTAATCGAAGGTGACGTAGGCGGCCCGCTCGCCGGCGGCGATTGCGCGCGCTTCTTCTGCAAAGGCGGACTCGGGCAGCCACGTTACGACCTGCATGATCGCTCCGCAGCCGGGCGCTGCGAAAATTTCGTCCTCGATCGTGAGGTTGATGTCGAGCAGTCGCGTCCGCCCGTCGCGTGCGGTCTGCGCTGCCGCCTCCACGATCTCGGACTCGTGACAGCCCGTGCCGATGTTGCCGACGATTCGTCCGCCGGCATCGACGGCGATCGTCGTGCCGATCGGCGCCATTGCCGCTTCGCGCAGCGTTACTAGGGTCGCCAGAGCAAAGGTACGGCCTTCATCAAGCCATCGCGCGGCGGTCGCATACACTTCACGCACCGGGCGGCGCAGTTCGACGCCGCCGTGAGCCCTTCCGTTTTTGGACAGATCGCGCTAGCGCGGCGGACTCGGCCAGCCGCCGGTCTCGACGACGTGCATTAAATCGGCGTGCCAGGGAATCGCTAAGAAACTCTCCCGATCTTCGGGTTCCATGTCGTTGGCACTGGTCTGCATGAGCCGGCGTGCTTTCTCGAGCATCTGCGATGCGGCGCGCTGGTCGCCGTCGAGATGGTAGATCTGTGCGGCGGCCCAATAACAGTATGAAGGCCAGTCCGTTGCCCTCATGATTGCGTCTTCGTCGGCGAGCAGCCGGGCCACGGCGTCGCGCGCTGCGGGAAGATTCCCCAGCGCAGCGTACCAGACGGCAAGATTAGCGAGTGTCATGCTCGACCATACTTGCGACTCGGAACGCGAGCGCAGCTCGAAGGACGATTCGGCGAGCTCGATCGCGAGCACGTAGTTTCCGGCCAGCGCCTCGGCAAAAGCGAGGTTCTCGAGAATCGAAGCTTCCAGCAGGCCAAAACCGCGTTCGCGTGCGATCGTGAGCCCGAGTTCGGCGGCTTCGCGAGCACCGGCGAAGTTGCCGATACAAGCCCTGAGAAAAACCAGGTTGTTGAGGCCGTTTGCCAGTCCGCGCTCGTCGTTTACGCCCTCGAAGATCTCTGCGGCCTTTTCGCTTGCGGCACAGGCGCGCGCAAAGAACCCAAGCCTCATTTCGAGCAGCGCTTCGTTCATGAGCGGGCCGGCGCTGCCGGCGGGCCGGCCGGTTTCGCGGTAGATGCGCTCGGCGTCGGCATAGTGTCCGCGCGCGTCGGCGTACTCCGTACCGACGGCGGAAAGCGTTACGCCGAGCCGGCCGTGCGCCTGCGCCTCGGCGGGGCGGTCTCCGAGCTTTACCGCGAGCTCCAGACATCGGCGCGCAACCGTATGGCAGCGCTTCATGTCGCGCCGTTGATAGGCGATCGTCCACCCGCTGCTCAGCGCCAGATGTTCGAGCTGCGGATCGGCAGCCCGCGCTGCAGCCTGCGCCGCTTCATCGAAGAGTGACTCGGCGGTCGAGAGATGTCCGCGATGCGCTTCGACCTGCGCGAGCGCGCAGAGGGCCGCCGTCGTTTCAGCTTCGTCGTGCGCCGCCCGGCTGCAGACCAAGGCACCGGCAGCCGCAGCGTACGATTCGGACAGGTGCCCGAAGTTGAATGCCATCTTCGCTTCGGCCAGGTGCAGCGCCGCGCGCGACCGGGCGTCATCGTCGGAGATGCTTGCCCGCAGGTTCTCGGCCGCGCGCTCGTGCATCTCGCGATCGCCGATGCCCGCCGCAAACTCCATGCGACGGAGCAGCGCGGCTCGGTGAACCGCCGCGTCACCCAGCTCGGCGTCGACCTGCTCCAAGGCTTTCAGCGCCGCGCTGCGAGAGTCGCTATCTCCCGAGCGAGACTCGATCGTGACGCGCTCCAACAGTATTTCCGCGCGGCCGCGAGCGTCGGCGAGCAAGAGCGCGCGATCGCAGAGTGTTCTCGCTTCCGCGGGAGCGCCGATCGAAATCGATCGCCGTACCGCTTCGAGATAGCAACGCGTTGCGTTGACGGTGTCCCCGGCAGCGTCGTAGTGGGCCGCGAGAAGTCCGGAGAGTTCCGGGAAACGCTCGGGATAGAGCTCTTCGAGCACGCGCGCAACCCGGCGGCGCCGCACCGCGGCGGTTTTCGGCGCGACCGCATCCGCGATCGCCTCGTGGATTAGGTGGTGGGTGAAAGCGTACTCGAGAAATCCGCGGCCGGTCGCTTCGCGGATGATCCGCCGGTCGAGCAGTTCGTCGAGCGCTTCGGTCAAGTCCGTTTCGTCCCAAGCGCTGACCTCGCGAACGGCGTCGCGCGAAAAGCGATCGCCGATGCACGCCGCAATCTCGGCGGCCGTTCGAGCCGGCTCCGAGAGGCGCTCGAGGCGCCGTGCGACGATGCCGGTCAGCGAAGCGGGCGCGGCTCGCTCGTCCTCGCGAACGTCGACGACGAGCTGCGTCAAGAAAAGAGGATTGCCTTGGGACGCGGCCACGAGCGTTTCCGCGGGACGATCGTGCACCTCGGGCAGCGAGCGGCGAAGCTCTTCGACCTCCGAGATCGAGAGACGGCCGAGCCAGATGTTCTGCGCGCCGGCCGCCGCGCGTCCCTCCCGACGCAGGCGGTGCAGTGCGTGCAACAGTGCGGCTTCGTCATCGCGATAGGTGACGACGATCATTACCGCCGCGCCGGCGATGCGGCGCAGCAAAAACTCGAGCAGGTCCATCGATGCGGCCTGCGCCCAGTGGAGATCCTCGAGCACGAGCAGTAACGGTCGCTGCGCGGCGAGATCGGCGAGACAGCGAAAGAGGGACTCAAAAAGACGAATGCGCTCGCTCTCGGCGTCGAGGCGCGGTACGGCCGGTAGTCCGATGCGGGCGTGCACCTCCGGAAGCAGGGTCGCGACGCAGGCCAGCGCCATATTCGGTTTGAGCGACGCGATGAGGGGCAACCCGCTGCGCAGGCCGTCGACGATGCTTTCGTAGGGAACCGCTTCGGGCGAACTGGTAGCTCCAACGAGGGTGCGCCCGCCGCGATCTTCGACCGCATGCGCGAACTCCCAGACCAGCCGCGATTTACCAATACCGGTCTCTCCGCCGACGAAGACGCAGGCGCCGTGTCCGTGGATGACCCGGCTCCACGTCTCGAGCAAACGCTCCATCTCGTCGCGCCGTCCGACGAACGGCAGAATCGGACCGGCCCCCGCGTCCGCCGGCCGTTCGACTTCACCGTCGGGCTGGTCGGTGGTCTGCCCGCGCGCGATACGCTCCGCCAGCGCCGCCGTTTCCGGCATCGGTTCGGCGCCCATCTCGGCTCGCAGCCGCTTCGCGAATCCCGCGTATTCGCTAAGCGCTCCGGCGCGATCGCCGAGTTCGTAACGCATCGCGATGATACGGCGCACCATGTCTTCCCGCCACGGATCGACCACCAGCACCTTTCGCGCGGTTTCGATCGCGAGCGGAAAGTCGGCGCCCCGCCGCGCCTCCGAGACGCGTTCGGCCAAACATCGCAGATAGGCATTGCGATGCCGTTCACGGATGGCGTCGAGCCATTCGTCGTAGATCTCCGGCAACAGGTCGCCGCGGTAGAGATCGATCGCTTCACCGATTCGATTGCGATCGGCGCAGGCCTCGACGAACGCGTCCACGTCGAGCCAGACGTCGGCCTGCGGGTTCCATGCGATTTTGTCGCTCTCGATCGAAACGTAACGCTCCGCGGGCCGCGGCAGAATCTTCGGCAGTTCGCTCAACGTCGCGCGCAGCTTGGCTCGCGCCGAGCTTTCCTCGTCGTCGGGGTAGAGCAGGAAGGCCAGGTACTCGCGCGAGACCGCGACGGCGCGATGCAACAAGAGGTAGGCCAGCACCTGCAGCGACTTTCGCGGGGTGGTGAAGCGCAGCGGCGCGCCGTCAAGGGCTACTTCCATATGACCGAAGAGCCGGATGTCGAGACGTCCGTCGGCGATAACCTTGCCCACGAAGGCAGCCTTCTCGCAGCGCGCGGCGGCCTCCCGGCGCGGACGTCGTACCGCCGCTCTGCCGGCACTTGCCCTGGCCGCCGGCCTCGCCGGCCGCGCGGAGAACCACGGCAACGGCGGCGGCTTCGTCTCCGCCGATCCGGCGCTGCCGTTGCCGACGCCGTGGTTCGTATTTTCGCCGCCGACCGCTTCCCGAGCCGGAGGTACTCGAGAAAGGGTGGCGATCAGCTCAGCACTGGCGCGTAAGGCTGTAACCGCCGCCGCGCAGGTGCTTGCCGTCTGGCGAGAGCGTCATCGTGTGGTTTCCATAGTAGGTCAGCGTGACCTTATTTCCGTCGATGTTCCAGTTGCCGGAGACGCCGTCGCTGTCGGTTACGTCACCGTCGAGTCCCATCTTGAACGTTAGCTTTGGGTTGTCGTCGGAGGTCCAATTCCCGACGAGATTCGTCGTCGCGCAGCCGCTCGGAACGGGAGTCGGACTCGGCATCGACGCAAGCGGCGTGAGCGCTCCTCCATAGAATTTGTGCGCGACGTCGAGACAGAGAGCACTGGCTCCGTACGGGTTCAGCGGCAGCTGCACCGAGCAGAGGAACGTTGCGACGTAGCCTTTGGGCAACGGATAGCAGCGAACGGCCGCGGCTGCGCTGGGCGCTCCGGTGGCCGGGTTCTGGGCCGTCGCCATCCACTCGCCGCTGCCGGCCTCCGCTTCGGTGGCGCCCGGCAAATAGGCTTCGATCGCGGCTTTCGCCTTTGCGCTGCAGTCCGCAAGGGTACCGCTAGGACTCACGTACCGAATGCCGGCAGAAAGATCGACCGATGCGAGTGCGATCGCACCGCAGCAAAGCGTGCCGAGCAAGAGTGCCGCAACGAAGAGTCTGTGCTTACCCATTCTAACGGCCTCCGGCACTCGTCGTGAGCGGTAACATGGCGCTCGTCTTCCCATCGAACGCCGCCGAAATCTTCGAGCACAAGGCGGCGGCGCTATCGGTACTCGGGGGCACCTGTGCGGCGCAGGTGAAGGTCACCACGTATCCGTCTCCGACCGGATAACAATGGACGGCGGCCGACTGCGTCACACCGTTCGCGGTATCTCCGGCGTTGTACGCTTGCCATTCGCCTGTATTCCCGCTGCCGATCTCCTGCGCGCCGCCGAATACCGACGTCAGCGCGGTTCTCGCGGCCTGGTTACACGCGCTAACCGGCTGATTCTGCACGACCTTCTGGGCACCGAGCGCCATGTCGAGCGCCGCCGGCGCCTCGAGCGGCGGTACGACGGCAGCGAGCAGACCAGCGGCTAGAAATACGGTACGATGACGAAACGCTTTCACGGTCGATCTCCTCCGAAGCGAGGGCGTTAGACGGCTGCGCGCTCTACTCCCCTGCGCATGTGAACGGCCGCTGCCCATGAGGTAATGCCCCGAAAGCACGCGCTTTAGTCCAACAGCTTATTGCGCCTGAGGACTGCGATGCTGCGGCAAAGAGTACGACGGCAGGCGCGATGCAATGCGCTCGATGCGATCGGGGTCGTCCGCTACGGTAACGAGCGGACGGCCACCATCGTGAAACCGGTATCGAAGTTTTTTGCGGCGATCGGCTAGGGAACGGGCCTGCGGATCAGGGCGGCCCCGGAGATTTGACTTCGACGGGTCCCTGGCGTAGCGGCGCCGCGCTCACGCCGGCCGCCTTGCGGATTTCCTCGACGTCGTTCACCAGCGCCTTTCCAGCCGCGTCGCCGGGCGGGCACGAGAGATCCGGAGAGCGCCAGCCTTGCCACGCGACGTAGGTAGACGATCCGAAAGAGGCGCTCTTCATGCACGGCTGCGTTACGGTCTTCGCCTGACGCGCCGCAGCGAGATCGGTGAAGAACTGCTTGGCGATGCCGGAGGGTACTGTAAAAGACTTCGTCGGACTCGGTGAAGCACTTGGTCCGCGGACCATCGCGAGGGTCGCAGAGCCGTCGGAGTGCAGCTCGATGCGGTATCCCAACGTATTGGTCGACCCGGAGTTGGTGATGAGCGCGCTATCGTTCGCTTCGGCAGTCATCGTACCGGTTATCGCCAAAACGATAGCGGCAGCGCCCAGCCATCGGTTAAAGTGCGCCCAGGCCATTGGGACTTCCCCATCCCGTCGGGCCGTCGAAGCCCGCGCGAGCGTAGCAGATATACTTCACGCCCGAAGCACAGTTTATGCCGAGTTTCGGCGCAATATTGTTACCGGTAAGCGCGTCGTAAACGTGTCCCATGTGGTGTTTCCAAACATTCGATGCGCCGGTTTGCGTGTCCGCGTTGCCGGCTAGGGCGTAGGCTGCGGCGATGATCTGCGCCGATGCGCTCGTTCCGCCGTAGAGCCAGAAGCAATCGTTAGGGCAAGGGCTGCCGCCCTCTTCGGAGTTGTAAACGATGACTGCCGAACGCAGCGACGCGGATGCTGAGATGTCGGCCTCCGCGCGCTTGGCACAGAGTCCGTCGGTCTGCCATGGGGGCTTCGCGATTCTCGTGCTGCAGCCGCTCCCGGTGGCACCGCAGGGGCCGCCGCAGGCGTCGTAACTCCAGTCGTTCCAGGCGCTTTCGGTCCATCCGCGCTTGGTGTTCGAACGTACGAGATGCGTCCCGCCCACGCAGACGACGTAGGTGTACGAGCACGGCTGCTGCGGGCCGCCCTTACTCCCGCCTCCTCCGTCGTCTCCGGCCGCCGCCGCGATCACGACTCCGGTTTGATGGAAGGTGCCGCTGTCGCCGCCAAATTCTTTGACGCCCCACGAAGCCCCAACGTATTTCGCGCCGAGTCTACCGGCCGTCGCAACGCCGGCAAAGAGGTCGTTGGTGTAGTCGTCCTGCGTCTGGACGAGGATGATCTTGCAGTTTGGACAGATCGCCGAGACCATGTCGAGATCGAGCGACTGCTCGCCTTTCCAGTCGTCGTTCGGCGAGGGCTCGGGCGGGAGCGGCGAGGACTGACCGTTCTGATTGACGATGCGCAAGCACTTCGTTTCCGTCGTGCACGCCTTGAGGCCCATCGTCTTGCGATACTCCGCCAGATCCGCGGCCGCGTGATGATAGCCGTACGCGTCGACGATCGCGACGGTCTTCTCGAAGCCGTTCGTCAGCGAAGGCAGCTTGTACGCCGTCTGCAGATCGATCGGGCAGTATCCCTTCGAAAAGATCTCGCGGCAGTTTTGAACTTCACCCGCCGGCTGCACGCCAGCCGCGGCGAACATCGGGTTTGCGCTCACGGTAACGTCGGTTCGCACCAACGCAAAGCAACGAGCTCGGTCCGCGGAAGCCGGCGCAGAGCAGAGGCTCCGAACCGGGTCGGCACTTTGGAAGGGAGCGTCTCCGTCGTCGGCGACCGGAAGGCCTGACGCGGCGTTCGGCAGGAGCGAGGGTGCGGTAGCACCGCCCGAGCAGGCGCCTAAGGCCAGGATGGCCAGCAACGAGAGAACTCGAACGGATGCTCGGTTATTTTGCATATATCTCACCATGAAAACGAGTCTTCCGCCGTTTTAGTTTCGGAGCGGCGCACGGGATGCCTCGTTGCGACCCCGTTTGGTAAGGATTTGTTGATCGTAGGCAACGGAGCCGAGATCCTCGAGAGCAATTTCGTGGCGCGCCGGCGCGCCGGCGCCGCGCGCCGCAGCGACCCGCTTCTCCGCGAGGCCGCGGCCCAAGTGCGTGCCTACTTCGCGCGCAGGCTCGCGCGCTTCGACGTACCGCTGCACCTTTCGGGAACGCCGCTGCAAGTCGCCGCGTGGCGCATCGTCGCCGCGCTCTCATTTGGGGAGTTTGTCTCGTACGCGGACGTTGCTCGCGCGATCGGACGCCCCGGCGCGCACCGCGCGATCGCGGCGGCGATGGCAGTAACGCCACTCGATCTCTTCGTGCCGGCGCACCGCGTGCTGGGCGCCGACGGCCGCGTCAAAGGCGCGAGTGCAGGGTCGCTGCGCGCAAAGCTCGTCGCATTCGAGCGGACTCAGGCATCGAGCGAGCCGAATCGCCGTCGCCGGCACGGCGATCGCCATTAGCGCCGTGTCCTAAAACGGTCAGCGGCACCCACAGCGTTGAGCATGACCCAACCGCCGATCTCCCGCAGAGTAGCTTTCGAAAACTTTACGAAGCGGCGTTATTGTTTGACGGCGTCGATCAACACGATTCCACGACCGCCAAAGTCGCGTAACTGACCTAACGCGGCGATCGCCGCACCGACGGGAGTGTCCGGATTGGTCGCGTCGGTGAGGGAGAATCCAGTCTGGTGTTTGACCTGCGCGTCGATCGGTTCGCGCCACATCGCGGGCATGTTCTTGAAGCGCGAGATCAAACCGAGCATCGGACCGGCTTTTTCATCGAGCAGCTGCGGATCGACGGCCATGACGACCACGCCGTGTCGTTTTCCGTTCTGCGCGTTGGTGAAAGCTTCAAAGTCGAACCCGAGCGCTCGCGTGTGCGTACGTACCGCGTCGACCGTGTTTCCGGTAACGGCAATGGTATAGCCCGGCGGCGGATGCGCGGCCAGGTCGCCGAGCCAGGCTTCGAGCACCGGCATCATTGCCTGCGTGCCGGCCACGACGTCGTGCCCGCCGTAGGTTCCCGCTCCTTCGGAGTAGATCGCTCGATCCGCCGCGCCGGGCTGCTTTGAGATCGTACGATGCCACTCGTGCGATGAGAGGACGTTGGCGCCGTCGTAGATCGGGAAGGAAATCGGATTGCTCGTCGTGGACGCCCCCCCGGCGGAACCGTGACTGCCGCTCGAGCCGGAGCAGGCCGTCAACGCGGCGGCGAGCCCCGCGAACAGCGCGCTTTTCATCTTAGTGGCCACTCGCCTGCGTTTCGAGGAGAAGCCCATCGGCCCCCGTAAGCCTCGGAATCGTGTCGCTTTCGTACGGTTCCTATTTAAAGATTGACGAGCTTCTCTCGCTGCAGCGGCCGCTGTCGCAGCCGCCCCACCATGACGAGATGCTCTTTATCATCATTCACCAAGTTTACGAGCTCTGGTTCAAACAGCTCTTACACGAAATCGACGGTACGATGCTGGCAGTCGACCGGGACGACCTGCTGCGCGTGTCCAAGCAGTTCGGCCGCGTCCACGCAATCCAGCGGTTGCTCGAGCAGCAGGTCGATATTCTCGAAACGATGACGCCCCAGGAGTTCAATCAATTCCGCGACCACCTCAATCCGGCAAGCGGATTCCAGTCGGTGCAGTTTCGCGAACTCGAGTTCGCGTGCGGCCTTCGCCGCACCGACGTGCTCAAACGGGTCGACCTCGACGAAAGCCAGCGCGCCCGGCTCGAACGCCGCGCCGAATCGCCGTCACTCTACGATCGGGTCAAAGGTCTGCTGCGGCGGCGCGGCTTCGCGGTCGACTCTCACAAAGAGTTGATCGAAACGTACCTGCAGATCTATCGCAACGAAGAGCAGCACTACGACCTCTACCTCCTGCTCGAGGATCTCATCGAGTTCGACGAGCGCTTTTTACTCTGGCGCGGGCGGCACGTTCGCATGGTCGAGCGCATGATCGGGCAGCGTCCAGGCACGGGCGGCTCACCCGGAGCGGCCTACTTGGCAAACACGCTGCAGTACCAGTTCTTTCCCGAACTCTGGGAGTTCCGCACCTACCTCGGTGAGGGCAGCTACGCGTGAAAAAATGGAGTGAAGAGTTTCCGATCCTCGCAGATTCCACGTATCTCGTCAGTCATTCGATGGGTGCGGCGCCGGTGCGCGCGCGAGAAGCATTGGAGGCGTACTGGGACGACTGGGCGAGCGACGGACCCGAAGCGTGGGAACGGTGGCTGCCGAGAATCACCGAGATTGCCGACGGCATCGGCGCGATCCTCAACGCACCCCCGGGCTCGGTATTCCTCGGCCCAAACGTTTCGGTCATGCAGGCGTCGCTGGGGACCTGCATCGACTTTAGCGGCGAACGAAATGAAGTCGTGTACGAGGCGCTGCAGTTTCCGTCGCTCACGTACGTGTGGCGCGAGTGGGAGCGCTACGGTGCGGCCAATCGAATCGTCCCATCCGACGACGGGCGCACGATCCCAACCGAACGCATCTGCGCCGCGATCACGGAGAAGACGGCAATCGCCGTCATCTCGCACGCGTATTATGTCTCGGGGGCGCTGGCCGACATCGAGACGATTCAGGATCGCTGCCGGCACGTCGGCGCCCTGCTCTGCGTCGACGCGTATCAAACGACGGGAATCGTTCCCTACGACGTCTCGCGCCTCGACCTCGACATCGTTACCGGCGGGTCACACAAGTGGCTCTGCGGCGGTCCCGGGTGCGGCTGGATCTACGTAAAGCCCTCGCTCTCCAGCGAGTTGAAGCCCGCAATCACCGGCTGGATGGCGCACGAACGGCCGTTTGCGTTCGAGGAAGCGCCGATCGCCTATGCGTCGTCGATGTACCGGTTCGGCCATGGGACGCCGACGATTCCGGGCTACGTCGTCGCGGCGCCGGGCCACGAGACGATCCGGACGATCGGCGTCGAGCAGATTCGCAAACACAACATCCGGCTAACGGAGAGGATCGCCGCGATGGCGCTGGAGCGGAAGCTGCGCGTCAACACGCCGCTCGATCCACAGCGCCGCACTGGCTGGATCGGCATCGACTTCGACGGGGCGCAAGCCGCCTGCAGCCGCTTGACCGAACGTCGCGTCTTCACCGACTACCGCCCGAACTGCGGCATCCGAGTCGGGCCGCACTTCTACACGACCGACGAGGACGTCGATGCGTTCTTCGCGGCACTGGACGGGGTGACCGCACCGGGTCGATGATCGTCGACCACACCAAGGTTGGCGCCGCGTTCCGGCGCCTTTCGCTTCCCGTCGCCCTGCAGCTTCTTGGCGATCAACTCCTCGGCACCGTCGACACGATCGCGATCGGCAGCCTCGGCACGATTGCGCTGGCCGGTGCGACCGCGGCAAACGCGATCGTGCTCGTGCTTTTGTTTACGGTATCGGGCCTCATCAGCGGCACCGCGATCGTCGCCGCGCAGCGAATTGGTGCAAACGATCTCGACGGCTACGGCCGGACGTTGCGCGCGGGAGCGGTTGCGCCGCTGGTGCTGGGCTCGCTTTGGATTCTGCTCGCCCTCTTCTTCGCAGCGCCAACGGTCCACTGGATGATCGGCGGTCTCAGCAGCGCGCCGGCGAGCGCGAGCTATTTGATTTTGCGCTGCATAGCGCTGCTGCCGATCTCGATCTCCGGTACGTTGATGGTTGGAATCGGAGCCGCGGGGAATCAACGGCTCGGCGTGCTGGTGCTCGTCGTCGTCAACCTCATTCACATTCCCCTGCTGGCCATTTTGGGCCTCGGGTGGCTGACGCACCACCCGTTCGGAATCGTCGGAGCGGGAGTCTCGTCGCTGCTCTCGGAGACGATTGCTGCAGCATTTGCGATCGTTTGGGTCGCGCGGCGCCCGCAGTATCGTGTCTTTGCCGAACGCGCCATCTCGTGGCCGGTAGCTGCGCGCTGTGCCCGATTGGGATTTCCGGAGACGATATTCTTGCTGGGCGTCTCGATTCCAGACGTCTTCATCGTCACGATGCTCGCACCGCTGGGCGCGGTCTTCGTCGCCGCATTCCGCGCGCTCAACGTCGTTTCGGACCTCACCTTCGTCGTGCCGAGCCCGCTGCAGAATACGGCCCAGATCGTGATCGGCCAGCGCCTCGGCGCCCGCGATCCCCAGGGAGCGCGCTGGTTTTTCGAACGCGCGCTGCGCGTCTCCCTGGTCATCACCAGCTTGACCGCGGTCGGAATGGCGCTCCTTGCGTGGCCGCTGGCCTACATCTTCACGCTCAATGCGGCGGTCGCGTCGATCGCGGCACTGCCGCTGGCGCTGCACATGCTGACCCTGCCGCTCAAAGGCTGGGCGATGGTCTCCCTCGCGCCGATCCGCGCCTCCGGCGATACGCGCTTTTCCATGACGGTCGGGCTGGCGAGCAGCGCGCTGGTGATCCCGCTGGCTTGGGCCGGCATCGAGCACCTTCACATCGCGCTGTACAGCGTCCCGCTCGGCTGGATCGCAGCGTGGACGGCGCGGGCGCTGCTCACGCAATGGAAGCTGCGCAACGGCGCCTGGATGCGAAGCGCGCCGCTGGCTGCGTAGCGCGGCGGGTTTTCCGAGCGAGTTGGTCCAACCGCCGAAGCATGGCCTTCACCGAGGGGTTCGTCTCGGAGCTGGTGGGGCGGCGCGCGACGATCAACGACCTCCCGATCGGACGGGTTGCCGACTTTCTCGTCGGTAAGCCGGACGCCGTCTTCCCTGCGGTCGACGGATTGGTTATCAAGACCGCACAGGGGTTGCGTTTTGCGCCGATCGAGAGCGTCGCCGACGTCGATCGTGATGGAACCGTCGCGCTGACCTTGGCTCCCAAGGAGCCGGCTCCAGCCGAACAAGAGGAGCTCTACCTCGTTGCCGATCTGCTCGACAAGCAGATCGTCGATATCGACGGGCGCAAGGTCGTGCGCATCAACGACATCGAGCTGGCCAACGCCGGCGGGCGCCTGCGCGTCGTCGCCGCCGATGTGGGAATCGCCGGGCTTCTTCGCCGGCTGGGGTTTCGCTCGATTGGGCGCCGCTGGCTCCCGCGCATCGGGAACGTGCCGCGTTCGATGATCGCTTGGGATTCGGTCGCGCCGATTCGCGAGGTCAACCCCTCGCACGTTCGCCTTTCGGTCAAAGAGAACCGTTTAGCGCGGCTGCATCCCTCCGAGCTCGCAGAGATCATCGGCGACCTTTCGGCACGCGAAGCCGCGGCCGTCGTCGGACAGCTCGACGACGAGACCGCCGCCGACGCGTTCGAGCATCTCGATCCCGACACACGCAAGAATCTCATCGAGGACATCGGCACCGAACGCGCGGCCGACATCATCGAAGAGATGGACTCCGACGACGCTGCGGATCTGCTCGCCGAGCTTCCGGAAGAGCAGCAGTCGGAGCTGCTCGCCGAGATGAACGCGTATACGGCGGGTGAGCTGCGTGCGCTCGTGCAGTATCCCGAGGATACGGCGGGCGGGATGATGACGACCGATTACGTGTGGATCTATCCGCATCGGACGACCGAGGCGACGATTCGCAAGATTCGAGAGATCGCGCCGGTCTCGGAGTTCATCTACTATCTCTACGTACTCGACAAAGACGACCATTTGCTCGGCGCACTCTCGCTGCGCACGCTGCTCCTGGAGCTGCCGACGGCGTTCATCGAGCGCATTATGGAGACGGATCTCGTCACCGTCGCCCCGGACACTTCCGCCGTCGACGTCGCCTCGACGATAGCGAAATACGACTTGCTCGCCGTGCCCGTTCTCGACGACGCCGGCAAGATGCTCGGGATCGTGACCGTCGACGACGCGATCGACGCCATCATGCCCGACGACATCGCGAAAAAGCTTCCGCGCGTGCGCCCGCGTCACCGTCGCCTGCACGCTGCGGCACCGTGAGGCCCGAGGAGATCGTCGACTTCGCCGAGGCCCTCGCGCGGATTAGCGCATCGGGCGGCGGCCCGAAAGCGCTCGCCGTACACCTCGCCGGCGCCACCGGCGCGAGCGTGCTGCTCGAAGACGCGCGGTGGCGTCACCTGGCGGCGGCCGGAACGAACAGCATTCCCCCCAGCGGCCGCGCGATCGTCGAATCCGGCGCGCCTGGAACGGCCTCGCGCATCACCTGCGGCGACCTGCATCTCGGCTGGCTCTCGCTCTTCGGCGACGACCCCAGCGGCGCTCTCCTGGTGCGTCTGACGGCCGCCGCGATCGGCGTCGAGATGGGGCGCGAGATCCCCGGGCGACGCGCAAAGCGCGGCCTGTTTTGGGGTTCTTTGCTCGACGGCGCTCTGCCCGACGCCGGCGCAGCGCGCGAGGAAGCCGCGCTGCAAGGAGTCGTCTTGGCGACGCACTATGCCGTCGTCGCGCTCGAAACCGAAGAGAGCATCGTATCGCCGGCGCTGGCAGAGCTGCGCGCACTCGCCGCCGAGGCGTTTCGTGCCGCGGGCGACGAGCTCGGATTTTACGAGCGCGAGCAAACGCTGTTCGTCTTCGTTCCCGTGGCGCGCAGCGTCGAAGCGAGCAACGCGCGAACCGCGGCCGGGCTGCTCCCTCGCGCAGCCGCACGCAGAGAGTCACCCCTACGCATCTGCGGGGGCGTCGGAACCGTCGAGCCGTTGGCGGCGCTGGCGCGTAGCGGCGCGACGGCCCAAGCAGCGCTGCTCATCGGCCGGCGCGTCTTTGGAAGCGGGCACGTGGTCTCCTACGAAGCCCTAGGAGCCTACCCGCTGCTCTATGAAGGCGCCGATGCGGCGCGATTGCGCTCGTTTTCCGCCGAAGTCTTAGCTCCGTTGCGCAGCTACGACGAAAAGCACCAAACCGATCTCGAACGCACGCTCAAGCTGTACTTCGCCGTAGGACAGAACATCAAAACGGCCTCCGAGCGGCTCTGCGTTCATCGCCAGACGATCTTCTACCGGCTCCGGCAGATCGGTGAAATCACCTCGCGAACGCTCGAGAGCGCGCACGACCAGCTCACCTTCCGTATGGCGGTTGCAATCGATGAACTCCACACCTAGAGCGCAGTGGCGCCGGCCTTCGGGCAAGCGCGACGTCGTAAAGATCGCGCGCGAAGAGGACGTTCGCTTCGTGCGTCTGGTCTTTGCCGACATCTTCGGAGTCAGCAAGAACGTTTCGATTCCCATCGACCGCCTCGACGACGCGCTCGAAGGCCGCATCACCTTCGACGGCGGCTCGATCGACGGCTTCGTACGCGGTGAGGAACTCGACATGGTCCTGCGCCCGGACCCATCGTCCTTCGCGATCTATCCGTGGCGCGCGGCCCCCGAGGGTCGCGAAGGCCGGCTGATCTGCGATATCGCGATGCCCGACGGATCGCCGTTCGAAGGCTGTCCGCGCAGCACGCTGCGGCGCGCTATCGAGAGCGCGCCGCGACTTGCCGGCCTTCGCATCGCTTTGGAGATCGAGTTCTACTTATTCGCCCGTGGGGCCGGCGACGAATCGTCGACGACCACCCCCGACGTCGGCTCGTATTTCGATTTCTCCGCAAACGACCGTGGCGAAGAGGCGCGCAACGCGATGGTCGCGGCGCTGCAGTCGATGGGCGTGCCCGTCGCTTCCGCGCACCACGAGCACGGCGCTGGGCAGCACGAACTCGACGTCGCGCACGACGATCCGATGGCTGCCGCCGATCACGCGCTGACGCTGCGCACGATCGCCAAGCACGTTGCGGCCGACTTCGATCTCGACGCGACCTTCATGCCCAAGCCGCTCGAAGAACGCGCCGGAAGCGGGCTGCACGTGGATCTGCGCCTGCCCGACGAGAGCGACGAAGAGACGGCGCTCTACGTCGTCGGCGGATTGCTGACGCACGCACCGGCGACTACCGCGATCTGCAATCCGACGGTCAACTCCTACAAGCGGCTCGTGGCTGCCTGGGACGCGCCGGTCTATTCGGTGTGGTCGGCGCGCAGCGCGAACGCGCTCGTCCGCGTGCCGCCCGCGCAGCGACCGCCGCGCGTCGAGATGCGCAGCCCCGATCCGGCCTGCAACCCCTATCTTGCGCTGGCCGTGCTGATCGGCGCGGCAGCGGACGGCATCGCGCAGAGTACGCTTCCCGGCGCCGCCTTTGCCGGTTCGACCTACGAGCTGGGCGAGGTCGAACGGCGCGAACGCGGCATTACGACGCTTCCGAAATCGCTGCGGCAAGCGATCTGGGAGCTCGACGGCGACGCAGTCGTGCGCAGTTCGCTCGGCGACCATCTCTATCACGCGTTTCGCGACGCGAAGCTCGAAGAGTACGAACGCTACCGCCGTGCGGTACACCCCTGGGAGCGCGAACAGTACCTGCGCCTCTACTAGGAGGCTGTCTCCTAGGCGTCCTCGTGAAGGAAGATCTCTTCCACGGGCCGGTCGAAGAGGCGCGCGATCTTGTATGCCAGCGGCAGGCTCGGATCGTATTTTTGGATCTCCAGCGCGTTGATCGTCTGCCGGCTGACCCCAACTTCGTGGGCGAGCTCCGCCTGCGACCAGTTACGCTCTGCGCGCAGGACCCTCAAGCGATTCTTCATTTGTAGCGCTGCCGCGCGATGAAGCTGCCGATTCCCCAGGTCGACCCGAGGATCGCCCACACCCAAAAGTACGAGAGATCCGGCGCACCGGCCGTGCGCTGCAGGAAGCCGTACGAAAACGTGATGACCGCCGTTGCGCCGAAGGCGAACATAATGGCCTCGGCGGTGATGCGCTGCTGCAGTTCGTCGCCGGCGCGATACTCGCGCATGATCACCGCGAGTATGCCGAAACCCGCGATCATCGGCGCGAGCCCGACGACCACTCGCAGCGGCATCGCGGTGACGACGTTGTGGTCGATCAGCGTCAGACTTACGACCAGCAGAACCGCATAGAGTGCGAACCACGCGCCGAGCGCGGCCAGGTATCGGGGGCGGCAAAAGATTCCCATCACGCCACGCCTCCGATGACCGCGACGACGGGCGTCAACGCGACCGCGTGAAGGAGGGTCAGCTCCAACGTGCTTCGCTCGATCAGGAACGCGGCGACGAAGACGATCGCGGCACAAATCGCAATCTGAAAAAGCGCGCGGAGGGCTGGGCGGACGACTCTTGCGGTGCTCATGGCTCCATGGTATAGCAGCCTTTACTAAATGTCAAGCGTCCTTTACATTCAGGTCCAGCGCCTGCTGCGCACGCTCCGCCTCCGAGCGCAACAGCCGCCAGGCGAACTCGACGTCGTCGCGCTGCGTTCGCAGATTGCCGATCGCCAGGCGCAGCGCGTAGCGCCCGTCAACCTTCGTGTGCGAGAGAAATATCTCGCCGGTGGCATTGGCGGCGTGCAGCAGCTCCGCGTTGAGTGCGTCGCGCCCGGCCTCGTCGAGCCCCGCCGGCGCGTAACGAAAACAAACGACCGATAGCGGATGCGGCGCCAGTACTTCCCAGGCGGCATGCGCGCGGACCCACGAAGCGAACTCCTGCGCCAGCTCGATGTGCCGGCGAAGGCGCTGGCGAATTCCCTTCACGCCGAAATGGCGTATGACGAACCAGAGTTTGAGCGCGCGGAAGCGCCGGCCCAGCTGCAGTCCGTAATCCATGTAGTTGACGACCCCTTCTTCGGGCGTCGTCAAGTACTCCGGAACGAGCGAGAACGCACGCCGCACGATCGATTCGTCCTTGAGAAAGAGCACCGAAAGATCCATCGGCACAAACATCCATTTGTGCGGGTTGAGGACGAGCGAGTCGGCCAGTTCGACGCCGTCGAGCATCGGGCGAAACTCCGGAATCAGCGCTGCGGCTCCCGCGTAGGCCGCGTCGACGTGCAGCCAAACGCTCTGCTCTCGCGCGACATCGGCAATCGCGTGGACCGGATCGATCGAGGTCGTCGACGTCGTTCCGACGGTCGCGACGACGGCTAACGGCTGCATCCCACGCTCTCGGTCGGCCGCGATCGCGGCGTGCAGCGCGTCGGGGCGCATGCGGTATGCGTCGTCGCAGTCGACTCGGATCACGTTGTGCTGCCCGACCCCGAGTGCGATCGCGGCTTTCTCGACGTGCGAGTGGGTTTCGGCTGTGATGTAGACGCGCAGCACCGGCAAGTCGCGCCCGGTCATTCCAAGCTCGCGAATCCGCAAGGGAAGCGCCTCGCGCGCCGCGGCGAGCGCGGTGAAGCCGGCGATCGAAGCGGTATCGTAGATCACGCCCGTCCACGAGTCGGGCAGCTCGAGCAGCCTCGCGAGCCAGCGCATCATCACCTCTTCCAACTCGGTCGCGGCCGGGGAGGTACGCCACAGCATCGCTTTCACGTCGAGCGCGGCGGCCAAGGCCTCGGCCGCAATCCCGGCCGGTGCGGCGCTCGTTGCAAAATACGCAAAGAAGCGCGGGTGATTCCAGTGCGTCGTACCGGGGACGACGATCCGCTCGAAATCCGCCAGAATTTCTTCGATACCGGTGCCTTCTTCGGGTGCGTCGGCCGGGAGCAAGGCGGCGATCTCTCCCGGACGAACCGGCGGCATCACGCGATAGTTTTCGGGGTGCTGGAAGTACTGCCGGATCCAAGCGGCAACCCGGTCGAGTCCCGCATCCAAGACGTCGTCCTTCATCGTTTGGAGTGTTGGCGCAAGCAACGGAGAAGGCCCTGGCATGAAGTACCGGACCTATCCCAACAGCGACGTGTCCGTCAGCGAGGTCGGCTTCGGACTCTGGACGACGTCGACCGGGTGGTGGGGGGACAAGAGCGACGATGAGGCGGCCGCGCTGCTGCGGGAAGCTTTCGATCTCGGCGTGACGTTGTACGACGCGGCCGACACCTACGGCAACGGCCGCAGCGAGGAGCAGCTCGCGAAAGCCTTCGCCGGCCGGCGCGACCGCGTCGTCTACGCTACGAAGTTCGGCTACGATTTTTCAAATGCCGCCGACGCGCGTCGCGGTCAGATGGAGCTTGCGCAAGACTTTTCGCCTGCGTTCGTCCGCAAGGCGCTCGAGGCGTCACTGCGCCGGCTGCAGACCGATTACGTCGACATCTACCAAATGCACAACGCGCGGATGGCGCAGATTGACGACGACGCGCTGTGGGAGCTGCTTGAAGCACTCAAAGGCGAAGGGAAGGTTCGGACGTACGGCGTCGCTTTGGGGCCGGCCATCGGGTGGCTCGGGGAAGGCGTCGAGGCGGTGAGGCGCCGGCACGTTCCCAGCCTGCAGATCATCTGGAACATCCTCGAGCAGTATCCCGGCGACGAGCAGATTCGCGCGGCTGCAGCGTCGCACGCGCCGACGGGCTATATGATTCGCGTGCCCCACTCGAGCGGAATGCTCGAGGGGCACTATACCGCCGAGACGACCTTCCCGAAGAACGATCATCGACGACACCGTCCGCACGAGTGGCTGATCAACGGCGTCGCCAAGATTGAAAAGCTGCGTTTCCTCGAGGCTGGGAATCGAACGCTCGGGCAAGCGTCGATTCAGTGGCTCCTCGAGGAGCCGCGCGTGATGACCGTACTGCCGAACATCTACGATTCCACCCAGCTGCGCGAGTTTGCCGCCGCGCCCGACGCACCCGCTCTGACGCCGGACGAGCTCGCACGCATCGCCGAGTTATACGCCCAGAACTTCGGCATCGAGGAGCCACCAATGAACTTTAAGGGAACGATGACGATGCCCGAACACTCGCTTTCGTCATGAAGCCGGAGCAAATTCTCACGCAGCACGCTCCCGCACCGATCGGGCCGTACAGCCAAGCGATTCAGATCGGCAGCGAGCTCTACTGCAGCGGACAGATCCCGCTCGACCCGCAGACCGGCGAGCTGATCGAAGGGGGCGTCGAGGAGCAAACGCAGCGCGTCATCGAAAACATCGGCGCGGTGCTTTGCGCGGCCGGCTGCCACTTCGTCGACGTTGTGAAGACGACGATCTTTCTCGTGGACATGAAGGATTTCGCGGCGGTCAACGTCGTCTACGAGCGATACTTCGGGGCGACGAAACCGGCTCGCTCGACCGTCGCAGTTGCCGCGCTGCCGCGCGGCGCTCGCGTCGAAATAGAGTGTATCGCGAGAACCTAGGAGCCTATGGGTTGGTCCCGGTCCGGAGCAAAACCGGAACCCGCTTCGGCATCACTGCGGCGTGGTGACGGTCGAGGTCGTCAGTCGCGCCGACTCCTCTTTCGCAATCTGCACGACGTCGGGATCGAGTGAATCCGCTGCCGCCCGGAGCTGCTCGAGCGCGAGCGTCTTTTGCCCTTGCGCGGCGTAGGCACGTGCCAGCAGGTAGCGGATCCGCCCGTCCCACGGGGTCGCGGCGACGCCTTTGAGCAGCGCCGACTCAGCCAGAGAGTAGAGGCCGTTGTGCTCGTAGTCGATGCCGAGATTGACGTACGACTCCGGAACGTATGGGTCGACGCTCACCGCTTGTACGTAGTACGACACGGCTCGCTTCCAATCGCCGCGAAGATCGGCCAAGTAACCGAAATTCACCAGCGCTTCGGGGCGCTCGGGCTCCAAGCGGTGCGCGCGAGTAAAGATTCCCAACGCGTCGCTGTAAAGATTTTTCTGGATCTTCGCGACGCCGAAGTTGTTGAGGCAGGCATAGTTCAAGGCGTCGACGTTCAGGCAGTCCTGAAGATAGCGCGATGCTGAAATGTTATCGTGCACGTCGAGATACGCCATGCCCACCCCGTTGAGCGCGGCAATCGACGTCGGATCGTCGTCGAGCGAGCGCTGGAAGTAAACGATTGCTTCGGTCGGACGATGGATCGCCTGCAATACCTCGCCGTACTCTTCTTGAAGGTCGCCGTCGCTGGGATTCTGCCGCGCGGCGCGCTCGATATCCGCCCGGTAGGCCGGCAGATCTCCCTTGCGCAGATGCAGCATGACGAGATCTCGGATCGAGTCGGTTCCCGGCAGCGCGCTCTGAAATTGCGCGATGGCGGCGTCAATGTTGTTTTCGGTCGCCAACACGACGCCCAAGCGATTGTGTGTCTCTTTATCGTGCGAATCGCGCGCCAGCAGTTGGCGATAGACCGCTTCGGCCTTATCGAATTTCCCCTGGCGGTAGTAGAGGTCGCCCAAGAAGCGAGCCGCCTCGACCCCGCCGGGATGCGTCGCGACGAAGTCCTCGAGCTGCTTAACCGCGGCGTCGAGCTGGCCCGAGGCGATCAACTGACGAGCATAGAGAATCGCGGCCTCTTGGTCCGCCGCCTTGTAGGCGTCAGACGGCAGGATGACCGTTTGCGCCACGGCCGGAGCGATCGGGGCTCCGAACCCAGCGACCAGTGCGGTAAGAACGAGTGCGGATAGATAGCGTCGTGTCATTGCAAGCACCTCACCAGCAACTATAGCGCTTGGCCGGCGATTGCCGTGACTCGGGCACGGCGGCCCCCGGGAGGGCCTAGCGAACGAGCGGCAGCACGTTGCTCGGCACGAGGGGGTAAAAGGCCATGATAACGACCAGGGCGGCACACAGCCCAGCGCTGATCCAGGCTAGCGGGACGACCGGCCTGGGCTCCGAGGGAGCGTGCTCGTGCGGAGCATACATCGCCAGCACGATCTTCGCGTACGCGTAGAGCGAAATCGCCGTTCCCACGATCAGCGCTGCGGCAAGCCAGATGTAGCCGTTCGCGACGCCCGCCGCGAGGATCAGAATCTTTCCCAGGAAGCCCGCCGTCGGCGGCAATCCCGAGAGTGCCAAGAGAAATATCGTCATTGCGGCGGCGAGCCAGGGGCGCCGGCGCCCAAGCCCGCGATAGCTCTCCAACTTGGCGCCTTCTTCGCCGGGACCCGAAATCGCGGCAGCGACGGCAAACGCGCCGAGATTCATGAACGCGTACGCCGTCAGATAGTAGATTGCATATCGCAGACCCAGCGGCGTGCTTCCCGCCATTGCGACGAGAATGTAACCGATCTGCGCGATTCCCGAGTATCCGAGCAGCCGCTTGAGATCGGTCTGCGCGAGCATCCCGGCGTTGCCGACGATCATCGAGAGCGCAGCCGCAATCCAAACCGGCAGCAAGAGCTTCGAACCAGCACCCGCCGGCAGCGCGGCGTAGATGAACCTCGCAAACACCGCTAAGGTCCCGGCCTTGGTAACCACGCTCATGAAGGCGGTCACCGGCAGCGGCGCTCCTTCGAAAACGTCTGGCGTCCACGTATGGAATGGGACCAGACTCAGCTTAAAGGCAAGCCCGATCAAAAACATTCCGCCGCCCACCGAAAAGAGCGGATTCGAGGCGAGCGCCGGATTCACGAAATCGGCCAGCATGACGCTCCCGGTCGCACCAAAGAGCAGCGCCGAACCGAAGAGCAGAAAGGCGGTTGCAGTCGAGCTGAGGATCAAGTATTTGAGCGCGGACTCGCGCGCCGGCTTTCGATCGACTGCGGCGCAGAGCGCGTAGAGGCCGAGCGACAGCAACTCCAGCCCGAGAAAGATGGTGATCAAGTTCGCCGCGCCGGCCATCAGCATTGCGCCGCACGCACTCCACAGCATGATCGCTGTGGTGCCGGCCGTTCGCTGCGCAGGACCGAGCGCACCATAGAGCAGCACCGCTCCCGCGGTCCCAATAAGCACGATCTCTTCGAAGACGGTAGCGAAGCCGCCGGTTATGAATCCGCCGAAGAAGGCGTTGTAGTCGTGCCCGAACTGGCCGCCGGCAACGATGCCGGCCGCGATCGCGCCGGCGAGGGCGATCACGACCGAAACGTAGCGCGACTGGTTGCGGCCGGAGACGAGGTCGGCGAGCAGCACGACGAGCGCCGTCAGCGCGACGATCCCGACCGGCAGAATCGCATCCCAGTCGCCGTTTGTGAACGGTATCGTCACGGCGGCGCGATCCTTTGCGCGGCCACGACGTTTTGGTGCGTCAGCAACGGCCTGGGATAGACGCCGACGAGCACGAGCGCCGCCAGCAGCGGCGCAATCGCGAGCCCTTCCAGCAACGTGAGATCGGGGCGAACAGGTAAGTCGGCGCGTTCGGGGCCATTCATCACGTCCTGATAGAGACGCAGCAGATAGGCCGACGCAAGCACGATGGCGACCAGCGCGACGATCGCGGGCCAAACGTACCCGGCCTGGTAGAGGCCGATCAGGATGATCAGCTCACCCGCGAATCCGGCCAAACCGGGCAAACCAAGTGCGGCGAGCGCCGCGATACACAAGGCTCCGGAGAGGCGCGGATTCGTCCAGCCCAGTCCGCCCAACCGCGGCAACACACGCGTTCCCTCGCGCTCTTCGACGTAGCCGAGCACCAAGAAGAGCGTTGCCGAGAAGAGCCCGTGCGCCACGATGTACACCAGCGCTCCGTCGAGCGCCAGCTGCTGCTGCGACGCGACGGCGATGATGATGAGTCCGAGGTGCGAGAGCGACGAATAGGCGACGATCCGCTTCACATCGTTTTGAACCAGCGCGATTACCGCCCCGTAGACCAGCGAAATGGCGCCCAAGACGATCAACGGCGTCGCGTATTCGCGCACGTATGCCGGCAGCATCACCGTCGCGATCGCGAGGAACCCGTAGAGTCCCGCTTTCGACTGCACGGCCGAAACGACGGCAACCATCGGCGAGGGCAGCGAGGTATATGTCGGCGGCATCCAGGTGTGCAGCGGCCAAACCGGCGTCTTCACCAAGAACGCAAAAGCGAAGCCCGCGTAGATCCAGGGTGCCCATCCCCCGACGAGCGGAGGGCCGGCGCGGCCGATGACGTCGGTCGTTCCCACAATGACACCGAAGGCCGCCGTCGCGAGCAGAAGCGTCAGGCCTCCGGCAAAGTTGTAGATGAAATACCGCCATGCCGTTGCGGAATGGCCGCCCCAGCCGAGCAGGCCAAAGAAGACCGGCACGAGCATCAGATCCCAGAAAAACGCAAAAACGAGCAGATCGCGCGCCAGGAAGAGCCCGAGCATCGTCCCTTCGAGCGCGAGGAGCAGCGCGACGAAATCGCGCGTGCGATCGATGCGGCATGAGGCGATCGCCGAAGCGGTGCAGAGAGTCAAGAGCAGCGCGATCCAAAATGAAATCGGCGTAGCGCCGAAGTGGAAGGCGGCGTTAAACGGCCGCGAGAGCCAGTGCGCGCTCCATTCGCCGGTGCCGGCGGCGATAACCGTAGCGAAAGTGACTACCGCGACCAGCGTGCCGATAACGCGCGAAACCCTCGTATCGTCGCGGGGCAGCAGCAGGAGCAGCGCGGCGGCGGCGATCGGCAGCAGGATCGTTACGAGCACGAGCCCCATCAGCGCACGCCTCCCGTAAGGGCGTAGTACGCGATGAAGCAGGCGGCGCCAAAGACCAAGATCAAAGCGTAGGCGCGCAGCAGACCGGTTTGGAACGATCGCACGAGCGTTCCAAACCAGCGCGTGCCGGCGACGACGTCGCGGACCGCGCCGTCGAGCACGTGCGGGTCGAGCACGTGACCGAAGAATCGGCCAGCGGCCTGCGCCGGCCGCACGAAGATCAGATCGATCGCCGCATCAAAATAGAAAAGATTCGTCAGCAGGGCCGGCATCCGTTCGCTCTCGACCGCCAATCGGGCGGGCGCCTCCCGCTGCGCGGCGGCGGTTGCGTAGCGCATCCAGGCAACGACCACGCCGATCGCAACGGCGACCAAAACGAGCAGCGAAGTCAGCCCCTCGGAGATTGCGGGCGGCGCGACTGGCGCCGACGCCATCGCCGCCGCTCCGAAGAGCGGCGCAAAGTAATGCGCCCAGGGCGACGCCTCGCCGCCGAACATCAATGCTCCGCCGATGGCGACGGTAGGCGCCACGAGAATCGCGACCGGGACGTTCATGATCATCGCAGCCGTACCGCCAGTGTGAATGTGCGCGTCGCCGCGATACTCTCCGAGAAACGCGATGAAGAGCAGCCGGAACATGTAGTAGGCGGTAATGCCGGCCGTTACGATGCCGACCGCATAGAGCCAGGGATGCCCGTGCGCCAGCGTTCCGTAAATGATCTGGTCCTTCGAAAAGAAGCCGCTGAACGGCGGGATGCCCGAGATCGTGAGCACGCCCGCCAGCATCACCCAAAACGCGAACGGCATCTTCTTCCACAGGCCGCCCATACGCCGCACGTCCTGCTCGTTGGCGAGCGCATGAATCACGAGGCCGGATCCCAAGAAGAGCTGCGCTTTGAAGAAAGCGTGCGTGAAGAAGTGGGCGACGCCGCCTTCGTAGGCGCCCACGCCGACGCCCATGATCATGTAGCCGATCTGCGACATCGTCGAATAGGCCAAAATGCGCTTGATGTCCCACTGCGCCATGCCGAGGATCGCCCCGAGCAACGCCGTGAGGCCGCCGATCGTACCGACCAGCAGCTGCGCGTCGTGACTCACGTTCCACAACGGCGCGCAACGCGCGACGAGATAGACGCCGGCGGTCACCATCGTCGCGGCGTGAATCAGGGCGGAGACGGGGGTCGGACCCTCCATCGCATCGGGAAGCCAGGTGTGCAGCGGAACTTGTGCCGATTTCGCCGCGGCGGCGATGAAGAGCGCGAGGCAGATCGCAAAGAGCAGCCCGGAGCCCAACGTTCCGGCGGCGGCAAAAGTATCGCCGAAGCCGATCGAGTGGACGTTGGCGACGATCAAAAAGATCGCGAACATCATGCCGACGTCGCCGACGACGTTGATAACGAAGGCCTTGCGCGCTGCCGCGACGGCCGTCGGACGCTCGAACCAGAAACCGATGAGGAAGTACGAGGCCAAGCCGACCAGGCCCCATCCAACGAGCAGACCGACGAAATTATCGGAGAGTACGAGCGTCAGCATCGCAAAGATGAAGAAACTCATGTAGGCGAAGAAACGCGCGAAGGCGCGGTCGCCCTCCATGTACCCCACCGAATAGACGACGATCAAGAAACCGACGCCGCTGATGATGAACGTCCACAACAGCGAGAGCGGATCGAGCAAGAGCCCGAAGTCGAAGCCCGGCATCCACGCAAACAACGGCTGATGCGCACCGAGCGCACCGGCTCCCGTCTGCGTTCCGTCGTGCCAGGAGAGCACCGCCAGGACGAACGATGCTCCGACGAGCGCGCAGACGAGCCACCCCGCCGCCGTGCGCAGCTGCGGCCCGAATGCCCAACATAAGATCGCTCCCGCAAGCGGCAGCAGCCACAACGCAACCAGCATTGGATACGAACCGCTGGCTCCCAACACGTGCTCCATCACCGCGGCATTCCAGTTGTGCGACGCAAGCCGTCAGCCATGGAGCGTCCTCACGTCGTCTACGTCGACGTATTTTTCCGGGCGGAACGTCGTGACGATGATCGCCAGCCCAATGGCAGCCTCCGCGGCCGCGATGGTGATGACGATGAAGGCAAAAACATGCCCCGCGTTGGCAACCCAGAGCCGGGCGAATGCGACCAGCAGCAGGTTGGCGGCGTTGAACATCAGTTCGACGGCCATCAGCATGACGAGCGGATTGCGGCGGACGATCACGCCGATGACGCCGATGAAAAACATGACCGAGGCGAGTGCGACGTAGTCGCCGATGGGAACGCTCATCAGCCTTTGCCCTCGCGCAGGATCGCCTCGCGCATCTGGCGATCGCTTTTTGCTTGGCCGCGGTGCCCCTCAGCATCGCCCATTTGTTCGCCGCCCAGGGTGATGACGCCGATGACGGCCACCATCAGAACCAGCGCGGTGACCTCGAAGGGCAGCAGTTGAATCGTAAAGAGCGCCTTGCCGAAGTCGGCGACGCTTCCGAAAACATTGGCCGCGCCGACCGGACCGACGGCGGGCGCCGCGGGAGCGTGAACGTTCGAGACGGCGTAGACCAGAAAGCCCAGCGCGCAGAGCGTAAAGATCGCACCCGGAATCCAGATCTTCGGCAAGCGGTCGGGCCCCATCGCAAAGGGCGCGACTCCGCTGCTCAAAAGCGCGATCACGAAGACGAAGAGGATCAGGATCGCTCCGGAGTAGACGATGATTTGGATGACCGCGAGAAACTCGGCGGAGAGCGTCACGTAGAGCACCGCCAGCGTCGCGAAGTTGAGCAGCAGCCCGACGACGCTATGGACGGGCTTCCGAGCCGTAATCGTCCACACGGCACTGGCAATCAGTATCGTCCCGAGCGCCCAAAATGCAATCATTGCCCGGCCTTGCGATCCTTGATGATCGCCAGCCCCTGGTGCTGCGTCTTCAAGATCGTTCCGCGCCACGTCGCGTCGTAGCCCGTCGCAACGTCGGTCGTCGACTTGATCTCGCCCACGCGCCCGAGATCGCCGGGAATTCCCCCCGGGCGGTCGTCGGGTGCGGTGCCGGCGCCTGCATCGGGCGGCACCAAGAGCCGGTCTTTGGCGTAGATAAATGAGCCGCGGCGGTAATCGGCCATTTCGAAGCGCGGCGTGAGCACGATCGCATCGGTCGGACACGCCTCTTCGCACATCCCGCAGAAGATGCAGCGCAGCTCGTCGATCTCGTAGCGCGCCGCGTAGCGTTCCCCCGGGGAGCGACGCGCGTCCGGAGCGTTCTCAGCGCCGATCACCGTTATGGCGTTAGCCGGGCAGACGCTCGAGCAGAGCTCGCAGCCGATGCAGCGCTCTTTGCCGTCGTCATATCGGCGCAGTTCGTGCAGGCCGTGAAAGCGCGGCGCGTGCTGCTTCTTGCGAGACGGATACGGAATCGTCGGCCGCTTGCGAAACATAAAACCAAAGGTGATCGAGAGGCCCCGCAGGATCGCTCCGATGTTGTAGAGGTGCTTCTTCGAACCGGCGGTCGCCATTAGCCCGCGTACGCCACGACAATAGCCGTCACGACGAGATTGAGCGTCGCGACGGGGAGCAATACCTTCCAACCGAAGGCCATGAGCCGGTCGTAGCGCAGGCGCGGCAACGTCGCCCGCAGCCACATATAGAAGAACATAAAACACGCAACCTTGATGACGAACCAGGCGACGCCCGGGACGATGGTAAGGCCGAACGGCGCGTTCCAGCCGCCAAAGAAAAGCAGGGTCGCAATGCACGACACCGTCAGCATGTTGACGTACTCGGCGATGAAGAACAGCCCGAAGCGCAGCCCGGAGTACTCGGTGTGGAAGCCGGCGACGAGCTCGGTCTCGGCTTCGACGAGATCGAAAGGTGCGCGATTGGTCTCGGCGACCGCCGTAATCGTGTAGATGACGAAGCCCAAGAACTGCGGCAGAACGAACCACCAGCGGGCTTGCGCGTTGACGATGCCGTCGAGCGAGGTCGTTCCGGCGAGCAGCAGGACGCCGATGAACGAGAGCGACATCGCCAGCTCGTAGCTTATCATCTGCGCCGTCGAGCGAACGCTGCCCAGCAGCGGGTACTTCGAACCGCTTGCCCATCCGCCCAAGCAGATCCCGTATACGCCCAGCGAAGCGATCGCCAAAATCAGCAGAATCCCGGCGTTGACGTTCCCGATCGCCCACGTCTCTCCCGATGCCGACGCCCCGAACGGTATGACCGCATAGACGGAAAAGGCCGTGAGCAGCGAGATGAACGGCGCGAGCCGGTAGAGCAGCGGATCGGCGGTCTCCGGCGTCAGGTCTTCTTTGAGGATCAGCTTGGCCGCATCGGCGGCGGGCTGCAGCAACCCCCAGGGACCGACGCGATTCGGGCCGGGGCGCAGCTGCATCCAACCCAAGACCTTTCGCTCGACGAGCATCGCGTACGCAAACGACGTCACGACGACGAAGAGCAAAATAACCGACTTGATGAGTACTTCGAGCCACCAAGGCATTACGAAACCCTCATTCCGGCGATCCAGGGATCGTGCTGCCACGTCCCGCCGCCCGAGAGAATACCTTGCTCCGCACCGGCACCAGTTGGGGGCGCTGGAGTGTCGTAGCGAGCATCGCCGAATGTCACGTCGCTGTGCTCCTTCGCCACCGCAGCGATGACCGCGCCTTCGATCTCCAAACTCGATGGAAGCGAAACCTCTAGCTGCTCGGCGAGGCCGGCGACGATGTCGCGATCGCAGCGAACGCAGTCCGCAACGGCGAGCGCGGCGTTGAGCGGCAAGAGATCGCCCCCGACGCTCAGCGTGGTCCCACTTTTTTCGAGTGCTCCCGCCGCAGGAAGGACGAGTTTCGCGCGCTCCGCCGTTTCCGTCATGAAGAGTTCGCTCACCACGAGGAACGGCACCGCTTCGAGCGCCGCGCGCACGGCGGCCGCATCGGGCGCGTTGCGCGCGGGATTTGCGGCGAAGATCGAGAGCACGGAGAGGCGCCCGTTTCGCGCCCGGTCGAGCATTGCAAATGTATCGAGGCCGTCCGCGGCGGGAAGCAGCCCCATCGCCTCAGCGCCCCGCGCGTTGGCCTGTTCGCTCGCAATGTACGTTGCTAACTCCGGCACATCGGCGAAGGCTATCGCGCAGCTCTTGCCGACCGCTAAATCGATACCGTCCCACACTAGCGCGATGCGCTTCGCATCTCCGGCCAAGGCTCGGGCCTCGCCGGCGTCCCGCTGCGAGATCAGTTTCGCGCCGTGACGAACGGCCTTTTGGATGCGCAGCCAAAGAACTGGAGCGCGCTCCACGAGCGCCGCTCCGGCAACAACGATCGCTTCCGCACGATCGATCGCATCGAGCGTTCCCGCGCGAGATCCCGGCGTCGCTTGACGCTGGGTGCCCGAGCGCCAATCGAGATTCTTTATGCGCAGCGTGCCGAAAACGTGCGCGATCAGGTAGGCCTCTTCGTTGGTGAGCCTCCCTCCGCCGATAACGCCCACGCTCTCCGCGCCGTGCGCGGCGATCGCCGCCCGAATCGCTTTCGCCCAAAGGATGAACGCATCGTCCCAGCCGATCTGCGTCCAGCCGCCGTCCTTGCGGTAGAGCGGCTGGTTAAGCCGGTCTGGCGACTCGTAAAAGCCGATGTTGTAGCGCCCGCGATCGCACAGCCAGCCGTCGGAGATCGGGTCATCTTCGACGAGCATCGTTCGACGAAGCTGGCCGTAGCGTACGTCGGCGAACTGCTGACAGCCGACCGAGCACTGCGTACAGGTGGTCTGCGTCCGCTCGAGGTCCCACGGCCGCGACTTGAACCGGTATGTTTTCGAGGTCAGCGCGCCGACCGGACAGAGTTCGGTGACGTTTCCGGTAAAGAGGTGGCGATACGGCTGTCCCGTCGCGGTGGCGATGATATCGTGCGCGCCGCGGTCTTTGACGATCAGCTGCCGCTCGTTGGCGATGATGTCGTCGAAGCGCACGCAGCGCTGACAGACGATGCAGCGCTCCTCGTCGAGTACGATCGTCGGACCGAGATCGACGGCCTTCGGCTTGGAGAGCTTCGGGTCGGCGACGTCGGAGGTGCCGCGCGCGTAGGCCATCGCGTAATCCTGCAGATCGCACTCGCCGCCCTTGTCGCAGATCGGGCAATCCAAGGGGTGATTGACTAAAAAAAGCTCGAGCACGCTCGCGCGGGCAGCCTCCACCTTCTCGCCCTGCGTGCGCACGACCATCCCGTCGGCGACGACGGTATTGCAGGCGATCTGCAGCTTGGGCATTCCTTCGATCTCGACCATGCAGATACGGCAGAGCCCGGCCGGCCCGAGCTTCGTGTGATAGCAATAGATCGGGATCTCTTGCTTGATCTGTTTAGCGGCCTCGACCAGCAGCGTCCCTTTTGGAACCGTAACCGGCACGCCGTCGATCGTCAGCGTTATCATCTGCACGTTCGGCTCGACGGACGTGCTCACGCCGGCTGCGCCGCCATCGCCGGAATCCGCGACTTGAACTGAGCCGGAAAACGCGTCATGACCGATTTGAGAAACGGCTCGATCGAATCCCCGAGCGGACAGAGATTCAAGCCGGTTATCGAGCGCGAGACGCGCAGCAGCATGTCGTAGTCGCCGGGAACGCCTTGGCCGCGCACCAGACGGTACAGGACGCGTTCCATCCAGCTTCCGCCCTCGCGGCACGGCGTGCACTGGCCGCACGATTCGTGATTGAAGAATCGCACGAGGTTGTGCGCAGCCTTCACGAAGTCGGTGGTATCATCGAAAACGACGACCGCACCGGAGCCTAGCATCGAACCGGCTTTCGCCAAACTCTCGTAATCGTACGTCCAGTCGAGGTGCTCCTCGAACACGCAGGCCGACGATCCGCCGCCGGGCTGAATTGCGGCTAGGGTTCGGCCGGGGCGCAGGCCGCCGGCGATCTCGATGATTTCGCGCAGCGTCGTACCGAGCGCAATCTCGTAGTTGCCGGGGCGCGTAACGTGTCCGGAGACCGAAACGATCTTATATCCTTTGCTTCGCTCGGTCCCTACGGCGGCAAACCACTCCGCGCCGCGCTCGAGAATCGGAACGAGATACGCCAGCGTTTCGACGTTATTGACGACCGTCGGTGCGCCGTAAAGACCTTCGACCGCGGGAAACGGCGGCTTCAAACGCGGCTCGCCGCGCTTGCCTTCAAGCGAATTGAGCAACGCCGTCTCTTCGCCGCAGATATATGCGCCGGCGCCGCGATGAACGGTTAGCTCCAGGTCGAAGCCGCTGCCGAAAATGTTCTCCCCGACGTAGCCGGCACGCTTGGCCTCATCGAGCGCCGCACAAAAGATCTCGTAGCCGCGCTTGAACTCGCCGCGAATATACATGAAGGCGTGATGCGAGGCGATCGCATAGGCGCCGATCAGCATACCTTCGATCACCTGGTGCGGGGTCTCTTCGAGCAGCATGTGATCTTTGAACGTGCCCGGTTCGGCTTCGTCGCAGTTGCAGACGAGATAGCGCAACGCCTTATCCTTGGGCAGAAACGACCACTTTCTGCCGGTCGGGAAACCCGCACCGCCGCGGCCGCGCAAGCCCGACTTCTCGGCAAGATCGAGGACGTCGGACGGCTGGAGGTGCGCGACGGCGCGCTCCCACTGCTTGTATCCGCCGCGCTGACGATAGACGTCGATGCTGCGCAAATCCGCTTCGCCGATCCCGGCGGTAAGAACCTTAGTGACCGGCACGACCGCTCTGCTCCTGGCTCGTTTCGACGACGGCGCGCGAATCCACGATCGCGCGTTCGGTCGTATTCGTGAAAAATTCGACGTTGCGGTTGATAATGTGATCGAGCATGATGATGCCGCTCCGATCGCCGACGCCGCCCGCATTGTTCGGCCGCTCGACGCCGACCGCGCCGGGCGACTTCTTACCGCGCGAAATCTGATCGTCTTGGGAAATCTCCCAGGTCGAGCCCGGCAGATCGGTTCGCGCCATCGGCGCGACCGCATACGTACCGGCTCGCATCGCCTCGAGCATCTCGTCGATTCGCTGCGGCGTCAGGTCGTAGACGAAATCGAGATTCACCTGCATGCAGCTCGCCCGGTCGCACGCCGCCAGACACTCGACCTCTTCATAGGAGAAGACTCCGTCCGGTGTCGTCTGCAGATGTCCGACGCCAAGCCTCTCGCGAAAATAGGCCATCATGTTCTCAGCACCGCCGATCGAGCAGGCCAGACCGCGGCAAATCTGCAGCATGTACCGCCCAACCGGACGCCGGTAGAACAGGGTGTAAAAGGAGACGGTTCCTTCGACCTCGGCCAGCGTAACGTCCAGCATCTCGGCCGTCGCGCGCATCGCCTCGGCGCTCACGTATCCCTCGTGCTGCTGGAAGAGATGCGTGATCGGCAGCAGCGCGGAGCGCTTCCGCTCGTACCGCGCGATGATGTCGGTGCACTCGGGACGCAGTCGTTCGAGCAACGCGGGGAAGTTTTTCTCGCGGTCGGTCATTTGCACTCGGCCTCGGCGAGGGACGTGATGCCTCGAAGCCGCTCGTCGCTCCGCATCCTGCTCCGCTCCTGCTGCTCGGCCTCCTCGCTCCGCCATCCATGGCTGCGCTCGTCGGTCCGAGCCTTCTCGGCAACACATCCCTCGCCGAGGCCGAGTGCAAGGCCTTGCGGGGAACCTTGCGGCGTTGCTCTCACTTGCGATAACGGTTGCCAATTCATTTTTAAATTTATTGATGCGTCGCGCAGAAAACTCATCGGTCGACCTCGCCGAAGACTGGGTCGAGCGAGCCGATCATGACGACGAGGTCGGCGATCAGGTTGCCGGGCGCGATTCCTTTGAGTGCCTGCAGGTTGTACAGGCTCGGCGGTCTCGTGCGTATGCGGTAGGGGCGATTCTCGCCGTTGCTGACGATATAGTAGCCGAGCTCTCCGCGGGGCGACTCGACGGCGTGATAAACGTCGCCGGGCGGAACGCGAAAGCCCTCGCTGATCAGCTTGAAGTGGTGAATCAGCGCCTCCATGGAAAGCGCGATCGTCTCTTTCGGCGGCAGCGCAATCTTGGGATCGTCGATCATCACGGATCCCGGAGTTTCCAGGCGCTTTCGAGCCTGCAAGATGATGCGGATCGACTGTTCCATCTCGTCGAGGCGCACCAGGAAGCGCGCATAGGCGTCACCTTCGCTGCGCGTGGGTATGTCGAAGTCGTAGCCGTCGTAGCCGGTATATGGAAACGCCTTACGGACGTCGTAGGCGATCCCGCTAGCTCGAAGGCTCGGGCCCGTGACGTTCCACTGCACCGCCTCCTCGGGCGTGAGCACGCCGACGTCGATCGTCCGGTCTTGGAAGATCGGATTGGCCTGCAGCAGACCGCGAAGCTCGCGCATCCGCCCGGGAAACTTTTCGATGAGAGCGTCGAGCCTGGCGATGTAACCGTCGGGCAGATCGCCGTTGAGGCCGCCGACGCGGATGTAGTTCGGGTGCATCCGTGCGCCGCCGACGGCTTCCTGGAGATCCAGGATGTTCTCGCGCAAGTCGAAGCAATAAAAGAAGACCGAGATTGCACCGAGGTCGATGCCGTGCGTCCCCAGCCAAACGCAGTGCGAGGCGATCCGCGTCAGCTCGCCCTGGAGCACGCGGACGACCTGGGCCCGCGGCGGGATGCGGTCGGTAAGCCCGAGCAGCTTTTCGACGGCAAGCGCGTAGCAGAGCGCGTTCGAAGACGGCGCGAGATAGTCCATCCGTTCGATAACCGTCTGCGCCTGCGTCCAGAAGAGGCCTTCCGCGCTCTTCTCGATACCGGTATGAAGGTAACCGATCTCGGGATCGGCCTTCACGACGTTCTCGCTATCGATCTCCAGCACGATCTGCAGGACGCCGTGCGTCGACGGGTGCTGCGGCCCCATGGAGAGCACCATCGTGTTGCCGGTTTTGCTCACGATGTCGGGCACGGGCATGACGGGCGTGCTCATGTGGCTTTTTCTTGTGCGTCCGCGGCGTTGCCCGCGCGGGCTCGCTTCACTTGTTCTTGCAACGCTTCGAGCGTACGTCCTGAGGGCGGGGTGCCCGCTACGACGTTCGTCTTGTTTGCAAAAGCCGGACGGGGAGCGCGTTCGCGTGCCGGGCCCCGCATCGGATAATCCTTGCGCAGCGGGTGACCCTCCCAGTCGATCGGCATTTGAATCCGGCGCAGATCTGGGTGGCCGTCGAAGACGATGCCGAAGAGATCGTAGACTTCCCGCTCGGCCCAATCGGCGCACTTCCACAGCTCGGTGGCTGTCGGCACAGCCTGCCCCTCGTCGACGCCGCAGAGAATACGCACGCGCTTGGGCGTACCGACCTCAGCGACGCTCGCCGGTTTTGGCGCAAGCTGCAGAAGGTGGTAGACGACGTCGAAGCGCGGGCTCCGGCCAAGATAATCCACCGCACCGAGATCGAGCAGCATCGCGAAGCCTTCGGCTTTGAGCGCTGCCAGGCGCGCCGCCAGCTCGCAAGGCGCAAGGCGCTCGATGACGGCATCGTCGATCGGCGGCCGCAGACTCGGCGGGTCGATCGCGGCACCCGCGATCGGCGGGGTTTGTGTGCTAGGCATCGTTGGTTCTCTGAGTCTTAGTCGTTAGGCTCGCGCCAGAATGCCGCCACGGCCGCCCTCACGGATCTGCTGCTGAATCAGGTTGACGGCGTAGAGCAGCCCGTCGGGAGTCGGCGGGCAGCCCGGGACGTAGACGTCTACCGGAATGATCGTGTCGACGCCTTGAATGACTGCGTAGTTATCGAAGATGCCGCCCGAGCTCGCGCAGGCGCCCATCGAGATCACCCACTTCGGATCGGCCATCTGGTCGTAAAGGCGTTTCACGACGGGACCCATCTTCTGCGCGACCCGTCCCGAGACGATCATCAGATCGGCCTGACGCGGCGAACTGCGGAAGACCTCCGAGCCCAATCGCGCGATATCGTACTCCGAAGAGGTCACGGTCATCATCTCGATCGCGCAGCAAGCCAGACCCATCGTCAGCGGCCAGACCGACGAGCTCTGCGCCCAGCGCGCGACGTCGTCGAGCCGCGCGAGCATGAAGTGACCCGGGCTTACCGCCACACGAAACCGCCTTTCTTCCACACGTAGGCGTAGCCGATCGCGAGGACCACGATAAAGACGATCATCTCGAGCAATCCAAAGACGCGCAGCGCGTGCATCTGCACGGCCCAGGGATAGAACGAAGCCGCCTCGACGTCAAAGATTACGAACAGCATCGCGATCAAGTAAAACCGCACCGGGAAGCGCCCGGCAACCGGCGAGGTCGGTTCGACGCCGCATTCATAGGCTTCGCGCTTGTGAGGATTCGGCTTGGCGCGCCCGAGCAGGCCGGGCAAGACGCTAAAAAATAGAGCGGCCCCCACCGCGACGCAGAGGTAGATTGCAACCGGTCCGTAGGGATTCATCTCGGTCAAAGCTTTGTGCAAATCGCGGGCCATACCTGTCCTGGGGGGGACACTGTGCGCTCCTAAACGTACACTTGCTTATGCGGTACGCCGTCCTCGGAATGCTCATCCTCTTCTCGCTCGGAGATGGATGCTCGCCGCCGCCAAATGTCGTAGGCGTTCAAGATTACGGACGCGTTACCGGGCGCGTGCTCGATGCAATGACGAACCGGCCGATCGGAAACGCACTCGTCTCGGTCGGCTCGGTCTATACTGCCCGAGCCGATGCGACCGGCGCGTTCAACCTCCGCACGGTTGCCGGCGATCAAACCGTCACCGCCCGAGCCCCCGGCTTCACCACCGCGACGGCGGACACGACTATCCCGAAAAACGCGACCGTCTCGATTGGATACATCCGCCTGGTTGCATTGACCGCGCCGGCCGGCCTACCGACCCTCCAGCCGCCGCCAATTCCGACGCCGGCCCCGACCGCGACCCCATCGGCCCCCACGAAGCCCTCGGCAACGATGCTGCCGAGCGCAAGTGGTGCGCCGGCTTCGTCCACGCCGGCATCAGGCACGCCGGCAGCAGGCACGCCGGCAGCAGGCACGCCGGCATCAGGCGCGCCGGCATCAGCCGCGCCGGCCCCGACCGCGAGCGCCTCGAGCGAACCTCTCTAGAGAGGGTCGCAATCGATCGGCTTGCCGATCGCGCGGAGGTCGACGGCGCAGCCCGCCACCACAAGGTAAACGTGAGCCGCGCGCCTCGCCAAGCGCTGCACCATTCGTCCCATCGCGTCGCGCGATAATCGCCCCGTCGCGACCACCGGCACGACGTCCCACCCGATCTGCTCGCTGACCGCGATAATCGAGGCGCGAGACGAGAGCATCGCGTCCACGAACGCGGCCGCCTCCTCGTCGAGGGTCGTCGCAAAGACGTTGTAGTCGATCTCGAGCAGATCGACGCGCGCTGCGACGCGCGCCTCCAACCACGTGCCGAGCGAATCGACGAGCAGGCACGCCGTCGCCGGGGCATCTCGGAAGAGCGCGAGCTGCGCGTCGGGCGTCAGCGGTGCGGTCTCGAGCGTCCGCCACGACGCCGGCCGGTCGCGCACGTGCCGCATGAGGCGAGCGCGCCACTCGATATCTTCGGGCGCACCCGCGGCGGTCGCGACATACGTTACGTCGCACCCGCTGTCCAACGCGAGGCGGACCGCAAACGCGCTCTTCCCCGAACTTACGGGGCCAGTGACGAAAATGACGGCCATTCTCCGAGCGGTCTTCGCCGCGCAACCCGGAGCGGCTTGCCGCCCGCCCGCGCCGAACCTCGCCCCTCAATGGCGATCAACGTCCTCAGCGTCGCGGCCGGCATCGTCCTGATCGTGCTGACCCTCAACGATATCTTTCAGTCCGTCGTCGTTCCGCGGGCCACGGGGCGTCGCTTGCGGATTAGTTTCTACGTTTGGCGCAGCGCCTGGCACGTGTGGCCGGCGTTTTCGTGGCAGCTTTATCCCAACGACGGCGATCGCCGCGAAGATCTCTTGGCGCTCTTCGCGCCCTTCATGCTGCTTGGGCTCATGGGACTGTGGGTGGGGCTGCTCATCGTCGGGTTCGGGCTGATGTTTTGGGGGTTGCGCGCCGGTCTGAGCCCTTCGAAGATCTCTCTCGCAACCGCGCTCTACTTCTCGGGAACGTCGGTCATGACGATCGGCTTCGGGGACATCGTCGCGCGGGCGGGGGCAGCGCGGCTCGTCTCCGTGCTGGCAGGCCTCGCCGGGCTTTCGCTGCTTTCGATCAACACGGCGTACTTGTTCGCGATTTTCGGCTCGTTTCAGCAGCGCGAGACCTTCGTCGTCACGGTCGGCGCGCGCGCGGGCGCGCCGCCGAGCGGCGTAAATCTGTTGGCTATCGCGGGGTACTCGCTGACCCGGGAAGATCTGCCCGTATTGATGCTCGACGCGCAGCGCTGGTCGGCGCAAGTGATGGAGAGCCATCTCGCCTATCCCGTGCTGGCGTTTTTCCGCTCGAGCCACGACGACCAGTCGTGGGTCGGCACGCTCGGCACGCTGCTCGACGCGGCGACGCTGCTGATGACGACCGTCGAGGTCGAAAAAGATGGCCAAGCGCGCATCTTTTACAACGTCGGGCGACACGCGACTCGCGATCTCGCGCACTACTTTCGAATCGGATGCACCGACCAAACCGTCGGCATCGAACGCAGTGAATTCGATCAGGCATGCGATCGCCTTGTTGCCGCAGGCTATACGGTGGCCGATCGCGACGAAGCGTGGCTTCGCTTCGGCGAGCTCCGTTCGGCGTATGCCTCACAGCTCAACGAGCTGGCACGTTTTTTCATGATTCCGCCGATCGCTTGGATTGGCGATCGGTCGAAGATCACGCCCTCGCAGCATCTTTGATCGTCGCGAGCCTGGCTCGGATCGCGGCTCGCAGCGCCGGCAGCCCCTCCTTCGTGCGCGCACTAACGTAGATCGCGTCCTGCTCCGCAGCCTCGGGCACGATGCGGTCCGATTTATTGAAGATCGTCAGATGCGGCGTCCCGTCGAGCTCGAGTTCGCTCAGGATCGCGTCGACTGCGCCGCGCTGCCGCTCCCATTGCGGGTTGCTCGCATCGAGCACGTGCACGAGCAGGTCGGCCTCTCGCAGTTCCTCGAGCGTTGCACGAAAGGCTGCCACGAGATCTTTGGGCAAATTCGTGATGAAGCCGACGGTATCGGCCAGCCGCACGTACTCCGCAGTTGCGAGAAAGGCGCGGCGAATCGTCGGATCCAGCGTCGCGAACGGTTGATCGGCGACGAGCGCGTCGCCGTGCGTCAGCGCGTTGAGCAGCGACGACTTGCCGACGTTGGTGTATCCGACCAGGGCGACCAACGGTTCGCGATGGGTTCTGCTGCGCCGCAGCGTGCGCTGACGAGCGATCCCGCGAAGGCCCTCGGCCAAAGTCGAGATGCGCTGGCCGATGCGGCGCCGGTCGACCTCGAGCTTGGTTTCACCGGGTCCTCTCGTGCCGATGCCGCCCCCCAAGCGCGAAAGATCGGCGCCGATGCCGATCAGATTGGACTGACGGTAGCGAAGTTGAGCGAGCTCGACCTGCAGCTTGCCCTCGCGGCTGCGCGCGTGGCGCGCGAAGACGTCTAGAATCAGCATCGTCCGGTCGACGATCGGCAGCGGCACGACGCGTTCGAGATTTTTGCGCTGACGCGGACGCAAGTCGTTGAGAACGAGCAGCAGTTCGGCGCCGTCCGCGCGCGCTCGCTCGGCAATTTCGAGCATCTTCCCGCTGCCGACGAGGCTCGCCGGGTCGACGCTCTCGCGACGCTGGACGATTCGGTCGAGGATCGTTGCGCCCGCGGCTTGCGCCAACGCCTCGAACTCCTCGAGCTCGGCATCGAGCGTCTCCCGGAGCGCGCGGGTCTCCACCGCGACAACGAGCGCGCGCGGCATCAATGCTCCCCACGCCGGGCGATCGGCTCCAGACGCGCGATCAGCCAGCGAATTGCGTCGTTGTATTGCGGTCCCGGACGTTCCAAGAGGTCGGGTTGCGCTTCATAGACGCGGCCCAAGCGCACCGCGCGCAGACTTCGCCAAGGCTGGCGGTCGAGCACGGCGTCGAGTTTGGCAATCCGATCGGCGATCAACACGTCGGGCTGGTTGGTGACGAGCGTCTCCGCGCTGTACTGCGCGTAGGGCGTTTTCAGCTGCGCCGCGTTACGCCCGCCGGCAATCGCGATCAGTCTCGAGATGTACGACGACGTGCCGGCCGTCCAAATTGGGGCCGCCTGCAAAACGACGAAGACGCGCGGATGCCAGGCGAACCGCTGCGCGCGCTGCGCGAGGGCCGCGGTCTCGCGCCGCAAGCGCGAGATCGTAGCGTGCGCCTCTTTCGCGCGACCCGTCAGCGCGCCGATGGTCGAGAGGTTCGAGAAGATCTGGTCGTAGCCGTCGTCGGATAACAGGACGACCCGCAAGCCCGCTCGGCGCAACGGCTCGACCAGCCGCGCCTGGGAGGGAATCCCTAGCACGAGCTCGGGACGTAGGGCCACGATCGCTTCGGCGTCGACGCTGTTGGCATCGGAGACCCGCGGCAGCGCCGCGCCGCGAGGGTCGTCGGTAAAGGCAGAGACGGCGGCGAGCTGCCGCCCCGCGCCCAGCGTGTAGACGTCGTCGGCGAACGACGGCACGAGCGTGACGATGCCGCCGCCGGCAGCCGGCTTGGCACCGGCGCACCCGGCAAGCAGCGCCGCGAAGAAAAGGGTAGACGCACGGATCTGCACAATTGGCGATTCTACGTTTTGCGCGGGAAGCCGGTGTGATGCCGGCACGGTCGCGCCACTGTATGCGGGGAGCCGCCCGAAGTCACTGTCCGGCAACGGATGGGAAGGCTCGGGCACCGGCGACGATCCGCGAGTCAGGATACCGTCGCAAAACATTCGAGCACGTCCACCTCGCGTCAGGGAAAGGATTGCGATGTTTCCATTGATCGCCGCGCTGATCGCGGC
>DATDHW010000018.1:0-77500 GCA_036521375.1 Candidatus Cybelea sp.
CGTTGTCGAAAAACAGATGAACCGCGTTCGATCCGTATGCCCCTGGCTGAATCATGATTCCATAATAGTAGGAATCTATATCGCAGTCCGACATCCGCAGTTGATCACAGCCCTTAATAATAAGTGCCGTGCTGCCCCCTATACCTTGATCGGCTCGGAATACACACCCGTCAATATATACCTTTTTAGCCGAGCCACCATCGCCTTCACTCCCTCCGTTTCCTAACAGGATCGACGTCCCCTGATTGCCGTTTGTCGTGTATCGGAACGTGTTTCCGGTGATCGTAGATTGCAGCCCCTGTTCAATCCAGATGCCTTGTGGGCAATCCGAGAAAACGCACCGGTTGACGCGCAGGTTTTGTACGCCCTCAGGAAGACAGTGTAGGGCGGTGTAAGTCTGAGGCGTCGTGAAGGGGTCGAAGACAAAGTCGATGTCCTCGAAAGTAACGCCGCCAGTATTATTATCGTTTTGAGTGATGTACGACGATATTTGGAACATATCTCCCGGCGGGCTGTGGGCATTGGAAAAAAGAGCTAGTCGAACATTCCCGTCCCTTTTATGATTAGCGGCCAATTGCAATTAATTAGTATTGCCGCTGAGTGCATTGAGGGAACGGCCAACAGTACACCGACCCATTGTCTGGATTGCTGCCCGGATTATTGACCGGCTCTGGAACGACGGTGTGCCCGGGAATCAAAATTTCGGCGGCAACGGGTCTGTTTGGATCACAGGCGGTCGCGGTCGCTGTTTGAGCCGCGTTAGTCGCTGCCTGAAGGCATGCTGTGTTCTGTTGCGCCGCCGCTAAAGTTTTCTGGTTGGCTATCATGGGGCCTGAGCTTGCCCAAGAATCTAAAACGTTGAAAATCCCTGGCTGGGAAAGAAAGGACATAAGGTCACCTCATAGACTTAGAGTGAGTTGATTATTCCGGACCCGCAGCATTATTCCGAAGAGCTGTACGTCACGCCCTGAAAGTCTGCGCCGTTATCCACGTGGGGTAAAATCGTCAACGCCCTACCACCCTTTGGGTAGCGCCATACTCCGACGCGATTCGTGTTACTTTCGTGACCTTGTCTGGTCATCGGAATAAACACTTTGCCGGCGTTGATCCACGACAAATTGCCGCGGCGCAATCCTCGGATTCGTATCTTCTTAACTACGGTCGCCTTTAAGCCGGAAATTGAAAGGCGATAGAACGAAATGGTCGGAGCGCCCCATTCTTCAATCGAAAGATACCTGCCGTCCCATTGCACCTGGAAAGGGTTACCCCCGAGAGGTTCACTCAACGTAAGCTGTTCAAAGGCCTGGCCGCCAGCGGGTAGCTCATATAACGCTGTACCAGATGACGATTGACCGTCTACAAAAAGATTACCGTTATTATCGTACCCGCAATAGTCGCTTGCGTCGATTGTGTAAGTGAACGAAAATCCAGAACTGCTCGTGAACACCGTTACAGTGGCGCCGCCCACCACAGCAAGATTTCCGGTCGTCGGATCGACCGAACATCCGTTGATGAAGTGACCGGCGCTAAACGTCGCGATCGGCGTCGTTCCTCCGTGGGGGTATTCCTGAACTTGTGATTGCTGCGGAATGTAAACGTTGCCCCGACTGTCAGCGCAGGGGGCCGTATCGCCGAATCCGATGCTTCCAACGAGCGTTCCACCGGGATATGAAACGACACAGGTACCTTCGCAGCCGCCCGTGATATAAAGCAAATCTGCGCTGCTTGAGCCTGGTTTAATCCACGACTTGCCATTGTGAGTCGCCTGCCGTATCGCGGACGGAGTTGATGGAATGGAAGACTGGCCCTGCGACGATCCGCCGCATCCAGCCAAGAGGGAAATCGCCACGCCGATAGCCGATGCGCGGCCCAGGGAAGATAAAGTCATAGTCTTTCCTCGTTCTGACTTAGAGTCCTAAAGAGAGCGATTCGGCGAGGTACTTTCGTTCCCCGCACCGCCAGCCGAAGCTAGGGCGAAAGCCCTAGCGAGAAGACTGCGCGAGTGTTCGTGAAGAGGCTCCCGTCTTTGTGCTCTTGCGTATCAGCCGCGTGCTGTTCACCGATTCGCGCCCAACGCTGGCCCTAATCGAGACGCTGCTGGCAGTGAAGTCAACGTCGTTCCAGCGGAGAGCGCATAGCTCGCCAGGTCGCGCGCCCGTAGCGAGAGCAAGACGAAAAAATGGTTCCCACTTGTTACCCTTCGCCGCCTTGAAGAATCGCACAAGCTGAGCTTTGGTTAGAGCCCGCACTTCTTTGACGTGCGTTACCCGCTCAGGGTCCAGAAGTTCGACCGGATTAGAGTCGAGTAGCTTCTTGCGAATCGCGGTACGGAACATCAAGTGGAGTACTGAACGAATCTTCTCGCGGGTCGCAGGGCCTACCGAAACGTATCCGCCGTCCTTCACCGGGCGGGCATTCATTTCGCCGAGTGGCCGAAGGATGGTATTGAAGTCTTTATCGGTTATGGCGCGTAAAGGCGTATCAGCAAGTTGCTTGCAGTGAATCTGAATGACGTTCGCACGGCTGAGGTAGGTCGCTGTAGCTACTCGCAGGCGCTCGGATTCGAGCCATTCCGTAGCGTAAGCTCCGCCGGTAACATCGCTCTGCGGTTGTTTCTTTGCTTTGAGCCTGTACTCTTCGACCGCTTTGAGTACAGCCGTCTTCGTGCGTCGCGTGATTATCTTCGGCTTGCCCGTTCCGTTAGGTACGCGCGCTTCTCAGCGTCCATCGACGCGGTGACGCAGCGTGCCTTCGCCTTTCGTTCTGCGTGCCATCGTGGCGACCGTTCGGTTCTAGACTCCAGGAACACCTGTTGGGATAAGTGGTCAATAAGTGGTCATCTGGCGAATAGGACATGCTGAAAAGGAAGCGGTCATGGCATGAAACAAGACCTGTGTTTTCAGGTCTTTCTGGATGGTGGGCGGTATAAGGATTGAACTTATGACCTCTTCCGTGTCAAGGAAGCGCTCTCCCACTGAGCTAACCGCCCGCGGCGCCTTGTGCGCGTCGTCTGGCGAAGGTTCGCAGCCTGGCGTTTCGGACCTTCCCGGCGTTTGACAGGGCGTGCGCGTGCGTGATAAGGTGGCGCATATCACTCGCACGCCACAAAGGAGGCACGATGAAATTTAACCGTCAGCTTCCCCGGACTACGTCGAATCAGGGCGTAGGGTCGCTGTGCGTTGGACCTTCGGAGAGTGGACCGATCTAGGCATCGGTTTCGTAAAGTCTTCGAAGGCCTCCGCAAGAATCGGGGGCCTTTTCATTTCCCGGTTTACCTGCAAATCTTCAATAAAATTGAGGCGAATTATGGATCTTTGGATTCCAAGCGAAATCCGGATTCGCCGTGACGATGCTCTGGAGAACGCCCGCTGCTCGCGGCTTGCACGCCTCGCGGCAGACGGTCGAAGTTTCAGGACGCGCATTCGCATCGCCCAGGTCGCTGAGGCGATGAGCGATGTGCTGGCGGCGGTGGCACGCAGCCTGCGAAACGGTGAAGCCGTCTAAGTCAGGGGAAGTCGGCGCCGGCCAACGTTGTGTCGGCGCCCTTCCACAACTCGTTGAACCGCGCTCGCGCGCGCTGTGCGGCGGCATCCTTTCCGGCCGCCGTAAGCGCGGTAGCCAGGCCGTAAAGGGCGCGCGGATCGTTCGGGTACGCCGCGAGCGTCTGAGTAAACGCAGCGATTGCCGCGGCGTTATCGCCGCGCCGAAGTTGGAAGAACCCGAGCGCTTCGCCGGCGGGAATCAGCGGGATCAGCTCGCCGGAATACGTCGCGGCTTGGTTATCGGCGGCTTGCGCGATGAAACGCTGTGCATCGCCGTATTTCCCTTCTGATTCGGCGATTCGCGAGAGTAGGAACTGCTGCAAGTATCCGCGGTTCGAATCGAGTGAGAGGTGAGCGGCAGCGGCGGTCGCTTCAGCCGTGTGGTTCAGATGCAGAGCCGAGAGTCCGCGGACGCTGGGATTCCCGTAGGACGCTTGGGGGGCGGCGTAGGCGGCTGGATAATGGCCGAAGCGCAGCGCCGTCAAGGCCTCGAAACTCGAGTTGTATGCTCCGCTGACGTGTTGCGACCACAGGCGGGCGGTCGCGTAGTTTCCGAGCATCAGCGCCGCCGAGTAGCCGACCATAATGTCGTGCTTTACGTATCGGTTCGCGTGCTGGGTTCCGGCGGGCGTCTCTTCGAGCTCCTGCAGCGCGTCGTAGGAGCGTTCACTTGAAGCAAGCGCAGCGGCGTAATCTCCCGTCTCTATCCAATAGTGCGCCGGCATGTGCGTAAGGTGTTCGGCTTCGGGAGGGAAGGTCGCGGCGTCGAGGCGCTGCGCGCATGGCAAGGCCGGCCGGTGGTCGGGAGCGAGGTCGTAGAGGTGGACGCACAAATGATTCGCCATCGGGTTACGCGGGTCGTTTTGCAAAACTGCGGTAACCAACTCGAGCGCGGATCGGGATTCGCCGCTCGCGAGCTGTCCGTTCTGCCAGTTGAGGCCGCCATGTTCCAGCAATGCCTCGGCGGCGAGCAACTTTGCGTTCTCGTCATTCGACGATTGCGCGAGCGCGAGCATTGCAGTGCGGTAGGTCGCGTCGTTATGTTGCCAGTCCGCAAACGTTCCCGCGTAGCGCGTCGTCATGATTTCTAGGTACTTGCAGTCGCTCGGCGACGCGTTGCGTTCGAGCGGGACAGCACGCCGGATGGCACGCTGCGCCGCGTCAAACTGCGCGGCGGTTAGTGGAGTGTTGAGGTCAGGCCCGTCGGCGAGGGCGATTCCCCAGCCGGCCATAGCGAGGTCCGCGTCGCGTGCCGCGGCTTCTTCAAACGCCCGCGCCGCTTCGTCGCCGTTATACGCATAATAAAGGAAGAGGCCTCGGTCGATCGCCGCCTGTGCGGCCGGAACGTTCGTCGATACCGGGAGGTGAACCGAGGTGGCCGCCGCTACCGCGACGGCAATCATCAGGGTGGGAAGGGTCACGTCATCTATTTCTCCAAGGAGAGGAGCCGTCACCGGCACGGGCGCGTAGCTCAGTGGGAGAGCATCCGCTTCACACGCGGGGGGTCGTTGGTTCAATCCCAACCGTGCCCAAGTCTCCGGAGTTGGCGGCCGCGTCTTGGCGCTGTAGCTCAGTTGGTTAGAGCGTCGCCCTGTCACGGCGAAGGTCGTGGGTTCGAGCCCCATCAGCGTCGCCAGCGTCTCGAGCGCATCGCGGTCAACGAGTAAAATCGAAGAACCCGCGGTGCGCTCGCCAAAATGGCGTGCCAAGGTAGCTCAGTTGGTAGAGCACGCGCCTGAAAAGTGCGGTGTCGCCCGTTCGATCCGGGCCCTTGGCACCAAGATAGAAAACGGGGCCGGCCACAAAAGGACGGCCCCGTCGCAATTCCGCCCGCTCGTTAAACGTCGTTATGCGTTCAACGTGCGACTGAAAAACTCGATCGTACGCTGCCAGGCCGTTTCGGCGTGCTCGCGGTGGTAGTGGCCGAGGCCGCCTTTGCCGGGTTCGCCCTTGTTGTAGAAGCCGTGCTGGGCATCGTAGCGGTGGAACTCGAAACCCACCCCGCCCGCTTTGAGTCTGCGTTCGATCTCTTCGACGCCGTCGATGGTAAAGTGACCATCGCCGAGCGCCCAGTGCCCCTGTAGCGGAACGTTTATCTTGCCCGGATCGCCGGCCTCGGACGGCGGGTAGCCGTACCAGATGCTCGCTGAATCGAATTCGTTGCCGTGCATGACGGCGAGCAGCGCCAAGGCGCCGCCCATGCAGAATCCCATTACGCCGATGCGCTTTGCGCCCCGTTCCCGGAGAAAACTGGCGGCGCCGGCAGCATCTTGCGTCGCAGCATCGGCGAAGTCGAGCCCCTCCATCAAGTGGTTCGCTTCCTCGCCGGTCGCGGCGGAGCGCCCCCGATACAGATCCGGTACGACGACGCTGAACCCGTGCGTCGCGAGGCGATCGGCCGTCTCTTTGATCCGATCGTCGAGTCCCCACCATTCTTCGAAAAGCACGACGCCGGGAGCACCGTCTATTGGCGCCGGAGCGAAGTACCCCGGCGCGGCCTTTGCGTCGGGCCGGAGGAACTCGATCGTCGAACCCATTCTACCGGTGCCCCACCGGTGCCGTCTCTTCAGAGTCCTGACGGTCGAGGTTTTCGACTCGCTCGCGTAAGAGCCAGTCGTTGGCGCGCTTCACGTCGTCAGGAGAGACGCGCTCGCGAAACCATCCATAGAGTTCCTCGTCGGTCGGATATCGGCTCAGCGCTTCGTCGAACTCTTTAGGCGTAATCCGCCAGCGCTCCAGTACGCCTTGGTCCATCGGACAAGGATAGATGTAATCGTGGATCGTTCCGGCGGCGGCGGCGCGGCCCTTATCGGCGGCGCGCAGCAGCCAGAGGGCGTCGCCCACCGCGAGGCGGCCGCGACGTGGAAAGGTGATTCCGTCTGTAAAATCGGTTGGCATGCGCCACATAAGGCAGCGCGCGCGCGGCGGGTTGCGTGCAGCGGGCGAGCGAACGGTGACCTTCAGATGAAGGACCCAAGGGCACTTCCGCGCTCGGAGCCCCGCTGGCACGCCTCGCTCGCGGTCGTCTGCGCGCTGATGCTCTACATTACGCTTCCGCCACGGCTGATTATCGGGCCGAGCTGGGTCGCCGCCGTGCTGATTCTGCTGGTCCTCTTGCCGCTCTCGATTCTCGCGCCCCGCCGCCACCGGGAGACGCGCGGGCTGCGCTTTGGCAGCATCATCCTCATTGCGCTCGTAAATTTTTTCAACCTCGCTTCGGTGCTGTTGCTGATCGCGGGCTTCTTTAACCCCGAGAAAGCGAGGATGCATTCGGCCGCCGAGATTCTGCGCACCGGCTCGCAGATCTGGGTTACCAACATTCTCGTCTTTGCGCTGTGGTACTGGGAGCTCGACGGAGACGGCCCCGACACCCGCGCCCACGCCAACGCTGCAACCGAATTCGAAAATGCGGACTTTTTATTTCCACAGATGCAGATGACGATCGCCAGCGGCAGCAACTCCAGGTGCATCGACCCGTTGTGGAAGCCGCAGTTTGTCGACTACCTCTACTTGTCGTTTACGAATTCGACCGCGTTCAGCCCGGCCGACACGATGCCGCTCAGCCGCTGGGCCAAAGCGCTGATGGCGGTCGAAGCGCTGATCTCCCTGGTAACCGTCGCGATCGTGCTTGCCCGATCCGTCAGCCTAATCTAAGGGTTGGGCCGGATTGTAGGAGCCGTGTCACGATGCTCGAACCGGAAGGGTCGCCTGGCGCGCAGGTGTGCGGGTATGATGTAATGGCAGCCTGCGACCTTCCCAAGGTTGATGCGTGGGTTCGATTCCCACTACCCGCTCCACGGAAAAGCCATTACTCCCGGCGACGTAGCCAAGTGGTAAGGCAGGGCTCTGCAAAAGCCCCATTCGGCAGTCCGAATCTGCCCGTCGCCTCCAGATTCGTCCCGCTTTCCTCCGAGAAGCGGGCCTGTAGCCGAGCGTGCGCGTAGCCGTTGTCGGCGCCGGCGCGATCGGCGGATTCGTGGCCGCCGCGCTCGCGAGGTCGGGCGTTTCCGTCGAGGTCCTGGCGCGGGGCGCGCACGCCGAAGCAATCGAGCGCAACGGTCTGCAGGTCGAGAGCGACCTCGGCACTTTTTCGGTCCGCGTCGGCGTTAGCGAGGATTTGAGCGCTGCCGGCTCCTTCGATTTCGTGCTGTTGACCTTCAAAGCGCATCAATGGCCCGGCCTGCTCGATCGGCTCGCGCGGTTTGCGGGTTCGGCGACGCTGCTGTCCACGATGCAAAACGGTGTGCCGTTCTGGTTCGTCCGCGAGCCGCCGCTGCGAAGCGTCGATCCCGGCGGTGCCGTGGGCCGCCTCTTTCCCGATTCTCAGGTCATCGGTTCGGTCGTGCACGTCTCGGGGCACATCGTCGCGCCGGGACGAATCCGCCAGAGCGGCGGTCTGCGCTACATCTTCGGCGATCCCAATGGCGGAACGGCCGGCGCCCGCAGACTTGTAGAGCTCTTTCGGAGCGCCGGTCTGGCCGCAGAAGCCGATGCGAACGTGCGCGAGACCGTCTGGCTGAAGCTGGTCAACAACGTCGGGCTCAACGCGGTCAGCGTACTGCGCGGGATGACGATCAAGCCAATGCTCCAGAACCCTGCCGCGCGCGAAGAGGTGCGTCTTTTGATGACCGAGGCACTGCGGGTGGGGCAGGCCCTGCGCTTCGTCGGCGAGGTCGACGTCGAAGCACGGATCGACTACGCGGCGCGGCTGGACAACGTCAAGACGTCGATGCTGCAGGATTTCGAGAATCATCGGCCGCTCGAAGTCGATCCGATACTCGGCGCCGTGTGCGAGTTGGGCGAACGTGCGGGAGTGGCGACACCCAACGTCGCGCGCGCGTACGCCGAGCTTGCCGAACGAACGGCCGCGAGCCGATGATCTCCGAACGTCCGCCGAGCCTCGACGTTGCCGCCCTCGATGGCGTCGGGCCAAAAACGGCCGCGCTGCTGCGGGAGCTCGGGGTCAATACGGCGGACGCACTCCTCGATTATCTGCCGTTTCGCTACGAGGATCTGCGCTTTCCCACGCCCGCGCTTCGCCTTGGAGAAACCGTCGGAGAGGAAAACGCCGTGGGGCGGGTCGTCGCCGTCAAAGAAAAACGCGTGCGCGGCCTCGAAATCGTCGAGTTGGCGCTGCGCGACGACGCGGGCGACGCCTTTGCGGCCAAATGGATCGGCCGCAATCGTTACGTCGTCGGAAGATTTCATGAGGGTCTGCGGCTCTTCGTTCGCGGACGCGTCGAGCGAACGTTCTCGGGGCCGGTTGTCAACGTTTCACAGCACGGCGTGCTGGGTGAAGACGAACGCTATCGCGGCGAGCTCCTGCCGGTCTACCCCGCCAGCAAGGATCTTGCAAGCCGCAAGATCGCGATGGTGGTGAAGAAGAACCTCGCACGCATGCTCGATCTCGCGGCGGCCGACGTCGTACCGCCGGCGATCGCGCAGCGTCGCGGGTATGGTCCGCTTCGCAACGCCTACCGCTCGATTCACGCACCGCAGACCCCCGAAGAAGCGGCAGGCGCGCGCGAGCGTTTCATCTTCGCGGAGTTTCTTACGCTCGCGACGGGCGCCCAGCTCCGCCGCGCCGAGCGGGAAAGCGATCACGACGCGCGTCCGCTCGAAGTGCCGGCCAACCTTCTCAGGCGCATCGAGGAACAGCTTCCCTTCGCCTTGACCGGCGCGCAGCGCCGCGTTATCGAGGAGATCTGGAACGACCTGCGACGCGACGTCCCGATGAACCGGCTCTTGCAGGGCGACGTCGGCAGCGGCAAGACGCTGGTCGCGGCGGCGGCGATCTTGGCGGCGGCAGAGAACGGATTGCAGTCGGCGCTGATGGCGCCGACCGAGCTGCTGGCGTGGCAGCACGCGAGCAAACTCTCACCGCTGCTGCTGCCCTTCGGTCTGGGCGTAGAGGCGGTCTTCGGCAGCCAGAACGCGCGCTCGCGCAAGGCCGCGCTCGAGAAACTCGCCGGCGGTCAGGCCGCCCTCGCCATTGGAACGCACGCGCTGCTGACCGAAGGCGTCGATTTCGATCGCCTCGGCCTGGTGATCATCGACGAGCAGCATCGCTTTGGAGTGGAGCAGCGCGCGCGTCTGCGCGGCAAAGGCGCCTCGCCGCACACGCTGCACATGACGGCGACACCGATCCCGCGCACGCTTGCGCAATCCGTCTACGCCGACCTCGACCTCTCGCTGCTCGACGAACTCCCGCCGGGACGCAGGCCGATCGAAACTTTTGCGGTTCGCGTGAGCCGTTTGAGTGAAGTCTATGATTTCGTCCGCGAGAACGTCGCCGCCGGGCACCAGGCCTATATCGTCGCGCCGGCGATCGAAGAAGGCGAGCGGGCGTTGACGAGCGCGGTCGCCGAAGCGGAACGCTTGCGCAGCGACGTCTTTGCGGACCTGCGTCTAGGCTTGCTCCACGGGCGGCTTGCGGCACGAGAGAAGGAGGAGATCATGAGCCGCTTCGTTCGCGGCGAGCTCGACGTGCTCGTCTCAACGACCGTCGTCGAGGTGGGTGTCGACGTCGCCAACGCAACGGCGATGGTCGTACTCGACGCGCACCGTTACGGGCTCGCTCAGCTCCATCAGCTGCGCGGCCGCGTCGGCCGGGGCGCGGCGCGATCGTTCTGCATCCTCGTCTACCCCGACGAGAGCGGCGAGCGCGAGCGGCTCGAGATCCTCACCGGTTCGAACGACGGATTTGAGATCGCCGATGAAGATCTGCGGCTGCGCGGCCCAGGGCATCTCTCCGGCACGATTCAGTCCGGGGGCGCCGACTTGCGTTTTGGCGATCTCCTGCGCGATATCGAGGTCTACCGCGCGGCAAAAGCCGCAGCGCAGGAGATCGTCGGTCGCGATCCGGGGCTTGCGAGCGCCGAGCACGCGGGCTTGCGCGAGGCGCTCGCCGCGCAGCCGAGTACGCGCGCACTGCTGGTCTCCTCGTGAGGGTTCCGCAGCCCCGGCGCGAATAGCGCCGTCTATGCAGAGCTCCTTCAGGCAAAGGCTTTTTTTCGCCGCGGCGGCGGCTATTGGTTTGTTTGCGGCGCTGGGCACGAGCGCGCGCTGCCAGTCCACCGACGTCGGGCGGGCGACGCTGGGCAACGGCCTGCGCGTGGTCGTCGTGCGCAACACGCTGGCCCCGGTCGTTACCGCAGTGCTCAACTACGAAACGGGGTCGGACGAGCAGTGGATACCCGGGCTCGCGCACGCTACCGAGCACATGATGTTTCGGGGGAGCAAGACGCTCTCGTCCTCGGCCTTGATGGAGTCGATCGGCATTACCGGCGGCGACCTCGATGCCGATACGACGAGCACGGTGACGCAGTACTTTTTTACCGTTCCTTCGGCCTATCTCGACATCGCACTGCGCGCCGAACGCTCGCGCGCCACCGGCCTGCTGATGTCGCAAGCGCTCTGGAATCAGGAGCGCGGCGCGATCACGCAAGAGGTACAGCAAGACAACAGCAACGCATTCTACCGTCTTTTCGTCAAGATGCAGAATCGCATCATCGGCGGGACGCCATACGCGAAGAATACTTTGGGCACGGTCGGCGACTTCGCTCACAACGTCAACAGCACGCAGCTTTTAAAGTTCTATAGGGAGTGGTATCACCCGAACAACGCGGTCTACATCATCACGGGCAATGTGGACCCCCAGCAAACCATCGCGCGCGTGCGCGACCTGTTCGGCGACGTGCCGTCGGCGAAGCTGCCGCCGCGTGCCCCGGTGCGCCTCGCACCGCTGCGTGCGGCGCTCTACCGCGACACGTCGGATCAGGCCTTTACCGGCGTCGCGTTCGGCTATCGCTTTCCGGGCCTCAACAGCCCGGATTACGCCGCGGGTCAGATCCTCGGCGACGTCCTGACGAGCCAGCGCAGCATCTTCGGCGGACTTCCCTTTACCGGTAAGGCGCTTGGAACGCAGTTCTTCACGCAAGACTATCCAAGAGTTTCGGTCGGCGTGGCGTTTGCAGCAGTGCCGGTAACGGTACCGCCGCAGACGATCGCGGACGAGATGCGCACGATCCTCGAGAACTACAAGAAGACCGGGATTCCCGCGGACTTGGTTGAGGCCGCCAAACTCCGTGAGATTTCACAGCTCGAGTTCGACGGCAATTCGATCGAAGGACAAGCGTTCGAGTGGAGTCAAGCGATCGCCGTTCAGGGGCTCTCTTCGCCGGACGACATGATCTCGCAGTTCGAGCGGATTACGCCTGCGGACGTCGACAACGTGCTGCGGAAGTACGTCGATAACCGCAATGCCGTCGTCCTTTACGCCGTTCCCAAAAACAGCGGCATGACCAGCGCCGGCGGCGAGATGGCCAAAGAGAACAATCAGATCCCGCCGACGACGCACGAGCCGCTGCCGGACTGGGCGCAACGCATCCTGCAAAACCTCTCCGTGCCCGAGCAGACGATCTCGCCGACGGATATGACGCTTTCGAACGGAATGCGTTTGATCGTGCAGCCCGAGAAAAATACCCGAACGGTCGTCGTCTCCGGCAGTATCGACAGCAATCCTGCGGTGCAGGAACCGGCCGGTCAGGAAGGCATCCGCGACGTTACCGACGCCCTCTTCCCCTACGGAACGAATACGTACGATCGCATCGGCCTTCAGACCGAGCTCGACAAAATCGCAGCGACGGCGACCGCCGGAAGCGATTTCGGCGTCAACGTCCTTTCTGCACACTTCGAGCGCGGCGTCGAACTGCTCGCCGATGAGCAGCTGCATCCGGCGATGCAGGACGCGGACTTCAAGATCGTTCAGAGCCAAATGGCGGGCGGACTCACCGGAGAGATGACCTCCCCAGACCATCTGACGCAAGTGGCGATCAACAAAGCCCTCTATCCGGCAGGCGATCCGGCTCAGCGTTTCGCGACGCCCAAGAGCGTCTCGAGTCTGACGCTTGCCGACGTCAAGCAATGGTACGCGGCGGCCTACCGGCCCGACATGGCGACGGTCGTCGTCATCGGCGATACGACACCGCAGACTGCACGAGCGGTGTTCGAGCGATACTTCGGGAGCTGGAAGGCGACTGGCCCCAAGCCGAACGTCGAGTTCCCCGCCGTCCCGTTAAGCGCTGCGGCACAAGTGCAGGTTCCCGCGACGGGGCGCGTGCAGTCGTCGGTCCGACTGGTCGAAACCCTCGGGCTCGTGCGCAGCGATTCGGCGTGGCCGCAGCTGCAGGTCGCCAACACCGTGCTGACCGGCGGCTTCTACTCTTCGCTGCTCTATCACGATTTGCGAGAGATTCACGGCTACGTCTACAATATCGAGAGCCGCGTGTCGGCGGGCAAAACGCGCGCGACGTTCGGCCTCGACTACGGCTGCGATCCGCAGAACGTCACGCCGGCGCAGTCGCAGATCTCCGGGATCCTCGCGCAGTTGACGCAGCAGCCGATCGCCGCGGATCGGCTGCTGCGTTCGAAGGCGCTCTTAATGGGGGAAGTGCCGATCCGCGAAGCGAGTTACGACGGCGTAACCGCGCAGCTGCTCGACTACGCGACGCTCGGGCTCCCGCTCGATCAGAATCTGCTCGACGCGCGTGCCGAGCTCTCAGCGACGGCGCAGAGCGTGCGCGAGGCAATTCAAAAATACGTGCGTCCGCAGGGATTCGTGCGCGTCGTGACCGGTCCGGGACCGAGCTAACGCAGCGTCGAACGCGCTCGGAATGGAAGCGGTACGGGGGATCGGTTTCGATCTCGACCACACGCTGGCGATCGATAACCGGGTCGAGCGGGTCGCGTTTGCGCACTTATTGGAGCTCCTCGAGGCCGAGGGCGGCCATGCTCTCGGAACGCTGAGCGACGAAATCGAGGCGATCGACGACCTGCTGCACCGCCAGCGCTGCGCCGAGCTGACGCTCGAGGAAGCGGTCGAGTCGTTCGTTGCGCAGCGCGGGATACGTCCCGCCGCCCGCTACGTCGATTGGTATCGCGGCGAGGTGCTCTCGATGGTCCCGCAGTTCGTCGTTCCGCTTCCCAACGTCAAGCCGACGATCGACGCGCTGCGCGAGCGCGCCATTGCGATGGCGGTGCTGACCAACGGCTGGAATCCGCTGCAGCTGCGAAAAGCGGAGCGGGCCGGTTTCGGCGGTCCCGTCTTGGTGAGCACCGACATCGGAGTGTACAAGCCCGATCCCCGGGCCTTCGAGCTCCTGCTGGAGAGGCTGGGGACGCCGCCGGCGCAGACCTGGTACGTCGGAGACGACCCGCGTGGCGACATCGCCGGCGCGCAGCGCGCCGGAATGCAGGCAATCTGGATAAACTGGGAGCGCCAGGAGTATCCGGCCGATCTGCGGCCACCCGAACACACGATAACGCGCTTCGAAGAGTTGCTCGAGCTCGTGCCGGAGGTCGCGCCTGCCCCATGACGCTGCGTCTGCTGCTCGCCTTCACGATCTGCTTTTCGGCCGTAACCGCGCTGGCCGCGCCCGCCGACTACCAGGGCCGGCTCATCGATCTCGAACGCCGCTACACGATGTGGTCGTTCGAGCAGAATCCGTCGTCGGCGACCGATGCCGGCATCCACACCTACGACTCGCGTCTGGCCGACTACTCGGCGCAGACGCAGGCGGCCCAAATGGTACGGCTGCGCAAGTTTCGCAACGAGCTTGCCGCGCTGCAGCCAGCCGCCGGCACGAGCCCGCACGACCGCGTCGACTACCTGCTGATCCGGTCGAACATCGAGGCCGACTGGTGGGATCGCACGGTATTGCGCGGGCTGCAGCGCAATCCAAGCGTCTACGAGGGCGAGTGCAGCAACGGCATCTTTTCGATCATCAAGCGGCACTACGATAGCGACGAGGTCCGCATCCAGAGCGCGATCGCCCGCCTGCGCGCCTGTCCGCGCGTCTTGGAGCAAGGGCGTGCGAACCTCGTGCAGCCGGTCCGCGAGTTCGCGCAGATCGCTTCGGAAGATATTCGCGACGGCGACGCGCTCTATACGACCAGTCTCGACGAGGTCGCTCGCGATACGCCCGCGCAGACGCGGCAGCAGCTGGCCGCGGCGCAAAAGGTTGCCCTGGACGGCCTGCACGGCTATCGCGCCTGGCTCGATTCGCACATGACGAGCTTCCCCGCCGGTGGTTTCGCCGTTGGGCGCAAGCAGTACGACTGGTTCCTGCGGCGCGTCCTCATGCTGCCGTTCGATTCGAGCCAGGTGGCGACCATCGGCCGGCTCGAGCTCGCGCGCGATCGCGCCCTCGAAGTGTGGGAGAAGAGCCGCGACGCGCACGAACCGAAAGCGACCCCGGCCCCGACCTTCGCAACGAAGGAAGAGTTTCTCGCCTACTACGAGCGCAGTCTGCAAAAGCTCGTGTCGTTCATCAACTCGCGCCAGATCGTCACGATTCCGCCGTACATCGGTCCCTTCCATATCGTCGAGGTTCCCAAAGCGCTGGCGGCAACGTATCCGGGCGGCTTCATGAATCCGCCGCAGATGTTCTCCAACGATCGGCAAGGCTTCTATTTCGTTCCGGACTTCGGCTCGGCCAACCAGAGCTTCTTCGTCGAACAGGCGCGCCAGTCGGTGCTGCCGCTGCTCGGTCATGAAGGAATTCCCGGCCACTTTCTGCAGTTTACCTATGCCTACCATAATCCCGACTACGTCCGGCACGTTCAGCAGGATGGCGTGTTCGCCGAAGGCTGGGCATTTTACGGTGAAGAGATGTTGATGCGAGAAGGCCTGTACGACGACGATCCCGGGGCGCGGCAGCAAGTCATACACTTGATGCGCCACCGTGCGACGCGCATCGGCGTAGACGTCGGCCTCGCGACCGGCGCGATGACGCTGCCCCAAGCGATCGCGTACTTCGAGAAGAACGCGGGCATCGATGAGGTTACCGCGCGCGGCGAAGCGACTCGCTTTGCAATGGACCCCGGCCAGGCGATCGACTATCTCACCGGCAAAACGCAGATCGAAATGTTGATCGGGATGCTGCACGACCGCGAGGGTACGAACTTTACCCTGCAGGCGTTTCACGACCGGCTGCTCTCCTACGGTACCGTTCCGTATTCGACGATTCGCTACGAATGGCTCGGCGACGACGGCTGGCTTCGCCCCGCTCTGACACCGCTAGGCCCGCAGAGTTTTTAACGTGCCGAAGATCACGGGCGGATCGCTCGGAAGCCGAAAACTGCGCTCGCCCAAAGGTCCGCAGGTTCGTCCGACGCCGGGGCGCGTCAAAGAGTCGCTCTTTTCGATTCTGATGAATCGTCTCGACGGCGCGCGCGTGCTCGACCTCTTTGCCGGCACCGGCGCGATCGGATTCGAGGCGGCCTCGCGCGGCGCGGCGCGGGTCGTTTCCGTCGAAGTGCAGCGAGAGATCGCGCAGGCGATCGAAGGGGCCGCCAAGGATCTGGGAGTCGACGGCGTCGTGACGGTATTCCCCGCGCCGGCGGAGCGCGCGCTCTATCGCCTGGAAGGACCCTTTGACATCGTCTATCTCGATCCGCCGTACGCGGATCCAGTGCCGCTGCAGCTCTTCCGCCTGATGCTCGAGCGCAAATTGTTGGCGCCCGACGCGTTGGTTGTCTACGAGCATCCGGCCAAGCGGATCTTGCCGCAGATACCCGGGTATCGCTCGGTTCGCGAAGAAGTCTACGGCGATGTCGGGCTCGCCTTCCTTTCACCGGAAAATTGAGTAACGGCAAGCTCGAGCGGGTGACGCGGGCGATCTATCCAGGCTCGTTCGATCCGCCGACAAACGGGCATCTCGACGTCATCGAACGCGCCACGCGGTGCTTCGGCGAGTTGATCGTGGCGGTCGTCGTCAACCCGCAAAAACGAGCCCCAATGTTTTCGTTGCAAGAGCGCGAAGAGATGCTCAAAGAGAGTTGCGCGCCGTTTGCCAGCGTGCGGGTCGAGCATTTTCGCGGCCTCTTAGCCGACTACGTTAAATCGGAGCGCGCCGACGTGATCGTAAAGGGGCTGCGCGTCGTCTCCGATTTCGAGAGCGAGATGTCGGCTGCGATGATGAACCGCTCGCTCTCCGAGGTCGACACGCTTTTCCTGATGTCCGATCAAAAATATTCGTTCGTCAGCTCTAGCCTCGTCAAAGAGGTCTTCTTTCTGGGCGGCGACGTCGCCGCGCTGGTGCCCAAGCCGGTGCTTGCGGTCATGACGGCGAAGCGCACATCACAACGGAGGTAGTAATGTCGGTTTATCGCGTGCTTGACAAACTCGAGGCCTACGTCCACGAAGGGACGTGGCTGCCGGCCGGTTATCGCGTTCTTTCGGAGGAGCGCCTGCTCGAGCTGCTGGAAAAAATTAGAGCCTCACTTCCGGAGGAAGTCGGGCGCGCCAAAGTGATCGCCAAGGATCACGAGCGGATGATGCGAGCGGCGCAAGAGAAGGCGCAGGCGATCGTCAACGAGGCCGCGTCGAAGCACGAAGAGCTGCTCGACGATAACGAGATGGTACGTCACGCGCGCGAGGCTGCCGATGCCGTGCTCAACGACGCTCAAGAGAACGCCCGCAAGGTGCGCGAAGGCGCCGACCATTACGCGGGCGGCGTCTTGGCCGAAATGGAGGCCCGTCTCTCCGGTGCACTGAGCGCAGTTCGCAAAGGGCGCGAAGTGCTCGAGGGCCAGCGCACGAGTGCGGTGGCCGACCAGCCGCTCGCCGATGCGGCGGCCAAAAGCAAGCGTGCCGCCTTCGACATGCAGACCGCAAGCGACGAGACTGCGGCTCTCGAATCGGTCTGAAGGACCCCAGAAGCGGGCAAGAGGAGAGCATGAAGTACTTAGCAGTCATGCTCGCGCTCGGAGGTTCGCTCTGGACGCTGGCGTTCGCCGACGAACTCGGCGGCATTTCCGGTACGGTCGTCGACGCAAAATCGGGGCAGCCGGTCGCCAATGCGCAGCTGTATTACTATCGCAGCCCCTATCGTGAAGGCGGCCCGAACCACGTCATGGCGCTCAAGGCGAACGGTCGCGGCTTTTTCAGCGACATCACGCTGGAGCCGGGACGGTATGTCATCATGGCGCGATTCCCGGGCAAGGTCCAGGGCTGCGCCGTTGACGACGTGATGGGCGGCGAGACCGCGCACATGAAGATCGCGATTGGTCACGATCAGATTATGTGCAGCGGCCCGCGCGTGCACCCCGCCTTAGTCGACCCCAACGTCACCGCAGACGTCTACCGAATCTAACCGCTAAAAAGCGCAAAACTCCACACCAGGCTAGATAGACGCCGAAATAGAGCCAAATCGAGGAGCCGCGGCCCGAAGTTTACTCTATGGTAATCGAGGGCCGCGGCGACAAAGAGCTGGGCCGATGTAAAAGCCTACGTCGATGGAAGCCGCGATTTGGCTCAGATCGAGGAGCCGCGGCCCGAAGTTTACTATATGGTAATCGAGGGCCGCGGCGACAAAGAGCTGGGCCGAATCCCGGCTTCCCTACACCGGTGGGGCTTGGACGTTGTCGGCGAAAGCCTCCAGCAACGCCCGGTCGATCGCGCGGACTCGGCCGCGATCGAGTTCGAGGGCGCTGGCATTCTTGAGCCGCAGCAGAGCGCGCGCCGCCATATCGCGTACGGTGCCCGCGGCGGCGGCGATCTGCGCCTGCGAGAGGTTTTCGACGCCGGGTAAGCCGGGAGCCATCCCGACCGACGTCCGCGCGTAGCCGAGCAAGAACTTCGCTACGCGTTGCAGTACGTGCGCGAACGCGAGGTCCGCGATCGTGTCGATCGACCGGCGGCGCGCCTGCGAGGAGGCGATTAGAAAGCCGAGTGCGAGCTCGGCGTCGTTGCGGGCTGCGTGGATCAGCGCTTCGCTCGGCAGCGTGACGATCGTCGCATCGGTGAGCGCCTCGGCGCGCGTGGTTGCCCCGCCGCCGTCGAACGTGCCGCTCTCGTTGAGCGTGTCGTGCGTCAGCCGCTCGCCGATCGTATGCGTCTTTCCGTCGGGAGAGAGCAGCGTGTAGATCACCTTACCGCTCTTGACGATTCCCAGGTACGGCCAGACCTCGCCTTCGTCGAAGATCGTCTCGCCGGCGCGGTAGGTGCGCTCGCTCACCTGGCTCGCCAGCTCTTTGAGCGTTGCGGCTTTGGCCGAAGTAAAGGCCGGGACGTAGGTGAGGAAGGTGTCGTTGTCCGCGTGCTCGTCGATACGTTCGAGGCGCACCGTCCAGCGGTTGCCGCCAAGATTGCGAGCGTCCCACGAAAAGCGGCCCGGCCGAAGCTGGGCCATCTCGTTGCGCAGCGCCCGAGGGTAGGCTTCCTCGGTAATCTCCAGAGCGCTGCCGATCTGCAGCTTGTCGAACTGTTCGAGGATCTGCTCCGTTTTTGTCGCAGGCGGCAGCGACCGGGCATCGAGCGCGATCGCGGCTGGTCGGTTGATGGGCATACTTGGCGGTCTTAGTGACGCTTCGCGACGGCGCCTGCCGGGACGCTCGCCGGGCGCCGCTGAATAGACGTGCGCGATATGAATAATTCCATCCGTGATAACGACGTTGTAATTCTCGCCGGCGCCCGCACGCCGTTCGGCAATCTCGGGGGCGAGCTCTCCACCCTGACCGCCACCGATCTGGCCGTAGCGGCCGCGGAGGGGGCGATCGCGCGAAGCCAGGTGCGCAAGGAGAAGATCGACGAGGTCGTCTTCGGCAACGTCATCCAAAGCAGCGCCGATGCCATCTACCTGGCCCGCCATGCCGGCCTGCGAGCCGGGCTGCCGATCGGGGTTCCGGCGTTAGTCGTCAACCGGCTGTGCGGTTCGGGCCTGCAGGCGATTCTCTCCGCCGCCCAATCGCTGGCGCTGGGAACCGCAACTTATGCGCTCGCTGGCGGAACGGAGAACATGAGTCAAGCGCCGCACGTCGTGCGCGGCGCGCGCAAGGGTTTTCACCTCGGACAGCAAGTCGCGTTCGAGGACTCGCTCTGGACCGCGCTCACCGATTCGTACGGCAATACGCCGATGGCGATTACCGCCGAGAACCTTGCAAAGAAATACGGCGTATCGCGCGCCGAGTGCGACGAGTTCGCCCTCGCGAGTCAGGAGCGCGCGCTAGCGGCGCAAAGCAGCGGCTATTTCGCGCAAGAGATCGTTGCCGTCGAGGTTCCCGGTCCCAAAGGCACGACGATACGCGTCGAGAAGGACGAGGGTCCGCGTGCGGGGCTCAATATGGAGAAGCTCGGCAAACTGCCGGCGCGCTTCGCAAAAGACGGAGTCGTTACGCCCGGCAATGCGAGCGGAATCACCGACGGCGCGTCCGCCGTCGTGCTGACGACGGTGAAGCAGGCGCGCGAAGACGGTTTGCAATGGATGGGCCGGCTCGTTTCGGCCGCCGTCGTCGGCGTCGAGCCGTCGATCATGGGAATCGGACCGGCGTTTGCGATTCCGAAAGCACTAGAGCGAGCCGGTGTCGGCAAAGACGAGATCGCGGTCATGGAGCTCAATGAGGCATTCGCGCCGCAAGTGCTCGCGTGTCTGCGCGAGATGGGCGAGAAGGCAGACGGAGCGGGGGACTCGCGCCTCAATCCGCATGGCGGCGCAATCGCGCTCGGCCATCCCTTGGGCGCTTCCGGCGCCCGCCTGGCCCTCACGACGCTGCACGAGCTCAAAGCGCGCGGCGGCGGCTACGGCATCGCCTCCGCTTGCATTGGAGGCGGGCAAGGGATCGCAGCGCTTCTTCGTGTGGACTAGCGATTCGGCGCGCAAGTTCTTTACCGTCGGGCGGCTCTGGGATGTACTGGCACTGCTGGCGATCGGCTTTGCGATCTGGAAGATCTTCATCGCGCCGCGCTTTCTTGAAACGCCGCGAGCGCATCGGGCGCCGGCGGCCGTCTACGATCGGCTCGACGGCGGTGCGTTCCGCCTAGCGCAGCAGCGCGGACACCTCGTTTTTCTCGATTTTTACGCGAGCTGGTGCGAGCCGTGCAAACTCGAGCTGCCGCTGGTAAGGGGTTGGGCCTCCGCCCATCAGGGAGTGATGGTCGTGCCGGTCGACGTTGGCGAAGGACGCGCGACGGCCGCCGATTTTGCCCGGCGCTACGGCTTGCACGACGTCGCGTTGGATCCGCAAAGCAACGCGCGGGCACTCTTTTCGGTGGAAGGCTTTCCGACGGTCGTCGTGGTCGATAGCCGCGGTTACGTGCGCGCTAAATGGGAGGGCCTCAATCCGGCGATCGGACTCGCGATGGATAACGCCGTACGGCAGGTGGGGCCTTAACGACCCGTCCAGGCGGGCTTGCGCTTTTCGAGGAAGGCGGCCGTGCCTTCTTTGATGTCTTCGGTGTCGACGAGCGATCCGAACTCGAGCGCTTCCAGTTCGAGCGCGTCGTCCAGCGACAGGTGCGCGCCGTTGTTGATCGCGCGTTTGCACGCCGCGATCGCGAGCGGCGCCTTCGCGGCGATCAGCGTCGCGATACGCTTCGCCTCGTTCATCAATTCCGCCGCCGGGACGACGCGCGTTACCAATCCGATCCGCAACGCCTCGTTGGCGTCGATCATCTCGCCCGTGAGGCAGAGATGCATCGCGATGCCTTTACCCGCGAGGCGCGTTAACCGCTGCGTACCGCCGTAGCCGGGAATCAGGCCGAGGTTGACCTCGGGCTGGCCGAATTTGGCGCTTTCACTCGCGATGCGAATATCGCCGGCCATCGCGAGCTCGCAGCCGCCGCCGAGCGCAAAACCGTTAACCGCCATGATGACGGGTTTGCACAAGCGTTCGATTTTACGCGTCAGCCGTTGCCCGCTGCGGGCTTGTTCCGTGCCCGCCCCGGCGCTGGCCAGCGCACTGAGCTCGCCGATGTCGGCCCCCGCGGCGAAGGCCTTTTCGCCGCTGCCGGTAACGACGATCACCGCAACGCGTTCGTCGCGCTCTAGGTCGTCCAGAGCCGACGAGAGTTCGCCCAGGAGCTGCGTGCGCAACGCATTGCGAACGCCCGGGCGGTTAAGGGTAATGAAACCAATCGGCTCCTCGACCGTCACCAGAATATCTTCAAATGCCATCTGAGAGCCTTATGGTTTCATAAAGGATGCAGGTTCCCTCGTCGCATTGCGGGGAACAGCCCCTTCGACTTATACTGGAAGCATATTTGCAGGAGGTGACGGTGGCGGTCCGGACGGCGTATCACGAAGCACTGGAATCGACGAGACTGGACGTCGTGCGGCTCGGCGCGCTCGTCGGCGACGCGATTCGCGTGGCGGTCGACGCGCTGGATAATCGTGACGCCGCTGCCGGCGCTCGGGTCGTGGCCGGCGACGATGTCGTCGACGATCTGCGGCGACGGATCGAAGGGCACTGCATCGAGCTGATCTGGCGACAGCAGCCTGTCGCCGGCGAACTCCGCGAGATCGCGGCGATGCTCGAGATCGCAACCGATCTCGAACGGATCGGCGACTACGCGGTCGATATTTCCAAGAACGCGATCAAACTCTCCGATCAGCCGATGCGTCCCCAGAAGGTCGAGATCGACCGAATTGCCAGTGTGGCTCACGGCATGCTGCTCGACGCGATGCGCGCGTATACCGAGCGCGCCGCCGACCTTGCAAGCGCGGTGATCGATCGCGACGACGAGGTCGACAAACTGTATAAGCGCAGCATCAAGCTGCTGCAAGCCGAGATGCGCGCCGACCCAGAGATCATCCGTCCCGGAACGCGCTATCTCTTCGTGCTCGCATCGCTCGAACGCGTGGGGGACCGTGCCGGCAACATCGCCTGGCACACAAAGGACATGATCGGCGCCGAGTGACGACTCCGCTTCCACGAAGCGAGTTTGCGGTAACGCAGCGGTACCTCTATCTCAATCACGCGGCGGCCGGCGTGCTCCCGGCGTCGACCGTTGCAGCGATCGCGGAGTTTGCGCGCGCCCACGCCGCCGCGGGCGTCTTGGGAACCTTTCCCTACGATCTCGAGATGGTCGAGTATCGGGAAAAGATCGGGCGCTTCATCGGCGCGTCGGGCGCAGAGATCGCAACGGTTCCCAACACCAGCGCGGGTGCGGCTACGATTGCGCTGGGCATTGGCTGGAAACCGGGCGACGAGGTGCTGCTCTGCGATAACGAGTTTCCCGCCAACGTCATCGCGTGGCTGGCGTTGCGCCGCCGCGGAGTCGAGGTGCGGCTGCTGCCGGCGGCACAGGGACGCTTAACGCCGGAGCGATTGCGGCGCGAGATTGGTCCGCGTACGCGGGTCGTCACGTGTTCGTGGGTCTCCTACTTCGACGGTTACCGGCACGATCTAGCCGGCCTGGCGGTGGTCGCGCACGAGATGGGGGCACTGCTGTGCGTCGACGCGATGCAGGGTCTCGGTGCGCTGCCGATCGACGTGCGTTCTTTGGCTATCGACGCGCTCTATTGCGGCGCCGCAAAATGGATGCTCGGATTGCACGGCGCTGCGTTTCTCTACGTGGGCCCGCGTATCGCGGCGGATCTCGAGGTCGCGATGCCGGGGTGGCGATCCGTCGAAGACATGTGGGATTTCCACAATTACGAGCAGCCGTTCACGCGCGAAGCCCTGCGCTTCGAAGGGGGCACGCCGAACTTGCTCGGCACGTTGTCGCTTGCCTGCGCGATCGACCTGTTCAACGCAAGCGGTCCGCAACGGATCGCCGCGCACGTATTGATGCTCACCGATCGGCTCTGCGACGGTCTTCGAGAGCTTGGCGCCACCTTCTCTACGGAGCGAGGCGAGCATTGCTCCTCCGGCATCGTCACCTTCGCGATTCCCCGAAGCGATAGCATCGCGCTCGGTCAGGCGCTCGAGAGGGAAGGTATCCTCACGACGTACCGAACCGGCGGTATTCGAGTATCGCCGCATGGGTACACGACGGCAGAGGAGATCGACGACATGGTGAACGCGGTCGCGCGGCTTAGTCGCGCAAACGTGGAAGTCTCGCAGTGATGTTGGCAAGCCTTCTATTGGCGGCGATCGCCTCCGCCGCTCCCGCATTCCCGCCCGCGGGAACCTATTCGTACGCGGCTTCGCTCAACGGCGAAGCGGTCGGAAAGTGGTCGGTGAATGTGAAAAGCGCCCAAGCCGGCCCGGAGATCGACGAAAACTCGGCGGCCTCCCTGATGGGAATGCAGCTAGCGGCGCAAGCCGCGTTGATGCTCTCGGCGGATCTTTCCCCGACGCGTTACGACGGACACTATCGCACGCCCAATCAAAGTCCGAACGTGAGCGTTTCGCTATCGCCGACGTCGGCAACGGTCGTGGGCCTCATGACGAATCAGACGCAGCAAGTCTCGCTCGATGCGGGCACGCGGCATTTCGTCGTTATCGAGCCGGGCCTGCTCGCCGGGCTCTTCGCGCTCCCCGCGCAACTGGCGTCGTGGAAAGACCCCGCGGTAACCTGGATCACGCCCACGAGCGCGCAGGCACAGGTTCTGACGACCGGATCGGCGGCATCGCAAGCGCATCCCGCCGGCGTGAGCGCCTCCGACGTGCTGCTTTCGATCGCCTCGCCGATCGCGGTCTCGATTTGGTACGATCCGGCGACGTTCGTCCCCGATCAGATCTCGGTCCCGTCGCAAAACGCGGTGCTCACCCGCGTTCGCTAAGCTCCTAGCGGCTCCTAAACGACGAGTGCACGAAACTCGGCCGGCTCCAACGGCCGGACTTCCTGCGAGTCCAGCGGCAGGCCGCGCAACAGACGCTCTAAGACGCCGAGCGTACCGCGGTGCGCGATGACGAGCGAACACCTTGCGCCCCGCAAACGCGTCACGACCGGTGAAAGCCGCTCTGCAACATCGGCAAAACTCTCGCCCGCCGGCGGACGAAAATTCACGGGGTCGCGCTGGCGATGCGAGAGCCGCTGCGCGTCGTTGCCTTGCACCCACTGCAGCGTCATGCCCTCCCAGCTGCCGAAATCGACCTCGCGCAGCGCCGCGAGTGCCTCGAAGGGAACCTCGAATGCGACGAGCTCTCGCGTTCGAACGCAGCGGCGCATCGGGCTGATCAGACAATGCTCGAAGGCGAACTTGGCGAGCAAGGGCTGCAGCGCGCGGCACTGCGCCTCCCCGGCGTCGCTTAAATGAAGGTCGGTTCTCGAGAGAAACTGCCCCGCGGCATTGCCGGCGGTCGCTGCGTGCCGGCAGAGAACGATCGCGCCCACGCTGCGGGTTCGTTGCCTAGGGCGCGGGTTCGCGAAGGATCGAGGACGTCATTACCGCGTCGGTCATTCCGTGGATGAGGCGCTTGTCGGCGGGAGCGATCGTCGCCAAAATACCGCCCAGCTGCACGCTGTCCTCACCCGTAACAAAGTAGTACGGACAAAGCCGCACGCGCCCGTCGTAGTCGCGGACGTCGTCGACGTCGCGATCGAAGTAGCTCTGGCGGATGCGCTTACCTTTATGGAACCGCTGGAGGATGTGGGGCGTGCGATCGAACGACGCCAGCGCGTTGTCGAGCGCCTCGGTCCACTCCTCGCGGGTTAGATCGTCGCCGATCTTTACACCGCGCGAACCCCAGGCCAGCGGCGAGAACCCCGAGGGCTTGACGACGTAGGCGCGTTCGCTCTTGGGCAGGGCCGTCAACGCGCGAAATTCGGAGACCGGCGCACCGGCGACTTGCAGGCCGGCGATCGCACCCTGCGGCGGAATCGGCCGCGGGTCGATGACCCACGTTTTCGGGAAGAGTTCGAGGAGCCGTTCGAAGACGTCGTTGCCGAGTTCGCCGCGCCAGAGCGGCGCAAGCGCGTAATGGTGAAGCAACGCGAAAGCCAGCTTCTCTTCGAGCGTCGCTTTTGGCGGCGGCGTCATCTTGACGCGATTGTGACGTGCCGCGTAGAGCATCAGCTCCTGTTTGCGGACGTTGAAGAGATCGAAGAGCTCGAAGTTGCGATAGATCGCGTCGAGCCGCGATTCGCGGCCGTCTTCGAAGGCGATGAAGAGGCCTTCTTCGGTGAAGGTGACCTCTTGGGGCTTGCGCAGCCACGCGTCGGCCAGGTCTAAGCGGCGCAGCGCGTCGGCGAGCCACGCCATCTCGTTGCGGTAGTCCGCGGATTCCTCCGAGACGACGATGGCCACGGTCGGCTTTTCGACGCCGGTTGCATAGCGGAGCATCGCCGCAAAGCCCTTAGGAATTCCGTCGTCCCCGCCGACGCTCTCGAATCCTAGTTGACAGTACGCTTCGGTCATCCCGCCGAGGAAGCCCATGCCGCCGGGGATGCTGTCGAGTTCGGTCGCTTTGAATCCATCGGCGGTGAGGATCAGATCCGGCCGAATGACGCCGGGAAGCTCTTGTTTGAAACGATTTTGGCGCGCGAGCTTGACGACTTGTTCGGGCTTGCCGCGGTCGAGGTATTCGGCGATGAAACTCGGGGCAGTTCCGCGCGCGCTGCGGTTATACAGATTGTTGAGCGCCCGATAGAAGCGAAGAAGATCGACCCCTAAGGACTCGATCGTTGCCACCTGGTCTTTCGACAGTGCAAATGGTTCTGGGCTCACCCGCCATGCGATGCGGTCGTTTTCGTCTTGAACTCTAAAGAGGCCGGGTGGAATCGCTTCGTAGAGGTAGTGCGCTTGCTCGCGGGGCGTGAGGTTGGGGATGGTTGCCGTACAAGGCATATGGGTGAGCGGTCTCCTCTATCGACAGCCGTCAGGGATCTTGGAGCTGCTAAAGGCGATATAGCGTCGTCGCATACGAGTCCTTAGAGCGCCCAGCCCGGCCCTTGGGTTGCACTCACTTGATCGTAATTGCCCCGGGAGTGAGCAGCGCCCCCTCGACGCGAACCGCTCCCCGGATATAGGCGAGCGTCAGGTGAAGCGTTCCGGACAGCCCCAGCTTCGTCAGATCGAGGCTCTCCAGAACCCGTGAGGTCGACTCTTCGGCCAAAAAGTGGAGCTCGGATGCGCGCCGCAAGGTTCCTCCCGGCGCCGCGAAGGTTGCGGTGACGGGAACGATGATCTCGTGGCTTGCGGTGGCGCGCACCGAGCCGGTAACGCAGTAGGAGACGGAGACCGGCGTGCGACCGACGAGGAGCGTCTCGCTCGTGCAGGCCGGTGCGGCCGCAGCGGCGGCCGGGAGTGCGACTGCGACCATTGTCGCGAGCAGGATGTCCATCGAAGAATCGTCGTTTTATCATTACGGTACGAGTCGAGGCTATACCCGTCGAAGAGAGAGCCATGAACGTTCGCGTGGTCGCCTTCGCAAGTGTCCGCGAGATCCTCGAAAGCTCGCCGCGCAGCCTCGCTCTGCCGCGGGGCGCGCGCGTCGGCGAAGCTTGGAGTGCATTGGAGAGGCTATTTCCAGCGCTCTGCGCCCATCGCACCTCGGTGCGGATCGCGCGCAACGGACGGATCGTTTCGCTTGAAGAGTCGTTGCTCGACGGCGACGAACTCGCGCTCCTACCTCCGGTGGGCGGTGGATAGGGAACTTTTTTCGATCGTCCGCGGGCCGGTCGATCCGCGCTGTCTCGAGGCCCTCGCGAGCGACGCGCAGGGCGGCATCGTTACGTTCCTGGGCGTGGTGCGCAACCGCAGCGACGACGGGCGCGCGGTCGTTGGTCTCTCGTATGAGGCGTACGAAGCGCCGGCGGTGCGCGAGTTCGAGACGATCGCGGGCGAAGCGCGCGCGCGCTTCGGTGAGGTCCGGCTCGCCATCGTTCACGCGGTCGGAGAGCTCGACGTCGGAGCGGTGGCCGTCGCCGTCGCCGCCGCTGCGGAGCATCGCTCCGCGGCCTTCGACGCGTGCCGCTACGCGATCGACGAACTCAAACGGCGCGCGCCGATCTGGAAGAAGGAGCGCTATGCCGGCGGCGAGTCGCGCTGGAAGAGCAATGAGTAAGGTCGAGCTCGTTCGCATCGAGGCGCAGCACAATCCCGTGGCATTGCTGTATTACGAACCCCGGCGTTCGCGCGGGGTGACGCTCGTCGCCGGTCACGGCTATTCGTCGAGCAAACAAAACCTCGATTTTCTTTGTTCGTTTCTGGCAAGCCATGGCTTCGGCGTTTACAGCCTGGATTTTCCGGGCCACAAACTCGGCACGAGCGGCGGCGAGCTGCGCGGCGTCGACGATTGCATAGACGCGATGCGCGCCGTCGTCGGGTTTGCGCGCGAACGTTCGCCCAGCCCGATCTATACGATGGGGCACAGCATGGGCGGAATGACCGCGCTCTTCACGGCGGCCCTCGATCCGCAAATCGCGGGAACGATCGCCATCGCGACCGGGTACGGCCGTCCGACCCCCACCGAGACGCTGCGCAAGGTTGGCGTGACGGATTTTCGCTCCTCATACGTCGTCGGCGTCACGCTTCCCGAGCTCGTCGCCGGAATCGAAGGCCGCTACGACGAGCTGCTCTCGCATCTGGCGCAGCGGCCGGCGCTGTACATCGCCGCGAGCCGCGACGCGATGGTCAGCCCGCGCAGCGTTCGCGAGCTCTTCGATCGCGCGCCCGAACCCAAGACCTTGGAGACGATCGAGAGCGATCATACCTACGCGGCCGAGCATTCGCGCGCCGCCGTGCTGCAGTGGCTCGACGCTCGTCATCGCGCGCCGTGAATTCGCGCGAGCTGCGGCGCTACAGCCGCCATCTGCTCATTCCCGAGGTCGGGCTGCAGGGGCAAGAACGGCTGCGAGGCTCGCGTGCGCTCGTCGTGGGCGCCGGCGGCCTCGGTTCGCCCGCGCTGCAGTATCTGGCCGCAGCCGGAGTCGGCACGATCGGCGTGATCGACGACGACTCCGTCGACGAAACGAACCTCCAACGGCAGACGATTTTTTCGATGGCGGATCTGGGCCAGAAGAAAGCGATCGTCGCGGCACGGCGCCTGCACGGGCTCAATCCAGCGATCGCAGTCGAACCGCTGCCGTTTGCACTCGACGAGCAAAACGCGCGTGAGACCGTCCGCTGCTACGACGTCATTCTCGACTGCACCGACCGCTTTGCAACCCGCTACTTGATCAACGACGCGTGTTTCTTCGAGAAGAAGGTCGACGTCTACGCATCGATCTTTCGCTTCGACGGTCAGCTTAGTGTTCTGTGCGCCGGCGAGGGGCCGTGTTATCGCTGCCTCTTTCCGGAGGCGCCTCCCGCCGAAGTGACGCCGACCTGTGCCGAAGGCGGCGTGCTCGGCGCGCTCGCCGGCGTGATGGGATCTTGGCAGGCTGCCGAGGCGCTCAAGGTCTTGCTCGAGATCGGCGAGCCGCTCGCCGGCCGCATTTTGCTCGTGGATACGCTGCGAGCGCGGGTTCGCGAACTGCGCTTCGATCGCGATCCTGCGTGCGCGCTGTGCGGAGCAGACGCGCGGATCTTCGACATCGCGGCTGCTCCGCCCGAAGGTGGGTTCGACCGCTCGATTGCCGAGGTTGACGCCGGTGCGCTGGGCGAGGCTCTGCGCGAGGCTACGCTGCTCGACGTGCGCGAGCCGCACGAAGCGGTTTTGGGTACGATCGAGGGTGCCGTGTCCATTCCCGCATCGCAGCTGGAGGCGCGCATGTCGGAGCTCGATACCGCAGTGCGCTACATCGTTGCCTGCCGCGTTGGAGTGAAATCGCGGTGGGCGCTGCGCCGCTTGCGCGAGGCCGGCTTCGGACGTTTGGCTCACTTGCGGGGAGGGCTGCTTGCGTACGCCGCGCGCCAGGAAGACTTCGAGTTCTTTTAGCGATGAAGCACAAACTGTTCGGTCCGACCGGTGTCGAGCTTCCGGCGATCGGCCAAGGCACGTGGAATATGCCGCAGAGCGGTGCCGCCCGCAAGGAAGCGGTGCGCGCGCTGCGGCACGGCATTTCTCTCGGGATGACGCACCTCGACACCGCCGAGATGTACGGCGCGGGCGCGGTGGAGGAGCTGCTCGGCGAGGCGATCGGCGGCCTCGCACGCGAGCGTTTGTTCATCGCGAGCAAAGTCTTGCCGGAGAACGCCACGTATGAAGGAACCCTCAAAGCGGCGCGGCGCAGCATCGCACGGCTGCGTTGCGACTATCTCGATCTCTATCTGCTTCACTGGCCCGGTTCGCATCCGCTCGAAGAGACGATGCGTGCGCTCGAGGAGCTCGTCGAGCAAGGTACGGTGCGCTTCGTGGGCGTCAGCAACTTCGACACAGACGAAATGCTTGCGGCGGCCTCCTACCTGCGCAAGGTGCCGCTGGCGTGCAATCAAGTGCTCTACCATCTCAACGAACGCGGGATCGAGGACCGCCTGGTCGAAACGGCGCGCCGGCACAACGTCGCCATCGTCGCGTACACGCCGTTCGGACGTGGAGCATTTCTGCGAGAACCTTCGCAGCGTGAAGTGTTGACGGCCGTCGCGAACAAGCACGGTGCGACGACGCGAGAAGTCGCGCTCGGCTTCTTGACGCGAGAGTCCAACGTCTTTGCAATTCCGAAGGCGGCGCGCCTCTCCCATGTCCAGGAGAATGCGAACGTGGACTCGACGATGCTCGACGCCGAGGATTTCGCGGCGATCGATCGCGCGTTTGCGCGCGGGCGCCCGGGCCCACTGGCGACGCTGTGAACGAAACGATCAAGGAGCTCGCGGTGCGCAGCGCGCTTGCCTTGGGCGCAGGCGCGGTCCGCGTGACAAGCGCGCGCGCCGACGAAGAGTCGCGGCGCCGGATGCAGGCCGCGTTCGAACGCGGAGATTTCCTCTGCTGGGGTTACGATGCCCGGTACGCGCGCCGCGCGACCGACCCGGGCGAACTTTGCCGCGGAGCCCGGAGCGTTATTTGCATTGCGCTGCCATACGCGGCGCCGGGCGGGCGCGGCTGCGAGCCGTTGCGTGGACGGGTTTCGAACTACGCGTGGTCGGGTGATTACCACCGGCGTCTGCGCGCGTTGCTCCGCGAGGTTGCGACGCAGATCGACACCGCCGCGGGAGAACCGGTGACCGCAATCGCGTGCGATACCAAGCCGCTCGCCGAACGGGCACTGGCGGCGCGGGCGGGGCTCGGATGGGTCGGAAAGCACACGAACCTCATCGTGCCTGCGCTCGGTTCGTTCGTCTTTCTCGGCGAAGTCGTAACGACGCTCGAACTTCCGCCGGATGAGCCGCTGCGCAAGCACTGCGGCTCGTGCCGCCGCTGCATCGACGGGTGTCCGACTCAAGCGCTTCGCGGCGACTACACGATCGACGCGAATCGCTGCATCTCCGACCTCACGCAGCGCACGGACTCGATCCCGCAGGCGATGCGCGCGCTGATCGGCGACTGGGTTTGGGGCTGCGATATCTGCCAGATAGTCTGCCCGCCGACGCGCGATGCCGGGACCACGGCCGGCGCGCAGTGGCAGCCGCGCGGCCCCGAAGCCGCGCAGCCCGCTCTCGTCGACCTCCTAGCCTTGCGCGGCTCGGCCTTCAAGAAACACTACCGCCCGACGGCGATGGGCTGGCGAGGAGGCGCCGTGCTTCGGCGCAACGCCGCCGTCGCGCTCGGCAATGCGCTCGACCGCTCGACCGTTGGTCCGCTGATCGAGAGCCTTTCCGAGGACGCAAATCCGATGGTAAGGGGTCATGCCGCCTGGGCTTTGGGAAGAATTGGGTCGCCGAGAGCGATCTCGGCATTACAGCGGCGGCTCGACGTGGAAAGAGAAGGAGAGGTTCGCGCGGAGATCGCGACTGCGCTGCGCCCTTACCAGCCGCCCGCACGCTCGAGGATAGCTACGACATGATCAACCGACTGACCGTTCTCCCGCTGCTGCTCGCCGCCACCGTCACGGCGCGCGGGGCTGCGGATTCCGGTCTGCTCGACCGCATGGCGGCGCTGAATCCGCACTTGCGCTCGTTCAGCGCGACGATGCACGCGCACGTCGCGATGAAGTCGTTTCCCTTTTTATCCGCCGATCTCGTGGGTACGTACTATTACAAGCAGCCCGACAAAAACAAGGTCGTCTTCACGGGGGGCGTACCGCTGCTCGCCAAGCAGTTCGACAACCTCTACGCGCACATCGAACCGCCGGCGAAATGGCCGGACGTCTATTCCGTTACGATCGTTTCGGATAACGGGACGGCGACGCTCTTCCGGCTCGTGCCGCGCAAGCACGGCAACGTCGACCACATCGACGCGACCGTCGAGGACCGCACGGCGACGGTGACGACGATGCGCTGGAACTACGCCAACGGCGGCTATGCGGAGATGAACAATCACTACACAACGCGCAGCGGCAACGTTCTGGTCGAATCGCAGAGCGGTCACGTGACCGAGCCCGGCTACGACGCCGACATCAACTCGACGATCGACGACTACAAGATCAACCCGACCCTTTCCGACGATCTCTTTTCGAGCCAATGACGAGCGCGCTGGTCGACGGGTTTAGCCGGCCGATAACCTATCTGAGGGTCTCGGTTACCGACAAGTGCAATTTGCGCTGCGTCTACTGCATGCCGGAATCGGGTCTCCCGTGGCTGCGCCGCGACGAAATCCTGCGCTACGAAGAGATCGCGCAGATCGTTACGGCGGCGGCCTCCGTCGGAGTGCGGAGCATCCGTCTTACGGGCGGGGAGCCGCTCGTAAGACGCGATCTGCGCCTTCTAGTGGCGGCGATTGCCGCGATACCGGGGATCGACGACATCGCGCTTTCGACCAACGGACTGCTGCTCGAGGAACAGATCGCCGAGCTTGCGGCCGCGGGGCTGCGCCGCATCAATCTCTCGCTCGACACGCTGCGCCCGGAGCGCTTCGAGACGATTGCGCGCCGCCCCGGGCTGGAACGCGTGCTCGGCGGCCTCGACGCGGCAATCGCGGCCGGCTTGATGCCGGTGAAGATCAACTGCGTGGTGATGCGCGGGAGCAACGACGACGAAATTGCGGAGTTCGCGAAGCTGACCCGCGACCGGCCGGTCTTCGTCCGCTTCATCGAGGTGATGCCGGTGCACGAGAACGTCGGTCTGCAGCGCGACACCTACGTCTCCTCCACCGAAGTGCTCGAGCGAGTCGCGGAAATCGAGGAGCTGGTGCCGCGCGCTGGACCGGCGGGCAATGGGCCCGCGCGCTATTTCGCCTTCCCGGGCGCCCCCGGAGCCGTCGGGGTGATCAGCCCGCTCTCGCACGACTACTGCGACCGTTGCAATCGCGTCCGCCTGACCGCCGACGGCCGTCTGCGGCTCTGCCTCTTCGGCGACCACGCGCTCGACCTCCGCACCCCGCTGCGCTCCGGCGCGAGCGCCCAGGAACTGGGTGACCTCATGCGCTCGGCGATGCTGATCAAGCCCGCGCGCCACCACCTCCGCCTCGGCGAGACGTCCTCGCGGATGCGGGCCTTTTCGGAGATCGGAGGCTAACGGCGTGGCGTCACAACGACCGGCGCCCAGCCGTTGCTCTTACGTAGAGGAGGCCTCGTGAGCACGGGGATGAGAAGCGGTTTGGACGATTACATCGCGGTAGGCCCGACGGCGATCGCGCAGGGCCGGGTCGAAGCACTCGTCATCGAGCATCAGACGAAGCTGGCGCGCTATCTTCGTCGCATGGTCGGTGACGCGGAGACGGCGCTGGACCTCTCGCAAGACGTCTTTCTTTCTGCCTACCGGATGCTCTGCGCGGACCCGAGCCGCGAGCTGCGCGCCGGCTGGCTCTACCGCGCGGCGACCAATGCCGCGATCTCGTTCATGCGCCGGCGAAAGATACTGCACGTACTCTCACTGGACCGCGACCTCGAGGGCAGCTCCTGGCGGATCGATGAAAGGGGCGCGGCCTCCATCGACCTGCAGGCGGCGCTTGGACGATTGCCGTCGGACCAAGCCGCCGCCTTACTGATGACGAGCTACGCCGGGTACTCCTCCGCCGAGGCGGCGCAGATTTTAGGCACGACCGCGGATGCGGTTCGACAACGGGTTTGCCGCGCGATGAAGACGTTGCGGCACGTAATGAACGAGGAACAGGATTGATGAGAGTTGGAGCCGGCTGCGGAGAAGCAGAGATCTTAGCGGGCGCGATTGCGCTGGGCGAGGCCGGAGACGCCGAAAGAAACGCGTACCGCGAACATCTGTCGGTCTGCCGGCGCTGCCTCGTCTCGATCGGCGGCGAGCGCGAGATCGAGCGGGTCATGAACGTCATCGCCGACGCTCGCGCCCAAGAGCACTGGCAGCCTCAAACGCGCGGGCTTTTCGCGGGCGCGAAAAGCCGTAGACCGTTCCTGCGCTGGGGCGCGGCGGCGGCAGCCGCGCTGCTGGTCGTATTCGTCGCTCGTCAGGGGTACCAAAGCCATCCGGCGGTCGTGCACAGCGTCACGCCCGCCGCGCAGACCGGCGTCAGCGCCGAACAAGAGGCGCGCGTCGTCGCGGCCCTGGGCACGCAATCGGTTCCCAAGCGCGAACATCACGCGGAGTCGTTGGCCTTTAGCGCCCGCGAGAACGCCGCGCAGACGATTACGGTCAAAGTAAGTTTTAACGCTGCGGGCAAACCGACGCATTGCAAGGGCTTGCATCGCGCGAATAGTCAGAAGCTCGTCGCAACGCTCTGCAACATGGTGATGCGCGGGCGTTAGCGAAAACGGCCGTCCATGGCGGAGCGGCCGTTTCTTTATTGCTTTTCGAACGATCTGCGGCTCGACGACCATGCCGGGCTGGCGGCCGCCGCTGCGCGGGGTGAAGTGCTGCCGGTCGTCGTCATCGACGACGCATTGGAGCGCCGCATGTGTCTCTCGCCGTTGCGGGCGGCCTTTTTTTGCGGGGCGATCGCGGCGCTCGCCGGCGAACTGCAGGATCGCGGCAGAACCCTGATCGTGCGCCGCGGCGCGCGCGCTAAGATCCTAAAGTCGCTGGCCCGAGAGGTCGGCGCGGACGGCGCTGCCTGGGCGACCTCCTACGACGCGGCCGGCATCCAGCGCGACCGCCGCCTGCAGTCGGAGTTGGAGGAAGCCGGTCTCTCCGCGCTGGTGGTGCACGATGCGCCGGCCATCGCGCCCGAAGAGAGCCTCTCGGCACAAGGCGCGCGCGGACAGGGATATCGCGCGTTCGCTCCTTACCTGGACCGCTGGTCGTCGTTGGGCGTCGCCTCTTACGAGCATCCGCTCCTGCTCAGATTTGCCGCCTTCAACGGCGACTCCGAGGCGTTGCCGAGGCCGAGCGATTTCGGCTCGCCGCACGAGCCGCCGGCTTCGGGTCCGGTGCGCGCGCGCCGCCGTTTCGAACGCTTTCTCTCCGAACGCGCCGGACAGTACGCGAGCGCGGGCAGACTGCCGGCCGACGACGGGACCTCGGAACTCTCCGCCCATCTTTCGTTCGGAACGATCTCCGCGCGCAGCATCGTGCGCGCCGTCCGCGAGCGTCTGGGCGATCCGTTCGCGGTTGCCCACGAACGGCTCTCCCTGAAGCTGTTTTTACGCTCGCTCGCGCGGCGCGACTTCTTTTTGCAGCTTTCCTGGTTTCATCCGCGAACCAACGGCGAAGCGCTGCAGGAGAAGATGCGCGGCTTTGCGCCTTTGAAGGCCCATCCGGCACTCCGCGCGTGGCGCGAGGGAAGGACCGGATACCCGCTCGTCGACGCGGGCATCCGGCAGCTTCGCGAGACCGGTTGGACGCATCCGCTGGTGCGGGCGGTGGCGGCGTCGTTCCTGTGCTTCGACTTGGGCGTCGATTGGCGCCTCGGCCGCGATTACTGGGATGGGCTGCTCATCGAGGACGACCCGGCTCTGGCAACGGGGAACTGGCAGTGGATCGCCGGAGTCGGCGCCGACATGGCGCAATTCCCGCGGATTTATAACCCGGAGCGCCAGCGGCGGCGCTGCGACCCCGCCGGCGTTTACGTGCGCCGCTGGATTCCCGAGCTGCGGCACCTTCCGGCGGCCGCGTGGCACGGCCGCCCGGCGGACTCGACTCAACTATCGCTGCCGTTGTTCGACAGGAACTCGTATCCGGCGCCGGTCGTCGACCACGAACCTGCGGCGCGCGCCTTTCTGGAGCGTTATCGGGCGTTCGTATCGCCTTGAGGAAAGCGATCTTCGAGCCAGCTCGTGACGATCGGTACGCGCACGTCGTCGCCGTTCCAGGTCTTGATGCCGTAATAGACGCTCGCGACTAAGAAGATCGGTGCGAGCAGCGGTACGAGAATCCAAGCGGAGAAGCCGACGAACGGAATCTGCCCGACGAGCGAAAGAAGTGCCCAGAGGCCGAAGAACCCGGCGTTGAATCCGAGCGCCTGATAGGCCTGTTTGCGAAGCTGCCGCGACTGTTTGCGATCGAGCAGTGAGATGAGCGCGAGCGGCCAGAGCGGGTACCCGAGGGAGACGAGCGCGCGAGATTCGACAGGGTCTCCGATAGTAGCCACCGTGGCGTTCCCACGGACGCTGGCAGGCGCCGGGCGCGGGGGAACCGCACCGGGAATCTGCTGGCGGGTTGCCGTGGCGGCGTCGACTTTAGCCGCGAGCCGGCAGCTCGGACAGCCGCCGCGTTCGTCGCGGCAGGTCGCACAAATCCGCTTCCCGCATTCGATGCACGGCGCGATGGACGGTACGTTCGGGTGGAAATAGCAATCCATTTAGTTCCTGATATCCTCCACGGTCTTTCATTCCCACGTACCGGAGCACGCTGCGGGAGGTTTCACGGCGGCGTGGCCGCAAGAGCCTGAATTCGTGGTACCGGTAGTGTCGCAATTGAGCCGCCGCGAGATCCTGTACCGCCTGGCCCGCGAGGCGCGCCCCTACTACTCTCGCATCGCGGTTGCGATGGCCATGGGCGTTCTCGCCGGCGTTCTGTCGATCGCGCCGCCGCTCGCTTTTCGCGTCATCATCAGTCAGGTGCTCGTGCCCCCGGCGGGACACGCACCCGATCTGCGGGCCCTCTACCTTTCCTTAGGGTTCACCTCGATCGCGCTCGTGCTGGGGAACGCGGCGATCTACGGCCAGACCTACCTCACGGCTTGGAGCGGCCAGCACCTGGTTGCGCGTCTGCGGGTGCGTCTCTTCGAGCGCCTTCTGAACCTGCCGCTGCACGAGTTCGACAAGTGGCGTCCCGGCGAGTTGATCGCACGCTTCTCCACCGACCTGCAAATAATGATCGATGCGGTCAGCGTCTCGGTGCCGCAGCTGGTCGTAGCGCTGGCAACCTTTATCTCGTCGTTTGGGACGATGATCTATCTCGATTGGCTGCTCACGCTCTCGCTCGTGCTCGTCGCGCCGATCGTCTCGTTCGCGGTATCGAACTTCCAGCGGTTGATCTCATCGAGCACGCACCTCGCGCAACGCCGCATCGCGGACCTTACCGCGACGCTCTCCGAAATGCTCGGCGGTCAGCGGGTGGTCAAGTCGTTCGGGCGCGAGCAGTTCGAGGTGGCGCGCTTCCGGCAGCGCAACGACGACTTCTTCGGCGCGTACATGAAACTGACGCAGTTCATCCAGACCCAGCCGCTCGTGATCTCCACGATCATGGTCGCCGCGGTCGTCGCAATCATGTGGCTCTCGGTGCGCGAGGTACTCGTCGGAAGGCTCGACACCGGGCGCGTCTTCATGTACTGGGGGCTGCTGGTGAACCTGATGAATCCGATGAACCGGGTCGCGGCATTCTTCGGAGACATCAGCAAGGCGATGGTCGGGGCCGGACGAGTCTTCGAACTGCTCGACCTGCCCATCGAGGTTGAAGACGCGCCGGATGCAGTCGCGTTATCCGCGGTCGACGGGCGAATCGATTATGCGGGAGTGACGTTTCGCTACCATCCGAACGAACCGCCGGCCCTGCGAGACGTCGTCGCGCGCATCGAAGCCGGTGAGATCGTCGCACTGGTCGGCCCGTCGGGCGCGGGGAAGACGACGCTCGTCAATCTCGTGCCTCGCTTCTATTCGCCGCAAGAAGGCAGCGTGCGCATCGACGGCGTCGACGTCGCGCGCGCTAAGCTCTCCGACCTTCGCCGCGCGATCGCGATCGTACCGCAAGACGTGCAGCTCTTCCGCGCCTCGGTCTTGGAGAACATCCGATATGGGAGGCTCGAGGCGACCGACGGCGAGGTGCGCGCCGCCGCGCGCGACGCGAACGTCGAAGAGTACGTCCGCAACTTCCCCGATGGCTACGCGACCGAAGTCGGAGAGCGCGGCGTTCGCCTATCGGGCGGCCAGCGCCAGCGCATCGCGATCGCCCGGGCCGTGCTGCGCGATCCGCGGATCCTCATTCTCGACGAGGCTACCAGCGCGCTCGATAGTCACTCCGAGGCGATGATCGAAGGGGCCCTCGACCGGCTTCTGCCGGGGCGGACGACGCTGATCATCGCGCACCGCCTATCGACCGTTCGGCGAGCACACAAAGTACTCTACCTCGAGGCCGGGCGCGTGGTCGAAATCGGCACGCACGAGCAGCTGCTCGCCCGCGGCGGCGCGTACGCCCGCTTGCATGCGGCGCAGTTTGCGGCCAACATGCCGCCATCGGCGTCTTAGGCGGCTGCTCGCTGCGGCGCCTTGCGCTGGTGGAGGGCGAACCGGTTGCCGTCGGGATCGCTCGCAAAACAGGTCGTGCAAGCAGGGAATTCGTGCAGCTCACTGACTTCGAGCCCCATCGACTGCAAGCGCGAGCGCAGCGCGTCGATCTCGTCGACCTCGAACGCCGCGCCGTTCGAAGCCCCCGGCATGAAGCCTAAGGGCTCGCCGTTTCCGATTCCGAACGTCGTGCTGCCGACATTGAATTCAACCCAGTGGTCGCCGAATGTATCGCCGACCTCGAGGCCGAGGACATCACGATAAAAGTCGCGGGCCCGTGGGACGTCCCGAACCGAGTAGGCGATGAAGGCGATGTCTTTGACCATGCGATCCTCCTAGCGGGCGTGCAGAATTCCGGATCGGCCGCCGCGGCACCTGTCCTCGAACGGCCCGCGGCAAAGGCGCGCGCTGCCGCTCGCGCGAAGCCGCTGATCACGGAGGGTGTACATGCTGGTGCTGACCAGGAAACCCAATCAATCCATTATGATCGGTAGCGAGATTCGCGTTACCGTCGTGGGCTTCGACGGCGATCAGGTCAAGATCGGAATCGAGGCGCCGCGCGACGTGGTGGTCCGACGATCCGAGATCTACGATCAACTTCAGGAAAAAAATGAACCGGACGCTGCGGCCCAGAGCCCGGCGCCGGTAGGAAAAGGCTCCGCCGGGGCCGATACACCGTCGTGATGCCGACACAGACCGATGCCGACCTCGATGTCCTCGAGTCGCGAACGATCTATATTTTGCGTGAAGCGTTCTCCTGCGTTTCGCCGATTGCCATGCTTTGGTCGATCGGAAAGGACTCGACCGCGCTGCTCTGGATGGTGCGCAAAGCCTTTCTTGGCGAGATCCCTTTTCCGATGGTGCTGCTCGACACCGGGATGGAGTTTCCCGAAGTCTACGCGTTCCGCGATCGACTCGTTCGCGAGTGGCAATTGCCGATCATCAATGAAGTCTGTCCGCCGGAGAGCACCGTCGATCAGACGCTGCCGCCGGCCGCTCGCCATGCGGCGCGCAAAACCGCGGGACTGCGCGGGCTTCTGGCGCGAGAAGGCTACCGGGGAATCATTTTAGGCATTCGCCGCGACGAACAAGCCATACGCGCCAAGGAGCGCATTTTTAGTCCCCGCAACGCGGACGGCTCGTGGGATCCGCGAACGCAGCCGCCGGAACTGTGGGACTTTTTTCCATACGAAGTTCCCGATGGTGCGCACGTCCGGATTCATCCGCTCTTACATTGGACGGAGCTGGATATCTGGCGTTACACGCGACGCGAGGGAATTCCGTACGTGCCGCTTTATTTAGCCAAAGACGGCATGCGTTTCCGCTCTCTGGGTGAGAGCAACATTACGATTCCGATTCCCAGCACGGCGGACACGCTCGATGCGATTGTTTTGGAGTTGGAAAAGACGCGCGAGCCTGAGCGCGCCGGCCGCACGATGGATAGCGAGAGCGAAGACGCTTTCGAACGCCTCCGCACAACGGGGTACATGTGAGACAAGTTCGGATAGTCATGGTTGGAGACGTCGATGCTGGTAAGTCGACGATCTTGGGAAGGATGCTGGTCGACCTCGGCCAGGTAACGCCGGCAAAGCTCGAGGAGCTGCAGAACTCCAGCACCAAGCGCGGCGTGCCGATCGAGTACTCGTTCCTGCTCGACGCTTTCCAGCTCGAGCGCGATCAAGCGATTACCTTGGACATCTCGCGCATCTGGCTGCGCATGCCGGATCGCGACTACGTCTTCGTCGATGCGCCCGGCCACCGCGAACTGATTCGAAACCTGCTTACCGGTGCTTCCGAGGTCGACGCAGCGATCATGGTCGTTGCCGTTGACGAGGGCATCACGCTGCAGACCCGGCGGCAGGCGCTCTTCCTGCAGTGGTTCGGTTTCAAAGAACTGCTGGTCGTGGTCAACAAGCTCGACCTCGCGGACGAGCCTGAAACTGCGTTCGTCGCGCGCCGTGCGGAGATTCGCTCCTTCCTGGAGCAGCTCGGCATCACGCCGATCGAAATCATCCCGCTGGCCGCGCGCGACGGAGACAACATTGCGGTGGCCACCCAGCGCTGGTCGTGGTGGAAGGGCCCGACGCTGCTCGAGTCGCTCGCCCAGCTTCATCCGTATACGGCGCCGGCCGGCGGCCCGCTGCGGTTCGTCGTGCAAGACGTCTATCGCCGCGACGGCAACAGGCTTATCGCGGGGCTCGTCGAGGCGGGGACGCTTCGCAAGGGCGAACGCGTCGTCTTCTGGCCACTGCAGACCGACGCGGTCGTCAGTGCGATCCATCGGTGGCCGCAAGAAGTCGACCAGGCGAAGGCGGGCGACGCGGTAGCGATCGCGCTCGACGAGCGAATCTTCGTCGACCGCGGCGCGGTAGCGAGTTATCCCGGCGACGGACCCGCACTCGGACACGCGGTGCAGGCGACCGTCGTTTGGCTCGGCGGCGATCCGGTCATGCCCGGGGAGACACTTCGTCTACGCATCGGTACGCGCGAGATGCCCGTTACCCTACAGCGCATCGACGAAGTGATCGATCCCGACACGCTCGCCGGCAAACCCGGCGACGTGGTTGCAAAGAGCGACGTCGCGGTCATCACGCTCGCGGCGCGCGAGCTGATCGCGGCCGACGATGAGTTGGAGACGACCAGCATCGGTCGTTTCGTCCTGCTGCACGACACCAACGTCGTCGCCGGCGGCCGGGTTCGTTCGGTCATCGGGCGCCCGCGTTCGGAGGGCGCGACCGATATCGTCGCGCAGACTTCCTCGGTGCAGCCGAATGAGCGATTCTGGCGCAACGGTCATCGCGGCGGCGTCTTCTGGCTCACCGGGCTGCCGAGCGCGGGTAAGTCTACGCTCGCCATGACGGCGCAGCGGATGCTCTTCGATCGGGGCCGGCACGTCTACGTTCTAGACGGGGACACGCTGCGGACCTCGTTGAATCTTGACCTAGGTTTCTCTGAGGAGGACCGCTCCGAGAACGTCCGGCGAACGGCCGCCGTGGCCGCGGTGCTCGCCGATGGGGGTTTCGTGGTGATCTGCGCGCTGATCTCACCGTTTGCTGACGACCGTACCAAAGCGCGTGCCTCCTACCCCGGCGGCTTCCACGAAGTCTACGTTTCCTGCGACCTGCAAACGGCCGAAGGCCGCGACGTCAAGGGTCACTACAAGCGGGCTCGCGCCGGCGAGATCGCGCGCTTCACCGGAATCTCGTCGCCGTACGAGGCGCCCCAGAATCCCGACTTGGCGGTCGATACGACACGGCAGTCGATCCCGGAGTCGGCGGCGACCCTCATCGAGTATATCGAGGAGAACACCAAGCCTTGAATTGGAGCTACGTGGTTGTCGGCTTCATCGTCGGAGCCTGCACAGCGTACAGCGGCGTCGGGGCGGGTGCCATCACGACGCCGCTGCTCATCTTCCTCGGGGTTGGCACGGACAAGGCAATCGGTTCTGACCTGCTCTTCGCGCTCGGCACGCGGCTCGTGGCCATGATCGCACACGTGCAGAAGCGGACGGTCCAGGTCTCCGTCCTTTGGCGGCTCTCGATCGGGGGGCTCCCTGGGGCGATCATCGGCGTTGCGCTCAGCGTTTGGCTGCACAAGCATCTCGATATCCGGCAACTCGAACACACGTTGCGGCTCGCGGTCGCCGCCGCACTGCTGATCTCGGCGGCCGGAATCATCTTCAATCGCAAGCTCGCCAGCGATTTCTCAGAGACGGCTAACCTTCCGACCCTGCGGCTCGCACTGATCGGGTTCTTTGTCGGGATTACGGTCAGCATTACGTCGATCGGAGCTGGGTCGCTGACGCTTCCGCTCTTGCTGTTGGTCGCGCCGGTCGTTGCGCTGCGCCGCCTCGTCGGAACGGATCTCGCCTTCGCCGTCGTCGTCCTCGTACCGTCATTGCTCGGTCACTGGAAGATCGGGGACGTCAATCCGATGATCGCCGGGTCGTTGCTGCTTGGCTCGATACCAGGCGTCTTCGTCGGATCGCACTTCGTGACGCGGCTCCCGGAGCGGTGGTTTCGCGGCGCGCTGGCATGCGTGCTCGTGATCGTCGCGCTCTTCCTCCTGCCGATCGGCGCGCCGCACTCCTAGCGCGCTCGCTCCTTCGCGACGAGTTCGTTGGCGCGGAAGAGGCTCTCAAAGGTTCCCGCGTCGGTCCACCATCCTTCCAGAACGTCGTAGTGCAGATCGCCCTGCGCGATGTAACGATTGTGCACGTCGACGATCTCGAGCTCGCCGCGCTTCGAAGGCACGAGCGTGCGGATGAAGTCGAAGACGCGGCAGTCGAACATGTAGATGCCGGTTACGGCATAGGAGCTCTTCGGTTCGGCCGGCTTCTCCTCGATCGCGACGATCTGCTTTCCATCGAGCACCGGAACGCCGAAGCGGCTGGGGTCGGGGACAGACTTGAGCAGAATGCGCGCGCCGGAAGGCTGGGCCGCGAAGCGCGCCACGTACGGCGCGATGCTCTCTTGAAGCAAATTGTCCCCCAGCACGACGACGATCCGTTCGCCTTCGGCGAAGTGCTCGGCGAGACGGAGCGCGTCGGCGATGCCGCCTTCGCCTTCCTGATACGTGTAGTAGATGTCGTGCAGGCCGAACTCCGCGCCATTTCCCAGCAAGCGGAGGAAGTCGCCGGCAGAGCTGCCCCCGGTGACGATCATGATGTCGCGAATGCCCGCCGAGCAGAGCGTGTGCAGCGGGTAGTAGATCATTGGCCGGTCGTAGACCGGCAGCAGATGTTTGTTGGTCACCTTCGTCAGCGGGCGCAGACGGCTGCCGAGCCCGCCCGCAAGGATGACGCCCTTCATGCCGGCGCCGCTTTCAAGGGGCGCCACCACGCCTCGTTGCGCCGGTACCAGTCGATCGTTCGCGCGATGCCCTCGGCGAAGGGCACGCGCGGTTGCCACCCCAGCGAGTGCAGCCGCGAGCTATCGATGGCGTAGCGGCGATCGTGCCCGAGCCGGTCGGTGACGTGTTCGACATGGCGTTCCATCGAACGGCCGCAGCCTTCGACGAGCAGCTGCGTGAGCTCCATATTGGTCAGCGGAGTTCCCCCGCCGAGGTTGTAGGCGCGTCCCGTTTCGCCGCGCTCCAAGACGTCGAGAATACCGCGCGCATGATCTTCGACGTACAGCCAGTCGCGGATCTGTAATCCATCCCCGTAGACGGGAACGCGCCGGTCGTCGAGCAGGTTGGTAATGAAGAGCGGGACGATCTTCTCAGGGAATTGATTCGGCCCGTAGGTGTTGCTGCCGCGGGTGATGACGACGGGCGACGCGTACGTCGCGTGGTAGGCCAGGGCGAGCAGATCGCCCGCGGCTTTGCTGGCCGCGTACGGGCTGCGGGGCCGCAGCGGATCGCTTTCGCGCGACGCACCTTCGGGAACGTGCCCGTAAACTTCGTCGGTCGAGACTTGAAGCATGCGCGGCACTCTTTGCGCGCGCAGGGCCTCGAGGAGAACGTGCGTTCCGAGGGCGTCGGTGCGGACGAAGTCTCGTGCGTCTGCGATCGAACGATCGACGTGGGTCTCGGCGGCGAAGTTCACCAACGCCTCTGCGCCGGAGCCGATTGCCTCGCGTACCGCCGCGGGATCGCAGATGTCTCCCTTGATGAAGCGATATCGCGGATCGCCCTGCACGTCGGGCAGGTTTTCGGGATTGGCGGCGTAGGTCATCGCATCGAGATTGACGACCTCCACGTTTTGACGCTCGCGCAGCACGAGGCGAACGAAGTGCGACCCGATGAAGCCCAAGCCTCCGGTGACAACCCAGCGCATTGCGCGCGGCATTCGGTGCTCCACCGGAAAATCTTAGCTAAACATGTGCGGCCACTTTGCGTTTCGCAGCGGAAAGGGCGTCGGCTGGCACGAGCACGACTCGCGCCTGTACGGACTGACGAATCGTATCTTCCGCAACGGGTACGCGGCGCATCTAGTCGCCGACTGGATCCCGGCGCTCGAAGGGGTCGAGGCAAAGTTGCGGCTCGGCGCGACCGTCGCCGACCTCGGCTGCGGGTACGGCAGCTCGACGATCCTGATGGCCGAGGCCTACCGGATGTCCCGGTTCATCGGTTATGACTACCATGTCGCTTCGATCGAGGCCGCCCGCGAGGCCGCCAAGCGGGCCGGCGTCGCGGACCGGGTCAGCTTCGAGGTCGGAACCGCCCAGACGATGCCGCCGGGACAGTTCGACCTGATTGGCTGCTTCGATTGCGTGCACGACATGGGTGACCCGGTCGGCGTAGTCGCCACCGCGCGCCGCGCGCTCAGGGCCAACGGCACGCTGTTGATCGTCGAACCCTACGCGGGGGATGCGCTGGAGCAGAACCTCAACCCGATCGGCCGGATCTTTTACGGCGCCTCGACAATGCTCTGCACGCCGGCCTCACTCGCTCAAGAGGTCGGGCTGGCGATGGGGGCGCAAGCAGGCGAGGCGGCCACCCACCGAGTGGTCACCGGTGCCGGGTTTTCGCACTTCCGGCGGGCGTCCGAGACCCCATTCAACCCGATCTATGAAGCCCGCCCATAAGCCGGCGGGAGCTAGGAGCCGCGCGATTCGCATGTTATAATCGCGCGGTTGTCCTTTACTCCACCCGGCAGGGAGGCTGGGTGTCTATGGTTCCAAAGAGGACCCCCGGTCAGGATGGGCGGAGGTCGGGAGCCAGAAAGGTTATCTCATGAGCGTCGTCACCATGCGCGAGCTTCTGGAGGCGGGCGTCCATTTCGGACACCAGACCCGTCGCTGGAACCCGAAGATGAAGCCGTACATCTTCCAAGAGCGTAATGGCATCTATATCATCGACCTCGCGCTGACCGTCCAGAAGCTGCGGGAGACCTACGAGGCCGTTAAGGAACTCGCGCGCGCAGGCCGGGTCATCCTCTTCGTCGGCACCAAGAAGCAGGCACAGGACGTCGTTCGCGAAGAGGCCGAGCGCGCCGGCACGTATTTCATCAACCAACGTTGGTTGGGGGGCACGCTGACCAACTTCGCGACCATTCAGAAGCGGATCGCCCGTTTGCGCGAGCTCGAGAACATGAAGCTTCAGGGCGACTTCGAGCGCCTGCCCAAGAAAGAGGTCGCGAGCCTTCAGGACGAGATGAATCGCCTGGAGCGCTTCCTCGGCGGCATCAAAGACATGCACCGCCTGCCCGACGCACTCTTCGTGGTCGATCCGAAGAAAGAGCGCATCGCGGTACTCGAAGCCCGCAAGCTGAAGATCCCGATTATCGCGGTGATCGACACAAACTGCGATCCTGACGAGATCGACTATCCGATTCCCGGCAACGACGACGCGATCCGCGCCGTCAAACTGATGGTCGGCAAGATCGCCGACGCGATCATCGAGGGCAAGACGGAGAGCGAGAGCGCCTACGAAGGAGCCTACGAGGAGCCGGCGCCGTCGTACGGGCAGGAAGCTCCCCCGACGATGGCGGAGGCGGGACGTTGATTTCCTATCAACCCAAAGCCGACGAGATCAAATCGCTCCGTGAGGCGACCAGCGCGCCGATGATGGACTGCCGCCAGGCACTCGTGGACGCAACCGGCGACTTCGAGCGCGCGAAAGCAGTACTGCTCGAGCGCGGCGCAGCGCAGGCGGCCAAGAAGGCCGAACGCGTCGCCAACGAAGGCTTGATAACGAGCTACGTTCACGCCGGCGGAAAGATCGGCGTCCTCGTGGAGGTGAACAGCGAAACCGACTTCGTCGCGCGCAATCCGAAGTTCGCGGAACTCTCGCGCGACATCGCGATGCACGTCGCGGCGATGTCGCCGCAGTACCTCGATCGCCCGAGCGTCCCGGCCGAGATCGTCGATCGGCTGCGCGAAGAGTTCCGGGGCGCGATTCCCGCCGGCAAGCCTCCCGAAGTCGGCGAGAAAATCGTGCAAGGGAAGCTCAACAAGTGGTTCGAGGAGCACTGCCTGCTCGACCAGGCATTCGTCAAGGACGACTCGCTGAGCATCGGCGACTTGGTGCATCGCTGCATCGGCGCGCTCGGTGAAAAGATCAAAGTCAGGCGCTTCACCCGATATACACTCGGTGACTGAATCCGACCGGCCGCGATTCTCCCGCGTCCTCCTCAAGATCTCGGGTGAGGCCTTTACCGGGCCGGCTAATAGCGTCGACGTCCAAAAGACGGACGCGATGGCCGAACAGATCGCCGTCGTCAGCCGCGACGGCGTCTCGATCGCGATCGTGGTCGGAGGCGGGAACATCTGGCGCGGTAAGGTGCACGAAGAGGCCGGCATGGAGCGCGCGACCGCCGACTACATGGGGATGCTCGCGACCGTTATCAACGCGCTGGCCCTGCAAGATGCGCTCGAGCGTATCGGGGTCGCTTCGCGCGTGCAGACCGCGATCGCCATGCATCAGATCGCCGAACCGTACATTCGGCGACGCGCGATTCGCCACTTAGAGAAGGGCCGCATCGTCATCTTCGCCGCAGGAACGGGCAATCCGTACTTCACGACGGACACGACCGCGGCGCTGCGCGCCGTGGAAGTGAACGCCGAAGCGATCCTCAAGGCCACGAAAGTGGACGGGATCTACTCTGCGGATCCGAAGAAGGATCCGTTGGCGACGCGTTTCGAGCGGATCGACTACATGGACGTGCTCCAGCGCGGTCTCGAAGTAATGGACTCGACCTCGATGGCGCTGTGCATGGACAACGCGCTTCCGGTCATCGTCTTCGATATGGCGGTTCCGGGAAATATCCGGCGCGTCATCTGGGGCGAGGCGATCGGCACGTACGTCGGCCGGCAACCGGCCCCGGTCGCTGGAAGGAGCTAGGAAGATGTCCGATCCGCAATTCAAAGAAGTCGAAGATAAGATGCATAAGTGCGTCGAGGCGACGCGAGGTGAGTTTGCCTCGATTCGTACCGGCAGAGCGTCGCCGGCACTGCTCGATCGGCTCATCGTCGAGGCCTATGGACAGCCGGCGCCCCTCAAGCAAGTCGCCGGAGTCTCGACGCCCGATTCTCGTACGCTGCTGATCTCCGCGTGGGACAAAGGGGTCGTGCCCGAAATCCGCAAGGCGATCGAGAAGAGCGATCTCGGCCTGACGCCCAACATCGACGGCACCTCGGTTCGCTTGGTGATCCCGCCGCTCAACGAAGAACGGCGCAAAGACCTGGCAAAGCTCATTAAGAAGAAGGCGGAGGACGGCCGGGTGGCGGTTCGCAACGTGCGCCACCACGCGCACGATGACCTGAAAGGGCAGCTCAAATCCTCGGCGATTACCGAGGACGACAACAAGCGGCTGCAAGAGTCGCTGCAGCGGCTGACCGACCGGTACGTCAAGGAGATCGACGCGCTGGTCGTCGCCAAAGAAAAAGAGATCATGGAAGTGTGAGCGAGGACCTGATATTGATGCCGGAGGTGCAGGCTCGCCGCGCGCTGGATGCACGGCACGTACGGCTGGCGGTCCTCTCCCCCGCGGGAGCATGGATCGGCGCCGGCGCCTTGCGCGTGCTTCGCATAAACGTTCGGGACGACGGTTCCGCCGACGTGACGGCCGGCTACGAGTCGTACCGCCAGCTATGACGATTTCACTCGCGCAAACCGCGCCCTCGCTCTCCGGGGGATCGCCGGCGCGCCACGTTGCGATCATCATGGACGGAAACCGCCGCTGGGCCAAGGAGCGCGGTCTTCCGGCCATCGAGGGCCATCGCCGCGGCATGGTCGCGCTGCGTCATGTGACGCGCGCCGCCTCGGACATGGGGATCTCGGTACTGACCGTCTACGGCTTCTCGACCGAGAACTGGAACCGCGCCGCCAAAGAGATCTCGCTGCTCTTCGATTTGTGCGTGCACTTTGCGCGTAACGAACTGATCGAACTGCGGCGTAACAACGTGCGCGTCCAGGTGATGGGAGATTGGGAATCTCTCCCGCCGGCGCCGCGCGCGGCCTTAGCCGATTTGCAGGCGCAGACGGCGCACAACACGGGACTGCTGCTCAATATGGCGGTCAACTACAGCTCGCACGCGGAGCTCGAGCGCGCGGTCGCCGCCATTGCCCGCGACGTCGCGAAGGGGGCGCTGCAGCCGGATGCGGTCGACGGGGCCCTGATCCGCAAGTACCTCTATACCGCTGGACTCCCCGAGCTCGACCTGCTGATCCGGCCAGGCGGCGAGCGGCGACTTTCGAACTTTCTGCTCTATCAAGCGGCCTACGCCGAGCTTGTGATGTGCGACGTTTACTGGCCGGAATTCTCAAAGGATGACCTCGCGCGAGCGATCGCGGAGTTTACGCGGCGCCAGCGGCGCTTCGGCGGAGCTTGAACGCACGGCGGATCGTCGTCGGCCTGATCGTCGCGGCGATCGGACTCTTCTGTGTAATTTTCCCCTGGGCGTTCTATCTGCTGCTGCTGGCCATCGGTCTGGCCAGCATCTACGAGTTCAACTACCTCTGCGCGATCAAGGGACAGCCGCTGGAGTACCCGGTCGCACAGCTCGGTGTCGTCGCCTATGTCGCGATGGCCGTCTTCGACGTTCTGCACAAGTGGGAAGGCGTGCTGCTCGCCGGAATCATCGTCGCCGCCTTCTGGATCGGCATGTACGGCGAGCAGAAGGGATACTTCGCGCGCACCGCCTACACACTGCTGGCGGTCCTCTATATCGGCAAGCTGCTGACCTATTTCGTATTTATTCGACAGATCGACGGCAACGGAATATGGCTGACGTTCTACGTCATCGCGATCATCGCGCTGACCGATATCTTTGCGATGGTCGTGGGCTCGCTCATCGGGCGGCACCGGCTGAGCAAGATCTCTCCGAACAAAACGATCGAAGGCTCCCTCGGATCGCTGCTGCTCGCTACCGCTTTCGCAACGGGTGCGACGTGGTTTGCGCCTTTGCACCTGCAATGGTGGCAAGGCGCGGCGCTCGGCGCATTGACCAGCGTTGCCGCACAAATCGGCGATCTGGTCGAGTCTGCCTTCAAACGTGATGCCGGCGTGAAAGATGCGGGCGGGATGATCGTCGGCCACGGCGGCGTGCTCGACCGCTTTGACTCCTATCTTCTCGGCGGCGTAACGTTTTTCGCGCTGCTGCATCTCTTGGGCGTGCTGCAGCTCCAATGAGCGGGCGCAAGCGGGTTGCGATTCTTGGTTCGACGGGATCGATCGGGACGCAAGCGCTCGACGTCATCGCCGCGCACCCCGAACGCTTTGAGGTGGTGGGCCTTGCGGCGGGGCGCAACATCGAGCTGCTGACGGCGCAGGCCGCGCGCTTTGGGGTCGCGATCGCAACGACGGCCGCGAACGGTCCGCAGGGGCTCATGCGCGTCGCCGTGGAGAGTGAACCCGAGATTCTGCTTGCCGCGACCGACGGTTCCGTCGCGTTCGACGCGGTCTTTGCAGCGGTGCAGCGCGGCACCGACATCGCCGTCGCCAACAAGGAGCTGGTCGTCGCAGCGGGAGAACTTTTCGTGGGGGCGGCTCGCGCGAGCGGCGCACGTCTGCTGCCCGTCGATAGCGAACACAGCGCGATCTTTCAGTGTCTCATCGGCGAAGAACGTTCGCGAGTCGCTGCGATCGTGCTCACCGCCTCGGGCGGACCATTTTGGCGCACGCCGCGCGAGGTCATGGAACGCGCGAATCTCGACGCGGCGCTCGCGCATCCGACCTGGCGTATGGGAACGAAGAACACGATCGATTCGGCGACGATGATGAACAAAGGCCTCGAGGTCATCGAAGCGAGCCGCCTCTTCGGCTTTGCCGGGGAGCGCGTGCTCATCGTCGTGCACCCGCAGTCGATTGCTCACGGCTTTGTCGTCTTCACCGACGGCAGCGTAAAGTCGCAGCTCGCCGCGCCCGATATGCGCCTGCCGATCGGCTACGCGCTTGCGTACCCCGATCGGCTGGTCGCGCCCGAGGTGCCGGTCCCCCCGCTCGATCCGCAATCGGGCGTGCTCCGTATTCTTGGGGCAAAGCAAGAGTCGGGGGCCTTGCGTTACGAATTCGAGGCTCCGGACCCGGTTCGATTCCCCTGCGTCGCCTTGGCCTACGAAGCCTTGGCCCGTGGCGGCGCGATGCCCGCAATCCTTTCGGCTGCAAACGAAGTCGCCGTGCATGCGTTTGTTGAAGGAAGGATAGCGTTCGGGAACATTTCCGAGGTCATCGAGGCAGCCATGGAGCGGACTGGACCGGCAGAGCTCAGCCTCGATGGGGTTCGGCTGGCGGATCGGGAGGCCCGGGCCAACGCGCAAGTAATCGTAGATAGTATCGAAAGGTCGCTAAGTCGTTGATTCTCATCGCCGCCGTCAGCCTGGTCGGATTCGAGAAGGTCGTTACCTTCTTGCTGATGCTTTCCGTTCTCATCGTGCTGCACGAGTTCGGCCACTTCGTGATGGCCCGGCGCAACGGCGTGCGGGTCAATGAGTTTGCCGTCGGTTTCGGCCCGCGGCTGGCCGGCTGGACGAGTCCGCGCAGCGGAACGCTCTATTCGCTCCGCGCCTTTCCCATCGGCGGCTTCTGCGCTATGGAAGGCGAGGACGGGCGCGTCTCGGAGGCCGAGCAGCAGCGCACCTTTCGCAGCAGCGCGCGGGGCGGCGAGGCGAACTTCCAAGCGAAATCGCCGTGGGTTCGGCTCCTGATTATTCTCGCGGGCCCGTTCGCCAACTTCGTGCTCTGTTACGTGATCTTGCTCGTCGGCGCGCTGGCCTTCGGCGTTACTTCGGACAAGCCGAATCAGGCCGTTCAGCCGATCGTCGGCCAGGTAAACGCGGGATCGCCCGCCGAGATCGCGGGCATCCGCGCGGGGGACCGCATCGTTGCAATCGGCGACGTTGCGGTGACCAGCGGCAAAGAGCTGGTCGACACGATTCATGCATCGCTGGGCAAGCGGCTCGACCTCGTCTATCAGCGCAACGGCGCCCGTACGGAGGTCTACGTCCAGCCGAAGCCCTGTCCCGCGCAAGTCGTCGGCCGCGGCAAAGGCTGCATTGGCTTTTCGCCGGTGCCCGAACTTCAGCGCGTCGGCCTTGCGGAGGCCGTGCGCGCCAGCGGAGAAGAGTTCGCCGGCATCGCCGATCAGACGGTCGAAAGCATCGTGTTGCTCGTCACGCAGTTCTCGAAATACGCGCCGCAGATCTCCGGACCGATCGGCATGGGACAGGTCGCGGTGACGGTTCAGGATTGGGGCTGGGGTCCGTACTTCACGCTCGCGGCGACGATCTCGTTTGCCCTGGGGCTCTTTAATTTGCTTCCGATCCCGGCGCTCGACGGCGGCCGCGCGGCGTTCATCATCGCCGAACTGATTCGCGGGCGTCCGGTGGATCCGGAGAAGGAGGCAATGGTTCACCTGGCAGGGTTTGCAGCGCTGATGGCGCTGATCATGCTCGTGGCCTTTCACGATATCGCCCGAATCGTCTCCGGACAGGGAGTGATGTAACCTCGATGCTGCGCGTGAGACGTAAGAGCAATCCGATCTTTCTCCAGAACAAGACCGGCAAAGCCGACGCGAAGAGCGTCTGGATCGGCGGCGATCATCCGGTCGCCGTGCAATCGATGACGACGACCGACACCGCCGACGCCGACAAAACGCTCGAGCAGATCTACGGTCTCGCGATGGAGGGCTGCGAGGTCGTGCGCGTGACCGTAAAGGATCCGCCCGATGCCGCCGGCTTGCCGGCGATCGTCTACCGTTCTCCGGTGCCGATCGTCGCCGATATCCACTTCGATCACAAGATGGCGCTCGCAGCGATCGAGGCGGGCGTAGCAAAGCTTCGTCTGAATCCGGGCAACATCCGCGATCCCAAGAAGGTCATCGAGGTCGTTACTGCAGCGAAAGCCAGAGGCATTCCGATCCGCGTGGGCGTCAACATGGGATCGCTCGCACCGGATCTCGAGAAATCGTTTGGACATACGGCGGAGGCGATGGTCCTATCGGCGTTGCGCCACGTCGAGATCCTCGAGGAGCACGGGCACACCGAGATCGCGATTTCGCTCAAGGCGCACGACGTAGCGACGACCGTCGCGGCCTACCGTATGATGGACGCGCGTCTGCGCGAACGTGGAACGCCCTACGCGCTTCACCTCGGCATCACCGAGGCCGGACTGCTGCGCGATGGCACGATCAAATCGTCGATCGGCCTAGGCATTCTGCTTTGGGAGGGGATCGGCGACACGATCCGCGTCTCGCTCGCCGACGATCCGATCGAAGAAGTGCCGGTCTGCTGGGGCATCCTCAAATCGCTTGGTTTGCGCGAGAAAGGCTTCGAGATTACGGCCTGCCCGTCGTGTGGGCGCGCGGAGATCTCGGTGCTCGAGTTGGGGCGCGCGGTCGAGGCGATCGCGAAATCGTACAGCGCACCGGTGAAAGTGGCCGTCATGGGCTGCGTCGTCAACGGGCCGGGTGAGTCAAAGATGGCCGACGTCGGCGTCGCCGGCGGAAAAGGCAAAGGCGCGATCTACCGTGCCGGCGAGCTGGTCGGCACGTACCCCGAGAGCGAGCTGCTCGGTATGCTGCGCCTCGAAATCGAAAAGGTCATCGCCGAGAAGTATCCCGCTTACGCCGGAGAGATCGGCGAAGCGCGGGGAGCGGCCGTGTGATACACCGCGCGAGCGAGCTGTATGCGGATCTGCGATGGCAGAGTCTCGCCATCGTTGCGCTTTGCGCGCTGGCAATTTCGTGCGTACTCGCGTTTTCGACCCCGATCGCGATGTTCGTCGACGGCGAGCGTGTCGATAGCGACGTCGCGCCGGTCACGACCGCCAGCGAGCGCGCCTTCGTGCCGCTACGCTCGATCGCCGACGCGCTCGGCGCCGAGACGGTGGTCGACAAGCCGGGCGTGATTATCGTTACGCTCGGCGACCAGAGCCTGCGTCTGCGGGTCGGCGATACGCACGCCAAACTCAACGGCATGCCGCTCACGCTCAAACGGGCCCCCTTTCGCGTCCGCGGGCGCGTGCTGGTCTCCATCGATGCGATCGCGGGCGCGCTGCACCTGCACGCGACCTACGATCCTCGAACGGCGCGGATAGAAGTGCGCACCCCCGGCATCGGCCAGGTTCCCTAGGGGTCTGGATTTAGCCCGAGTCGTTGTCGCCGCAGGGCTCGATTACTCATAGTAAACTTCGCCCTGCGGCTCCTAGACTGGGGTTAAATCGAGACCCCCATCATGGTTGGGAACATTTTGATTTCGCCGCAGCTCGAATACGGCAGGAGCAGACTTCGGCCCTTAGTCGAGTGACTTTTACTTGGGTTGTGTACTGACTGCCACGCCCAGAAAATCAATATCGCGCTTTTTGTAGGAATCGAACTTGCGGATGGTCTTGGTGGGCTTCTTGACATTCGGATAGTCCCATGTGCCGATTACATTAACGAATTGGCCGCGAACGTTATACGGGATTACCAGCCGCCCGTCGTAAAGCCATGACTGCGACACATGATGTTTGAGTCCCTGAGGGGTTATTGTCGCCACTATTGTAGCTGTTGACCCTATTACTTGGAGTTGAGTTAGCTTTCCAAATTTACTAAGGCTTTGATACAGTAAATAGTTGCCATCCCATTGAAGTTGGCCGGGATTCCCCACGGAGTTGCTAACAGAAATGGTTGTAAAGGTCGATGTTCCAGAGGCCAACTCGGCTAACGCAAACTCTGATCCGCTGTTGCCGCCGTAGCCATTAACGAAAAGGTCTCCGTTCTTGTCGTACGTGCAGTACCTCGCATCTATGTTGGTATCGTACACGGCAGGTGTGCCGAGCTCATTTTGAAAGATCGCAACTTGCGTGTCGAAGACGACGGCAAGGTTATTGGTTTTTGGATCGATCGAGCAGCCTGAAGAGGCGTTGTCGGGCAGCGTCAGAGTTGCTATTGGGCTTGTGCCACCGTGCGCATATTCGAGAACCTTTGTAGCGTTGGGCATAAAGATGTTCCCTTGAGAATCTGAACAGATTGAGATGCCGTTGTTTGGAAGCATTCCAACGAGCTTGAGCCCCGGATACGTCAGAACGCAAGTCCCATCGCAACCTCCGGTCGCATAAAGAAGATCGCCCGTGCTGGACTTGTCATTTTGACCGACCCGTCGCACTGACGATGAGGCTAAGGGAAGTGAAGCCTGGCTTTGCGACGATCCGCCGCAGCCTGACAGAACTAAGCCGATCGCGACAAGAGCCGATGCGCGGCCCAGCGGAAAAGTCATGTCTTTCCTCTTTCTTGACCTGGGGGTCCTAAAGGAAAACGATTCTACTGACTTCGGCGTTCGGTTTACGCGTATTCGCTGAGGCCGGCGGGCTCTTCGACGGGCACGACGTCGGCCGGATTCGATTTGCGGAAGCCGTACGAGAAGAAGAAGACCAGGCCGACGACCAGCGCAAGGACGAACCACGTCCATGTCGCGCGCGAGAGCCCGAAGACCGCTAAGAAGAGCGAAAAGACGATGCCGAGGATCGGAAAGAGCGGGACGAACGGTACCCGGAAGCTTCGCGGAAGATCGGGCTGCCGGCGGCGCAGATAGAGCACGCCGCCGCACACCACCGAAAACGCGATCAGCGTGCCGATGTTGACGAGGTTGAGCAGGTTGTTCAGCGGCACGATGAGCGCCAGAAACGCGACCGCCACGCCGGTAATGACCGTCGTTACCAGCGGTGTCTTGAAGCGCGGGTGAATCGCGGCCACGACCGGCGGCAGCATTCGGTCGCGCGCCATCACGTAAAAAATGCGAGACTGTCCCAGCAGCGAGGCAAGCGCGACGCTCGTCGTGCCGGCGAGAACGCCGATCGTGATCACCCAACTCAGCACCGGAATATGCAGCGGCGCAAGCGCGTAGACGAGCGGATTTTTGATCGGAACCTGGTTCCACGGCACTGCCCCTACGAGGACGACCGCGGTCGCGCAGTAGACCACCGTGCCGATCACGAGTGCGCCGATGACGCCGACGGGAATGTCGAACTGCGGGTTCTTGCATTCTTCGGCTGTCGTCGTCGCCGTATCGAAGCCGATGTAGCTAAAAAAGACGTAGGCGCCGATTGCGATGATCCCATACGGCTGCGCCGACGACGAGTAATCGGCCATTCCTCCGAAAGGCCTCAAGCTTCCCCATCCAACTGGGTTGAAGTTGTGCAGGTTCGCCGCGTGAAACAGAAAGAATCCGGCGATGACGAAGACGATGAGGGCCGAAATCTTTAGAACGACGAAGACGTTGTTGACCGTCGCCGATTCGCGAATGCCCACCGAGAGCAACGCCGACAGCCCGAGGACGAAGATCGCCGCGACCACGTCGAACTGCGAATGAAAGATGTCCCAATTCGTCGGCAGCCACCACGCCCCGTGGACGATCAAGTTCGACTGCTGCGCCCAGGCCGGCAACGAGAGCCCGGCGCTCTTGGCAACGTCTTGAATTGCGGCGGAGAACTGCTGCGCGACCGGAGCGGCGCTGATCCCGTATTCGAAGATCAGGGCAAAGCCGATGATCCAGGCGAAGAGCTTGCCCATCGTCGCGTACGCGTAGGTGTACGCACTGCCGGCAACCGGCACCATCGCGCCGAGCTCGGCGTAGCAGAGGGCGGCAAAGAACGAGGTCAGGCCTGCCAGCAGGTAGGAGACGATGACCGCGGGGCCGGCCCCTTTCACACCCGTTCCAATCGTTGTGAAAATGCCGCCGCCGATCATCGTGCCAAGGCCGATCGAGATCAGGTCTTTGGCCGTCAGAGCGCGACGCAGAATCTTGCGCGTGCCGAGCTCCCGCAGCTTTTCAACGTCCGTCGTAGCGAAGAGCGTCGAGAAAAACGACATTGCGCGGTCGATTCGCCCCCCTACCGCTCAGGCCTCCGGCGGCCGGCTTGCCGGATTCCAGATATGTTCGGGCTCGCCGAGCGCGTCGTTGATCCAGCGCGCCCAGACGAAGAGCGCATCGGAGAGCCGGTTGAGATAACGCAGCGAGTCGGACGAAATACCTTCGCCTTCCTCGAGCAGCGCGACGACGAGCCGCTCGGCGCGGCGACAGATCGTGCGTGCGACGTGAAGCTGCGCACCCGCCATCGCACCACCGGGCGAGATGAAGTTTGCAAGCGGCGCAAGGTCACGCTGCGCTCGATCGATCGCGCGCTCGAGCGCCGCGGAATCCTCCGGCCCGACCCGAGGCATCGAGTCGCGCAGATCCCCGGGAAGGGTGGCGAGCTCGGAGCCTAAATTGAAAAGCACGTCTTGGCTCCACGCGAGCCAGGCGTCGAGCGCGACTGCCCGCTCGAGGCTTTTCGTCAGCGGGCGCAAGGCCGCGCGCGCGACGCCGATCGCGCTGGAGAGCTCGTCGATGGTGCCGTAGGTCTCGATGCGAGGAGCGCGCTTGCTGACCCGCTGGCCTCCGACGAGGCCCGTCGAGCCGCCGTCTCCGGTGCGCGTGTAGATTCGGGTGAGCTTCGGCATTTTGGTGCTATTGCGAGCCCACGCGACGGATATCCCCGCGCGAAGGCTGTTTGAACGTTCCAAGCGAAACGGGGCCGGTCATGTCCGAAGCGCTCGCTGCCGGCGCCGTTAAGGAGATTCCTCCGAAAAGCGCCGATCTTTCAGCCTGGTATACGGCCGTGTGTCTGCGGGCACAGTTGGTTTCCTATTCACCCGTGCGCGGCTGCGTCGTGCTGCGGCCCTACGGGTTCGGCCTCTGGGAGAACCTCCAACGCGAACTCGACGCGCGCTTCAAGGCGACCGGGCACGAGAATGCTTATTTCCCACTGCTGATTCCCGAGAGCCTGCTCGTGAAGGAGGCCGAGCACGTCGAAGGCTTCGCCCCGGAGGTGGCGTGGGTCACGCAGGGCGGCAGCGAAACGTTGACCGAGCGTCTTGCGATCCGTCCAACCTCGGAAGCGATGATCGGCACGATGTACGCACAGTGGATCGAATCGTACCGGGACCTGCCGATTCTCATCAATCAGTGGGCGAACGTCGTCCGTTGGGAAAAGGCCACGCGTCCGTTTCTGCGCACGATGGAGTTTCTCTGGCAAGAGGGGCACACGGCGCACGCCGACGCGCCGGAAGCGCGTGAGGAGACGCTGCGCATTCTCGATCTCTACCGCGACTTTGCCGAGAACGTCGCCGCCGTGCCGGTCTATGCCGGCGCAAAGAGCGCGAGCGAACGCTTTCCGGGGGCGGTCGAGACGTTTTCGATCGAAGCGCTAATGCCCGACGGCAAGGCGCTGCAGTCGGGTACCTCGCACGACTTGGGACAGAACTTCGGCAAGGCCTACGATATAAAATTCGTCGACGCCGATCAAGCGATCAAGTATGCGTACACGACGTCCTGGGGCGTTTCGTGGCGTATGATCGGCGGTTTGATCATGGTGCACGGAGACGACCGCGGCCTGCGCATCCCGCCGAAGATGGCGCCGATCGAGGCCGTGCTGGTGCCGATCGTTCGCTCGTCGGACAACCGCGCGATCGCGGCCTGCGAGGCGCTCGCCCAGACGCTCGCCGCGGCGGGGCTGCGGGTGCGCGTCGATACGCGCGACGCTCAGCCCGGCTGGAAATATAGCGAGTGGGATCTGCGCGGCGTGCCCATTCGAATCGAGATCGGCCCGCGGGACGTCGACGCGCAGACGGCCGTGCTGGCGCGCCGGGATCGCGAGAGGGGCGATCCGGATCAGCGGCGCAGCGTCGCGTTGGGCGAGATCGTTCCCGTCGTGCGCGCGCTGCTCGGCGACATTCAAGACTCGCTCTACCGGCAAGCCAAAGCCTTTCTCACGTCGCACACCTTTGCGACGAAGGATCGCTCCGAGTTTCTCGAGCTGTGCTCGACCAAGGCCGGCATGGTCGACATCGCGTGGTGCCAACGTCCGGAGTGCGAAGCCGAGGTAAAGCGCGCGACGACCGCGACGACGCGCGTTTTGCACGCCCTCGATCCGGGCGATACGACCTGCACCGCCTGCGGCGAACCCGCGAAGGCCAGAGCCTATTTTGCGCAGTCTTATTGAGCGGCTTGCGCGGTGCGCGCTCGCGGCCGCGTTCTTCTGCTCAGCGGTGAGCGCCGTCGCGTTTGCTTACGAGCCGAGCGTTGCCGATCTCGACGCGCAAGCGCGCGCAGCCGGAAACCGCAAAGACATCGCCGAGCACATCGGGGACTCGCTTTTCAGTACGCAGTGGTCGGCCGAAGTCAGCCAGGTCTCTGCCAACGAGATGGGCAAGCATCTTATCGTCGGCATCCGAATTTGGGGCGTGAAGTTCCACCGCCCGTTGAGCCGTGAGGAGTTCGTCGACGAGGTTGTCGCGATTACCGGACGCGTCTTCGCGGCGGCGCCCAGCGCTGAAGAGGTGGATTTCTGGGCGAGCGTTCCGATCGTCGTTGGTAAGGATGTCGTGGTGAACGGCGACCTTGCGAGGCCGACGACGAAGACGGTCTTTGCGCTGACCGTTGCGCGCGAGGAGAGCGAGCAGTCACTGCAGCAGCGCGCGCTGCGAACCAGCGACGGCGTTTACTGGGACGAAGAGTGGGTCCGCGAAGCCCTTCGGCCGGCCGCGTAACGCCCGCCGATGTATAAGAAGACAACGCTCCCTAACGGGATACGTGTTCTCACAGAGACGATGCCGGGCTTTCGGTCGGCGACGGTCGGAATCTGGGCCGACGTGGGATCGGCGTCCGAACCGCACCAGCGCCGCGGCATCTCCCACCTCGTCGAGCACATGCTTTTTAAAGGAACGCCACGTCGAAGCGCGCGCCAGATCGCCGAGACGATGGACGGCGTCGGCGGCAACCTCAACGCTTTCACCGATAAAGAGACGACCTGCTACTACGCAAAGGTCATCGATCGCCACGTTCCGCTGGCGCTCGACGTCTTGGCCGACATGTTTTTGCACTCGACGTTCGACCCCGCGGAGCTCGATAAAGAGCAGAAGGTCATCCTCGAAGAGATCAAGATGTACGAGGACGCACCGGACGAGCTGATTCACGACATTTTTCTGCAGACGATGTGGAGCGGTTCGAATCTCGGCGAGCCGACGATCGGCTTTGCCGAGACCGTCGTCGCGATAACTCCCGACGACCTGCGCGCGCACATGCGAGCGCACTATGCGCCGAACTCGGTTATCGTAGCGGCGGCGGGAAATATCGAGCACGACCGCTTCGTGGAGCTCGTCGACGGGGAGTTCAAAGAGTTTGGAGGCATAAGCGCCGCCTCCACACCCGAAGAGCCCGCTACGACACCCGGCCGTCACGTTCGCGAAAAGGACAGCGAACAGGCGTACGTCGTCTTGGGGACGCGCGGGGTCACGATCCGCGACGAGCGCCGATACGCGCTCTCGGTGCTGGACACGGTGCTCGGCGGGGGCATGTCGAGCCGGCTTTTCCAAGAGATTCGCGAGAAACGCGGCTTGGTCTACAGCGTTTATTCGTTCCAGGCTGCATACCGCGGCGCCGGGCTATTCGGGGTCTATGCCGGCACGTCGCCCGGCAACGTCCAGTCGTGCGTGGATCTGATCGTCGCCGAGTTCGATCGCATTAGGGCCGAGCCGATCGGCCGCGACGAGTTTGTGCTCGCGCAGGAGCACGTCAAAGGGAATTTGACGCTGTCGCTGGAGTCGACCTCGAGCCGAATGATTCGCCTCGGACGAAACGAGCTCGCACTTGGGCGGTACGTGAGCACCGAAGAGGTGGAGCGGCGAATCGACGCGGTCACCCCCGAAGAGGTTGCGGAGCTCGCGCGCGAGGTCCTCACCGATGAGAACTTTGGGCTCGCGATCGTCGGGCCGGTCGACGAGCGGGAGATCAACTTCCGCGTCGACGCGGCGTAACGTGCCTGGACGGGACGCAAGGTTAGCCGATAGGTGCAGCACGCAGTAGCACTCGTTCCGCAGCTATGGTCAGGGAAGCTCGTTGGGGCGATGGTGATTACGTTCATCGTCCAGGGCGTAACGATCGGTGCGTACTCAGCGAGGCTCGCCGGCGTTCAGACCAAGCGCATCGCGACCTCGATCTCGCTCTTCAACCTGCTCGTCACGACCGGCCGCCTCGCAAACTTGTTCATGGGCTTCTTCGTCGGGCCGCTCTCCGATGAAGCCGGCAACGCGGTTGGACGGCTGCAGGCGCATCCCACCGCCGCCGCCGCCTGGGAGCAGGTCTTCACGCTCCAGCTGCGCTGGATCGTGCTGGGCGGCACCGTCGGCATGGCCGCCTTCGCGATGCTGTTGCCGATGTTCACCTACCTCTTTCGCCGCGGCGTGCATTCGTTCGAAGCGCGCGGCTCGGTACCGCACTCGCTGGCGCGCTTGGCCTCGCCGCGAGTTCTGCGCGAGGTAGTGCGTTCCGAGCACCTGCCGACGCTCGCGCAGGTGCGAACCTTCGACTGGCGAGTTCTCCCCAAACGTCTGCTGATCTTCAACACGATCGTGATGTGCGTCTATTCGGTCGGCGTCCAGGCCTCGTTTTTAGCCTCGGTGCTCGACGTGAACGTCGCCAGAACGGCAATTACCCTCTCGGGAATCGTCAACGGAATTGGAACGATCGCCTTTACGCTCTTCGTCGACCCGACGTCGGCGATGATCACCGACCAGGCGATCCACGGGAGGCGAACCGTCCAGGAGGTTCGCTCGATGGTGTTCTATCTGACGCTGACGGCCATCGTCGGCTCGCTGCTTTCGCAGGCGATCCTTTATCCGGCCGCAGTCGTTATCGAGGTGGTCTCCCGGTTTGCAGCACATGTTCATATATAGGAGCTTGACGGCCGCAGCAGCGCTCTGCGGCGCCTTGACGCTCGCCGGATGCGCGGGTCCGATCGAGCGGTGGATCGCCGATACGCGCATTCACCAAGGGGACGTCTCGATCGCCCACGGAGACGCGCGGGACGCCGAGCTGTCGTACGGGTTGGCGTTGCGCGTTGCCCCCAACGACGCCCGCGCCCGCACCGGCTACGTCGAAGCGGCTGCCAGTCTCGCGCGGCAGCAGTTCAGCAAGGGTAACTTCGAGGATGCGCTGGCAACGGTCAATAGCGGGCTTGCGATGGATGCGCAGAGCGCACCGCTGGCGGCATTGAAGGTGACGATTGAGCAGGCGAAGCTCAAACGGGAGATCGTCGTCTCGAACTACCCGACGTTTCGGACGGCGGCCTCAGAGATTCGGCATGCCTATCAGCAGCTCGACGTCGCTAATGCCCTGCTCCTGCGAGACCTACGCCGCTTCGGCTACACGTTCGATACCGACGATCTTTCGCAGGCGATCAAACGCAGCTACGCGCTGCAGCTCGAGGTCGCCAAGAATACGAACCGCCTGATCGCCTACCGGCAGCTGGTATCGTCGGGCCTGCCCGAAGTGCCGTCGCAGTCGACAACGTTCGGCGCAGCCTCGCTGCTGCCGCTGCCGTAGGGCGAAGGCCTTCGATGGTAGCCTGGTTCGAATCGCTGCCGACACTGCTCGCCGGCGCTCTCATCGTCGGCGGCTTCGTCGTCTCGTGTCTGGCGATGGGGTATCTCGTCAACCGGTTCACCTCGCAGACTGTGCGGGAGGCTCATAACGATCGGGCTGGGTTCATTCTGGCGGTGATCGGCGTCATCTATGCCGTCATGCTCGCCTTCGTGGCAATCGGTGTGTGGGAACGCTTTCAAGATGCCGAAGTGCGAAGCTACGACGAGGCGGGGGCGCTGGCGACCGTCTACCGCGGCTCGGACTCGTTTCCGACCGGCGCACACCTGCGCGCCATGATGCGGTCCTACGTGCACTCGATCATCGACGTCGAGTGGCCGCTGATGCAGCGCGGCGACGATACGGAATTCTCGAGCCGGCTGCCGGAGATGGTCGATAAGTACGTCCGCACGCTGCCGGTCACGTCGACGGGCCAGGCCGACGTGCACGTACAGATGATCAGCTCGATGGAGACGGCATTGATGGACCGCCAGACGCGTTTGGCCGTCGACTTCATCGGTATCAGCGGAATCATGTGGTTCGTTCTGATCGCCGGCGCCTTCGTTACGGTCGCGTTCACGTATCTCTTCGGATTCGAGCGGACGATCATGCAGCAACTGATGATCGGCGGCTTGAGCCTGATCATTGGGCTGGTGCTCTTTTTGGTCTTGGCGCTCGATTACCCGTATCGCGGCGGGATCGCCGTCCAGCCCCACGCATTTCGCGCGCTGCTCGAGGGGTGGAACGCGGGCGTGTAACCTTGGGCTTTTGGTTATTTGCTGGGGATGGTGCAGACGTTGTGGGCGTCGAGAAAGGTGCGTCCCCGGCCGGCGCGTTCGGCCGTGCGGAAAGCTCTCCAGAAGGCCTCCGCGTTGGGAACGAGCCGATCGGGCGACGTCTGATAGACGCGCCAGCCGCCGGACTTGACGACTGGGAAGCGCGCTAGCCAGGCGCAAAGCTCGAGGTTGCGGCGCAGGCGCCGGTCTTCGATCGAAACGAAGTAGCGCGCACCCTTGCGGATCGCGCTCTGTTCGTCGAACGGCGTCCACACGATCGGGTCCTCTTCCCAACCGAAGCGGTTGAGATAATACTGTACGTCCGGCCCGTAGTGGCCGATGACGACGAGTGCGTCCGGCGGCAACGCTTCGTTGAGCGCGAGCGCGTTGCGGTACGCGGCGGCGTTATAGTCGTAGTAGGCGGCAACCGACGCTCGGCTTCCGAGCGCCGCCGCGCCGACGAGCGCCACGAGCGCGAGCAATGCGTAACGTACCGTGGGGGCGGCGTCGACGCCGCGCACGAGCTCGACTACCCGCCCGAACAGGCCGCCGATCGAGAGCGCGCAGAGCGGCAAGAGCGGATACATGTAGTAGTCGACGCGCTCGACCGTAACCACGACGAAAACATAGAGCAGGGCTCCCCCCAGCCAAGCCCAGAGAAACGCCCTGCTGCGTGCCCGAACCCAGGGGAGCGCGGCGAAGGCGGCGATTGAGAGCACGAACGCGACGCCTCCGAGCATCGTATCGCGAAGCATTCCCAGCGCGATCCGAAAGTTCGTCAGCTTCCCGGTGAACGCAGAGAGGCCGGTCAGGGCCGCCCTTAACGCAGGGAGAACGTGAAGTCTGGTTATGCCGCTGGCCCAGTGCCACTCCGCATAGGAGGCAACGCGCCGGTCGTAGAGCCAGAAAACGAAAACGGGAAGCACGAACAGGATTGCGATCTGAGTCGCCGCCGTTTTCTTGCCGGCGCGGTTGCGCTGCCAAACCAGAGCGATGAGGGGCGCGACTCCCAGCATCGCGACGGGCTTGGCTAAATACGCGAGCGTGAGCAGCGCGGTCGTCCACAAGACATCGCCCCACTCGAGCTTGTCGCGGTCCAAGAGCGTGCGCGCGGCCGCATACAAAGCGGCGGTGAGGAAAAACACCATCGCGCAGTCGGGCGTAAAGGTGCGGCCATAGTAGACGCTGCCCGGGAAGACCGCATAAAAGTAACCGGCGGCGAGCCCGGCAATCGCGCTGCCAAAGAGCCAGCGGCCGAAAAATGTCACGATCGCGACGGTCGCCAGGCTGAATCCAAGGGTGATGAGCCGCCCAAAGATTTCGTGAACTCCGAAGAGCTTGTAGAGCGAGGCTGCCAAGAACGGGACGATTTGCAGTTCGAGCTCGACGTAGTTCGGCGGTGGGCCGTTATACGTCGTCTGCGGATACATGATATTCAGTTGCGCGAGTGCGAAGTTCCGCGCGATCGCCGCGGTATCGCCTTGGCGCCAGCCCGGGTGGTCGAGGATCGGATTGCCGATGCCATGCAGCCGCAACGCCAGCGCCAGCAGCAAGAGTGCCGCCAGGCCGCCGTACCAGTACGCGCGCTTCAATTCAGGTGCCGGAACGTCCAATATTTGTTGATGAAGAAGTTGACGAACATACCGGCCAGCGTCGCGACGAGCCAGGTCGTCGTGAAGTGACGAACGTTAAAGTGCTCGGCCAATGCAAAGACGATCCGGCCGAAGATCAACGCGATCGCCGAGACGGTGAGGAATTGCAGCCCTTCGAGGAACGGATTGCGGCGCGAGCCGAACGTCCAGATCCGATTGAAGATATAGTTAGAAACGCCGCCGACCATGAAGCCGATGGCGAAGTCGGCGAACCACGACAACTCGGTCGTCTTTTCCAGCACGTGAGCGATGACGAAATTGACGAGCGTGCCGGATGCGCCGACGATGCCGAACTTGACGAACTGGCGCACGCCGCGTCTACGCAACCCAGTACCAATCCGCGAAGAGAACGGTAAATAGCCCCAGAAGGGGGAGCGAGAAGGCGAGGATCACGTTGTTGACCCATGGCCGTTCGCCCCAGCGGGCGAGAATCGCGAACATCGGAAAGAGGACCAGGGCGAAGCGCGGCATCGACATCAGGTTCGAGGTGGACATCGGGACGAGGATCGAGAGCGCCATGTACGCGATGTATGAGGGCCGCAGGCGGTGCCAGCCCGCAACGAGCACGCCAATCATCAGCACCGTGAAGGCGACCTCCAACGATTGATTCGCGACGTTCTGCGCTCCGGCGCCGTGCGCGACAATCTTGCCGAACGCGTTGATCAGGCTGACCCACGGCGGCGCGAAATGCCGGTTCCAGTGAATCTGGACGTGTGAGAAATAGAGCGGGTCGGCGCGCAGCACCCAGAGGTACGCCATGTAGAGTGCGAGCCCAAGGGGGATCAGCACGGCGGCGAGCAGATTGACGATCGTCGCCTTCGCACCCGATTCATGCGCAGTCGCCCACTCCATGACGAACGGAACGAGCAGAAGGACCCCTTCGACTCGCGTGAGCGCGGCGAGGAACCCCAGAGCGCCGGCGACCCACCACATTCGTGCCCGCATGTAGTAGAACGATGCAACGGTGAGCATGAAGAAGAGCGACTCGGTGTAAACGGCGGCGAAATAGACCGCCGTCGGAAAGATCGAGACATAGAAGATCGCACGCCGCGCGACCGCGCGATCGTATTCGTGTTCCAGAAGTTTATACAGGTAGAGCAAGCCGAAGAAGAAGGATGCGTTGGAGATCAGCAGGCCGGCAATCAGGTGGTTTCCGGCCAGCGCGCCGAAGATTCGTATAAGCAGCGGATAGAGGGGGAAGAACGCCATGTCCGTTCCGCGATACCCCTGCGTCGCAATGTCCAAGTAGTGGACCGCATCCCAGCGTCCCCAGACCGCAAGCAGCATGTGCGAGGACTCCTGGACGTGCGTACCGGCGCGTTGGCCGATGATCACCGCCGCCAGTTCGGCGATGACGATGATCGCCAAACGCGTTGCCGCGAAGTCAATGAGCACCTCGCGGACGGTCTGGTTGAAGCGCGCTGCGATGAGGATTTTTGTCGTGCAGAAGAGGGCCAGCGCGATCAGCAGGAGTCGCGCGCCGTGCGTCAGCTCGGAGGCGAACACAAAGGTCAGCCAGAGCAGCAGAAACGGCAGCCACGTCAGCGCATCGTAGCGCAGCGAACGAACGAGCGTTATCCCGGCGCGATGCGCGAAGTAGCGGGAATAGGCAGCCCAGAGCGCAGTGGCGAGAAGCACACCGCCGACGACCCCGGCGATCAGACCGGCCTCGCCGATCGCCCCGTGGTGATGCGGAACGACGACGGCGTACCAGGCGAAGAACCCGAGGGAAAGGCCCGCAAGCGCGACCGCCCAGAGCGACGGCCAACCTGCAGTGATTACGTCAGCGAACTGCGAGAATCGTCGCTGTACGGGCTGTGAGAGATCGGTACCCGCGAACACGTCCGAACGTGTTTAACAGGAAATAAGGCCCTTCCCTTGCAAGCCACCGAGAATGGCTCCCTCCATTCTACGGGCGAGGTTAGAAAGCTCGGTTGATACGCTCGACTTCGTCAAGGTAACAGAGAACGGCGCGCTGGCGGCTTCACGCTGGATGGGCCGAGGCGAACGCGAGGCCGCCGACGGTGCGGCCGTCTCGAAGATGCGCGAGTCGCTCGGCGAGATGGAGATTGCCGGCCGAATCGTCATCGGCGAAGGAGAGCGCGACGAGGCCCCGATGCTGTACATTGGCGAGAAGGTCGGCAGCGGCGGCCGTGAGGTTGACATCGCCGTCGACCCCGTCGAAGGAACGAATCTCGTCGCCAACGGGCTGCCCAACGCGATCGCGGTCATGGCGATTGCGGAGCGGGGCGGTCTGCTGCACGCACCGGATACGTATATGCGCAAACTTGCGGTTGGCCCGAAAGCGGCCGCCTACGTGCACATCGATGCGCCCGTCAGGGATAATCTCGAAGCCGTCGCCAACGCGCTCGAAAAGCCGATCAACGATGTCTGCGTGATCATCTTGGACCGGCCGCGTCACGCGGAGCTCATCAAAGAAGTCCGCGCCGCGGGGGCGCGCATCCGGCTGATCTCCGACGGAGACGTCGACGCTTGCATCGCCACGGCGATCGAATCGACGGGCGTTCACGTCGCGATGGGCACCGGCGGCGCTCCCGAGGGCGTGCTGGCCGCCGCGGCGATCAAGTGCCTGGGCGGAAATTTCATGGGCCGTCTTTCACCGCGGAACGAAGAAGAGGCTTCCCGGGCCGAAGCGATGGGCTTCGGCAACCTCGACCGCGTGCTCGAGCTCGACGATCTGGTAAAGAGCAGCGACGTGATCTTTTGCGCGACCGGCATTACCGACGGCGACCTCGTGCGCGGCGTGCGCTTCTTTGGCAATCAAGCTCGAACGCATTCAATCTTAGTGCATTCCGGCGGGACGGTGCGCTTCATCGAATCGACGCATCGGCTCGGCGCTCGCCCGGCCGGACGCTAAGGAGAGCGCCGCCGCGTGTCCGAGCGTCGTCGTCACGATCTGATCGTCGTCGGCGCGGGGTCCGCCGGGTACGCTGCCGCTCGCACGACGCATGACGTCGGCTGCGACGCTGCGCTGGTCGATCGAGGACCGCTAGGCGGCCTCTGCATCCTGCGCGGCTGCATGCCGAGCAAAACATTGCTCGCCTCGAGCGACGCGCTGCAGGATGCACGAGATGCGACGGCACTCGGAATCACGATCGGCGACGCGTCCCTCGACATGCCCTTTATCGCTGCGCGCAAACGAGTCCTCGTCAAAGAGTTTGCCGATTACCGCATCGAGGGGATCGAGCGATTTCCGCTCTATGTCGGGCCGGCGCGCTTTCTCTCGCCGACCGAACTCGCCGTCGGCGACGATACGGTGCTCGAAGCCAAGAAGTTCGTGATTGCCACCGGCAGCCGGATCAGCACGCCGGATCTTCCCGGGTTGAGCGAGACCGGGTATCTCGACAGCGACGCCGTGCTCGAGCTGGAGGCCATACCAAAATCGGTGATCGTCCTGGGGGGCGGTTATACGGCGTGCGAGCTCGGGCAGTTTCTCGCGCGGATGGGCGCGCGCACGACGATCCTGATTCGCAGCGGTCACCTGCTGACCTCGAGCGATGAGGACGTCGGCAACGCGCTGACCGAGTACTTCCGCGACGACGGAATCGACGTGGTCACTCGCACGACGCTGCTCGAGGCACGCTTGCGGCCGGAAGGTAAGGCGATTCGCTTTCTGCACGAAGGCCGCAAGAGCGAGGTGGTGGCTGACGAAATCTTCTACGCGCTGGGGCGCAGGCCCGATGTCGAAGGACTCGATCTGGGCCGCGCCGGCGTACGCTACGATCCATCGGGCGGAATCGTCGTCGACGAAACGATGCAAACGAGTAATCCGAACATTTACGCGGTCGGCGACGTAACCGGAGAGTATATGCTCGTACACGTCGCGATCTACCAGGGAGAGGTGGCCGCGCGCAACGCTTGCCTCGCGCTCGGCGAAAAGGCCGACTACCGCGTCGTGGCCGCGCACACCGTCTTCTGCGATCCTGCGATCGCGGCGGTCGGAGCGAGCGAAAAAGAGCTGAAGCGAAGAGAGATACCCTACGTCGTCGGCCGCTACGATTTCGCCGAGCACGGAAAGGCGCAGTGCCTTGCCAAGACCAAAGGCTTCGTGAAGATGATGGCCGATCGCGAAACCGGACGGATCTTGGGGGCGGCAATCATCGGCCCGCAGGCACCGGAGCTCATTCACGAAGTGATCGTCGCGATGACGTATGAAGCGACGGTCGATCAGTTCATGCGCATCCCTCACCTCCATCCGACGCTGGCTGAGATCTGGACCTATCCGGCGGAAGAGTGTGCGGCGCAGCTGGGCCGCAGGCGCCCCGGTGACGAGCAGGTCGAACTAGCGACGAGCGTCGGCGGTGTCTGAACCCCGCGATCGTCTGCGCGTTGCAATCGTGCAGATGAAGCCGGCGAAGGGACAGTACGGCGCGAACCTTCGAACTGCCGGTGAGGCGTTCGCTCAACTCTGCAGCGATCCGCCCGGCCTCGTCGTTCTCCCAGAGGCGGCGTTGACCGGCTACTTCCTCGAAGGTGCGGTCTACGACCTCGCGCTCCCGGCGCAACGCTTTGGGGCCGACCTCGCAACGGCGTGGCGCGCGGCCTGCCCGCAGCAGAGCGTCGACATCGTCTGCGGATTCTACGAGAACAAGAGCGGGACGTATTACAATAGCGCGCTATACCTGCACGTCGAGCCGGACGGCGAGCGCATCGTGCACGTTCATCGCAAGATGTTCTTGCCGACGTACGGCGTCTTCGACGAGGAGCGATTTCTTTCGCGGGGGCGTAAGCTCGGCGTCTTCGCGACGCCGTTCGGCACGATGGCGCTGCTCGTTTGCGAAGATGCTTGCCACGCGATAACGGCCACGCTCGCGGCGGTCAAAGGCGCGCGCATCATTATCGTGCCCAGCGCCTCTCCCGGGCGTGGAATCGAGGCGCCCGGTGAACTCGCGAGCGTCACGCAGTGGCGCGACACGCTGCGGCTGGCGGCGATCGAGCACGGCGTGTACGTGATCTACGCCGGACTCACCGGATTCGAGGGCGGCAAGGGCATGAGCGGCTCGTCTTGCGTCGTCGATCCGAGAGGCCGAGTCCTCGTCGAGGGACCGCCGTTTGAAGCGTGCATTCTTCGCGCCGACCTCGACCTGCGCGAAATTGACGTCGCGCGCGCGGGCTTGCCGCTGCTCGGCGACTTGGGCGGTGTATTGCCCGACCTCTTGCTCGACGACGAGCTGCCGCTGCCCGGAGACCGCGGTGCTGCGGGTCGTTGAGGCCCCCGCCGATCGCCTGGAGCCGCCCGGCATCGATGCGGCGGTTGCCGCCGATTGGCTCGTGGCCTTCTTACGCGACGAGATGCTCGCCCGGCGCGACATTCCGCGCGCGGTCGTCGGCCTTTCGGGCGGAGTCGATTCTGCGGTGACGGCGTTTCTCTGCGCGCGCGCGCTCGGGGCGCGCAACGTGCACGCGATTCGGATGCCGTACCGGACCTCGAGCACCGCAAGCTTGGCGGACGCAGCCCTCGTCGTCGGCGCGCTCGGCATCGCGTGTACGACGATCGACATCAGCGCGGCCGTCGACGGCTACCTGCAGTACGAGCCCGATGCGGATCCGCGACGACGCGGCAACGTCATGGCGCGCACGAGGATGGTCGTGCTTTTCGATCAATCCGCAAAGTACGACGCGCTGCCGATCGGGACCGGAAACAAGACCGAGCGGCTGTTGGGGTACTTCACCTGGCATGCCGACGATACGCCGCCGCTCAATCCGCTCGGCGATCTCTTTAAGACGCAAGTGTGGGCGCTGGCCCGCTATCTCGGCGTGCCGCAGCCGCTGATCGACAAAGCGCCGAGCGCCGATCTCGAAGCGGATCAGACCGACGAAGCCGATCTCGGCATCAGCTACGCCCGCGCGGACGCCATTTTGGAACGGCTGCTCCGCGGCTACACGAACGCCGAGCTGATCGAACGGGGTTTCGGGCGCGGCGACGTCGAGCTCGTCCGGCGGCGCGTCGACTCGACACATTGGAAGCGCCATTTGCCGACGACCGCGATGCTGACCAACACGGCGATCAACGAGTTTTTCCTGCGCCCCGTCGACTACTGATGCGGCTGCCTTTTTTTCCGGTGAGCCTGAATCTCGAAGGCCGCACGTGCGTCGTTATCGGCGCCGCGGACGATCGCGAGGCCGTCGAGAAAACCGCTTCGCTCGAGGAGTGCGGCGCGCAGGTGCAACGGATCTACGACGCATCGACGCTGCGGGACGAGGAACTGAGCGGCGCGTTTTTCGTGATCTCGACCCCGCAGGACGCACGGCTCTCGGCCCGTCTGCGAGCCCTGGCGGATCGCGAGCGCTTTTTGCTTTGCTGCATCGATCAGCCGCGCTACGGCTTCGTGGCGATGGCGGCGATCGTCAAGGCCGGTCCCGTGCGCGTCGCGATCTCAACTGCCGGCCTCGCTCCCCGCGTCGGAAAGGTCATCAAAAATGCCATCGCTGCGGCGATGGATGCGCGCTTCACGCGCTTCATCGGGAACTTGGCGCAACGGCGAGAGCGTGCGCAGGCGGCACACCCCGCTCCCGAAGAGTCGGCGCTGCGGCGCGACGCGATGATCGAAGCGGCGCGCGGATTTCAGGCCGAGGTTCGTTTCGAGTACCCGCAGTGGTTTGAGCAAGACGATGCCCAACGTTGAGATCGTCGCGGTCGGCACGGAGCTTTTACTCGGGCAGTTGCTCGATACGAACACGCCGTTCATCGCCCAAGCGCTTGCGAGCGCCGGCATCGACGTGCTGGGGACGCAGGCGGTGGGGGATAATCGCGAACGAATCGCTCGCGTGCTCCTCGCGGCGCTCGCGCGCGCCGACGGCGTCGTCACGACCGGTGGTCTGGGGCCTACGACCGACGACCTGACGAAGGAGGCCGTCTGCGACGCGCTGGGCCTGGGGGTCGAGCTGTACGAGCCGGCGCTACGCCAGATGGAGGCCTTCTTTGCTAGGGCCGGCCGCCCAATGCGCGCCAACAATCGCAAACAGGCGGAGCTTCCGCACGGCAGTCTCCCACTGGATAATCCCAACGGGACGGCCCCGGGATTCATCGCGTTTTCGCGCGAGGGAAAGTTCGTCGCCTGCATGCCCGGCGTGCCGGCAGAGATGAAACCGCTGCTGAGCAACGCAGTCGTGCCATTTCTGCGCGAACGCCTGCACGCGAGCGAACTCATCGTGACGCGCGTCATTCACACGATCGGCCTTGGCGAGTCGGAGATCGATCATCGCATCGGCGACCTCTTCCGGTCCAGCGAAAACCCGAAGATCGCGGTACTCGCGCACGACTTTCGCGCGGACGTCAAGATCATGGCCAAGAGTCCGTCAGAGGCGCAGGCACGGCAGCTGATCGAGCCTTTGGAACGCGAGATCGAGGAGCGCCTTGCGGGAAGCGTCTTCGGCATCGACGACGAGACGCCGGCGAGCGCGGTGCTGCGCGCGCTGCGCGCCCGGGGGGCGCGCCTCGCGCTGGCCGAGTCGTGCACCGGCGGACGCATCGCTGCAGCCCTGACGAGCGTCCCCGGAGCATCGGAGAGCTTCGTCGGAGCGATCGTCGCGTACGGCAACGCCGTCAAGATCTCGGAGCTGGACGTCGCGCCGCTAACGCTCGAACGCTATGGTGCCGTCAGCGAAGAATCGGCCTGCGAGATGGCGGCGGGGGCACGGCTTCGCCTGCAAGCAGATGTTGGGCTCGCCACGACCGGCGTCGCCGGGCCGAGCGGCGGAACTCCGCAGAAACCGGTCGGCTCGGTGTGGATCGCGTTGGACGACGAGCGCTGCGCAGCGCGCGCCTGGCGTTTCGCGTTCAACGGCGACCGCGACGCGGTCGTGCGCCGCGCAACGATCGCGGCGCTGAATCTGCTGTGGCGGCACCTCGAAGGTCAAGAGCCGTAGCCGGCTGACGCGAGCACCGTCTGCGTGGCAAGGCCGTCGTCGAAGGTCGGCAGCGCGTTGGGTTTTCCTTCGATCTGCTTGACGAGTTCGTCGTAGAGCTCCATGAGCAGCGGTACGTTGGCGTTGATGCTCGACTGCGCGTCGTACGGTGAGGGTTTGCAGGTAAGCTCGTCGGTACCGTCGCCGTCGATCGTAAAGAGCGTCACGTCGACGAGGTTCGGTCCGCTCGCAACCGCGGTACGGCGCTCTCCGTGTACGGCCAGCGTGTAGCCGTCAACGGTCGCCGTTGCGTCCGCGCAGAGCCTGGCGATCGTGCGGTCTTCGTACTCGACGATGGCGGCCGAGCCGTCGTCGACCGTTGAAGTGAAGGTTCCGGCGTCGTCGCGGCGCTGCGGATTGGCGGTTCGCGAGATCCCGGCACTGCGAAGGGGCGCACGGCCGGCGATCCAGTTCGCTTGATCGATCAGGTGCGAAAGCAGGGCGCCGGCCAGACCGCCGCCGCGCGCGCGCTCGAACCACCAACTGCGTTCCCGGCGTTCGCCGGCCCGCAGCGTCGTGCGCAGCATCGTAACCTCGATGTTGCGCAGCGCACCGAGGTGGCCGTTGGCGACGAGCTCTTTGATGGCCGCGATCTGCGCGATGAAGCGAAATTCGTGCGAAATGCCGCAGGCCGTGCCGGCGGCGACTGCGGCGTCACGCATCGCGCGCGCCTCTTCTACGCTCGTTGCGAAGGGCTTTTCGCAAAGAACGTGCTTGCGCGCCGCCAGCGATGCGAGAACGTCCTGCGTGTGAGCGAACGGCGGCGAGGCAACGGTCACGACGTCGAGCTCGCAGCCGGCGAGCATCTCTTGGCAAGAGCGGAAGGCGTGTGGGATCCGTTCCTGCTCGGCAACGGCTGCCGCCTTGGACGGCGACGCGATAGCAACGACCTCAAAACGCGGGTGCAGGCGTAACGCCGGGAGGTGCGCGATCGCGCCGAAGCCGGCTCCGACGATCCCGGTTCGTAACGGTTTCATGCCGTCGATCCCTCCGTTTCAAAGATGGCGAGCTCGAGGATCTCGAGTACGCGCTCGAGCTGCCGCCGCGCGATTACCAGCGGCGGTGAGATGGTGATGACGTCGCCGCAGCGGCCGGACTGAAGAAGGATCAACCCGCGGCGCAGCGCCGCTCTGACTACGGCCGTTGCTTGCGCCGCCTCGCGAAACGCGATGCCGTAGAGCAACCCGGTGCCGCGAACGTCGACGACGCCCGGATGCGCGCGCAGCCCTTGCAGACGCAGCCCCAGCGCTCGCCCGGCGCGCCGCGCCGCGGCGGGAAGGTCTTGACGTTCGAACTCGTCGATCGTTGCGATCGCCGCGGCGCACGCGAGCGGATTGCCGAGATACGTCGACGTGTGCAGCGCCTCGCCGCTCGATTCCGGCCACGCGCTCATGATCTTCGCGCGGCCGGCCGCGGCGCTGATCGGCAAACCGGAGCCCATCGCCTTACCGATGCAGAGGATGTCCGGAACGACGTTCTCGCGTTCGACCGCGAACCAATCTCCCGTTCTCCCGAAACCGGTGAAGATCTCGTCGACGATCATCACGATGCCCCGCTCCTCGCAAAGGGCGCGCAGCGCTTGCAGATAGCCGCGCGGGGGAACGACGACGCCGCCGCGTCCTTGAATCGGCTCGATGATGACCGCCGCGAGATCGTCTCGCTCTGAGAAGGCGCGGCGCGCAGCGTCAATCGCCGCCGGCGCGCTCGTCGCACTCTCCGAAGGGTACGCCAGGAGCAGAGGTGCGGCACCGAGCGCGCCGGCAAACGGTCGGCGAAAGCGTTCGATTCCGCCGACGGCAAGCGCGCCGAGCGAAAGCCCGTGGTAGGCTCCCTCGTACGCGGCGAAGCGGCTCTTTCCGGTGTAGAGCATCGCGCTCTTGAGCGCCGCTTCGACCGCCTCCGAGCCGGTCGTCGCAAGAAAAACCGTCTCGAGGCCGCTCGGGAGAATTCGGGCCAAGCGCTCGAAGAGCTGCACGCGGATCTGCGACGGATGCACGTCGCCCATGCCGTGCACGAGCCGTCGCGCCTGCTGCGAAACGGCGTCCGCGACGCGTGGATTGCAGTGCCCGGCATTGGCGACGCCGAAGGCCGCGGTCGCGTCGAGGTAACGGTTGCCGTCGACGTCGGTAACGGTCGCGCCTTCGGCCGACTCCCAGAAGATGGGAAAGTCGCCGGCAAGAAACGTTACATTGCGCGATTCGTGCGCGCGCAAACGCGTCGCCAGCTCCGCGCTGCGCGGTCCTGGAACTTCGGTGACGAGATTTTCGAGCGCCTCGCTCACGTTTCGTCGACGATCCAGCGAACGAACTCGGCAATTCGCGGGCGGCCGCCGTGCGGATTCCCCAAGCGGGGCGCCTGCAGCGAACCAAACGGCGCGATCCGCGCCGCACCGCTCGCCACGGCAAGATGGCGTGCGCCGGCGCCGCCGGGCGCGACCGCGAGCGACTCGAGGCTGATCCGATGCCGGCGCAGATACTTCAGGGCGTCCGCGGGCGCGTCGACGGAGCGGACGTTGATCGCTCGCGGCGCGAGGAGCGGAGCTTCTTCAAAGGGTGCGTCGAGGAGCACCAGAGAGGCTGCGCCGGCAGCGGCTACCTCGCGATCGGCAACCGCGGTTCGAAAGGCCGCCAGATCGCGCGCCATCGCGCGTCTCGCCGCGCCTTCGACCCGCGGCACGGCCGGAAAACGCGCTTCAACCGTTTCGATCGCGCGCCGAAGGAGAGCGCAAAACGCCTGCGGAGATACGTGGCCCCCGCGCTCGACGAAGAGCAGGTGAAGGCAAAGGCAGCCCTCGCCATCGTAGAGGAGCATGTCACGCGCGGCGTCCTGTCCCAGCGCCGCGGCCTCGCTTTCGCGCTGCAGTGCCTGCGCAGCGACGTATCCGGCGCTGGATTTTGCCGGATACGCGATGTAACGCGCGGGAACGCGCAGCGTGTTCGAGATGGCGTCTAGCGTTGCATCGGCTCCGAAGGCGACGACGCAGTCGTACTCTGCAAGGTCTACACGGTCGCGTTCGCCTCGCCAAGGCAGGGCAACGGCGGCCCGAGCAAACTCCGGCAACACCTCGGCGAGCGTCGCAAAAAAGGCGGCGACGAGATGATCCTCGCGGTCTTTCACCAGCACGTCGCACTTCGCGCAAAGGGCAAAGATGGCGGGTAGGATCGCGACGCCGATCGTCGTGCGGCTAGAAACGACGCAGACGCGCCCGATCCCAAGTGCTTTGGCGAAAAGCCCCGGTTCGCGTTCGATAAAGGTGTCGAGCGCGTCGAGCGAGCCCAGTTCGGCAGCGATAACGCGGCGCAGCCCGTCTGCGGTCATCGGACGAAACAGGCGGTCGAACGCGTAATCGACCACCGGCAGAGAGTATTCCATACGCTCGCTTACCGCCGCGCGAGCGCGTTGCCGCGCCGCGAGCGCCGGATTCCTCCAGGCGCGCGCGGCCGCGTCGATCGCGTCGACGATGGATCGTACGGGCAGGCTCTTAACCATCATTTCATCTCTTCAGGGGTCTTGCGGGCGTCTCCCCGAGGTTCCGGCAGATGGTACGGCAAAGGGGCGAAGACCAATGCGAAGTGCCTGGTTTTCGCGTCTCTTCTTTGCAGTAGTCGCGGTCGTCGCCCTGGGCGGCGTGCTGAGCGGAACGGGCTGCACCAAATGGGGTCAACCCGGCCCGATTACGCCGACGCTCGAGCCGATCTCAGCGATCTTCGTCGACGCCGCCAACGGGAGCGATACGAGCGGCAACGGGAGTCAAACCAAACCGTACAGGACGCTGACCAAGGCCGTCGACGTGGTCGCGACCTCGAAGAATCTGTCCGGGAACGGCGTCACGATCAACCTCACCCGAGGCGATTACGACGCGGCCATCGGCGAGAAATTCCCCATCGTGATCCCCACCAACGTAACCCTGTCGGGTCCGAATTTTACCGGCGATCCGCGCAGCGGCGCCTTCGTGAACGGAGTCGGGCAGGACGCACTGTACGAGAAGCTTTTGCACGCACCCTCGGGCAGCGCGTACGCCACGCTGGATATCGTCCCGGGCGTGACCGTCACACTCAGCCACCTTTACGTCGGCGCGGTGAAGGTAAAAATTCCCGGCTCGGCAGCGTACGTATCGGTCGACGATTTCGGGGCCGTCAGCGGGTCGGATGCCGGCTTCGGCGCCGGAGTGGTGTCGTCACTGCCCAACATCGGCGGCGTTCTGACGGTCGGCGGGTCGCTCGACTGCAATTCGTGTCAAATCCGCGGGAATCTTTTCGCCATCGGTGCGCTCTCGGTTCCCAGCTCGTCGTCGGGCTCGGGTTCAGGCTCCGGCTCGGGTTCCGGTTCGGGCTGCGGCGGGAGTGGCAGCGGCAGCGGGAGTGGGAGCGGCAGCGGAAGTGGCAGCGGCAGCGGCAACTGTCCGGGCGTGGCAACGGTCACGCTTACGCACTCTGACGCAGACGCATCGCTTTCGGCGCGCGTTACCGACATCGCCACCGACGGCAGCGCCAACATCACCGCATCGAATCAGTCATTCGAGCGCGCCGCGTACGGGTTCCAAGATTCGCTCAAGCCAATCGCCGCTCTCGCGCCGGGTGCGGTCGACTTCGGAGGCGGAGCGGCCCAATCGCCGGGTGGCAACGTCTTCATTGGGGCACACGTTACGGAGATCGATATCAGCCGCCGTTCGGAGACGATTTACGCGCTCGACGATTACTGGAATCCCAATCAGCAGCGGGCGAACGGCAACAGCCAGTACAACCGCAGGATCGTATTTGCCGCCGGAGCGAGTGGAAAGAATGTGACGATCGTCAAAAGCGCCGCCGGGTCTACGGTAACCGTTGGGCCGGCCGTCGCGCCGACGCCGAGTACCTCGCCGAGCCCGACCCCCACGTAAAGATCGACCCAGAACTCTAGAGATACGCGTTCACCGATGACCGATATGCTCGCCAAGATCTTTGCGGCTAAAGCTGCGTCGCTCGAGCAGGAGAGAACCCGCGAACCGTACGAGGTGGTGCGCGCGAAGGCGCTCGAACGGACGCCGCAGCGGCGCGGCTTCCTAGAAGCACTGCGACGCGCGGACGGCGACGCAATCATCGCCGAGGTCAAGCGCGCCTCACCCTCCGCCGGGCTCATCGCGCGCAGCTTCGATCCGGTCGCGATCGCGCGCGGCTACGACGAAGCGGGCTGCGATGCGATCAGCGTTGTGACGGAGCGCGATCACTTTTTGGGCGATCTTGCATATCTCGAAGTGGTCCGAGCGACGACGAGCCGCCCGTTGCTGCGCAAGGACTTTCTGTGGACGCGCTATCAAATCGCGCAGTCGGCAGCATACGGAGCCGATTGCGTTCTGCTGATCGTCGCCGGCCTCCAGGACGCTGCGCTTGTGGAGTCGATGGCCGAAGCGCGGGAATACGCACTCGACGTCCTCGTCGAGGTGCATGACGAGCACGATTTGCAGCGGGCGGTCGCCGCTGGCGCTCGGCTCCTGGGAATCAACAACCGTAACCTGCGCACCCTCGAGACCGATCTTGCCGTCAGCGAGCACTTGCTGCCGAAGGTTCCCCCCGAGATTTTCACGATCAGCGAGAGCGGCATGCGCGATGCATCGGACGTCGCGCGGCTCCGTTCGGCCGGCGCCCAGGGATTTTTGATTGGAGAGGCGCTCATGCTCGCCGGCGATCCGCGCGCCCTGGTTGCCGCCCTGCGTGGGCGAGAAGCAGCAAGGGCCGGCGAGACGGGGCGTGTATGATAACGGTATGACCACTACAGCAGAGAAGCCGCTTGGCGAAGTCGGGCCCTTTACCAACGAACGGGTCAAAGATTTCAAAGATCCCGCCGACCGCGAGGCGATGAAAGCCGCCCTCGCGACAGTGAAGGGACGGCTCGGGGCCGAGTACCCGCTCGTCGTCGACGGCAAGCACATCGAGACCGAGAAGAAGATCCGATCGCTCAACCCGGCCGATCCGTCGCAAGTGGTCGGAATCGTCAGTTCGGCCTCCCAGGCGGAGGCCAACGCGGCGG
>DATDHW010000019.1:0-35489 GCA_036521375.1 Candidatus Cybelea sp.
CGCCGGGCGAACGCCCGAGTAGAACAAGTCGGCCTCGAGGAAGATCTGGCCGTCGGTGATCGAGATGACGTTCGTCGGGATGTACGCCGACACGTCGCCGGCTTGCGTCTCGATGATCGGCAGCGCGGTGAGCGAGCCCGCGCCTTCCTTGTCGGACATCTTCGCGGCGCGCTCGAGCAAGCGGCTGTGGATGTAGAACACGTCGCCCGGATACGCTTCGCGGCCCGGCGGGCGGCGCAGCAGGAGCGACATCTCGCGGTACGACTGCGCGTGCTTGGTGAGATCGTCGTAAATGATCAAGACGTCTTTGCCGCTATACATCAGCTCTTCGGCCATCGCACAACCGGCAAACGGCGCCATCCAGCGCAGCGCGGCCGCTTCGGACGGACCGACGCAGACGATCGTCGTGTACGCCATCGCGCCCTTTTGCTCGAGCACTTGCGCGAGCGCGGAGACGGTCGAGTTTTTCTGTCCGATCGCGACGTACACGCAGAACACGTCGCGGCCCTTTTGATTGATGATCGTGTCGATCGCGATCGCCGTCTTTCCGGTCGAACGATCCCCGATGATGAGCTCACGCTGGCCCTTACCGATGGGGATCAGCGCGTCGATCGCGCGAATTCCGGTCTGCAGCGGCTGCTTGACCGGCTGGCGCTGCACGACCGTCGGCGCGACGTTCTCGATCGTGCGGTAGCGGGTGGTGGCGATGTCCCCTTTCCCGTCGAGCGGTTGGCCCAGCGGATTGACGACTCGGCCCAGCAGCGCCTCGCCGACCGGAACCGAAGCGATGCGGCCGGTTCTCCGCACGCTCGTACCCTCTTGGATGTCGGCATCCGGACCCATGATGACGACGCCGACGTTATCCTCTTCGAGGTTGAGCGCGACGCCCTGCAGACCGTTGGGAAACTCGACGAGCTCCGAAGAGCGCACACCGCGCAGTCCGTAGACCCGCGCAAGGTTCGCGCCGACTTCGATGACGGTGCCGACTTCGTCCTCGGCAACGCCGGTCTTGAACTGCTCGATCTGCTGTTTGAGGATTCCGGCTATTTCGTCTGCGTTGATCATACGTAAGCTTTCTTCGTTCGACTATGAGATGGTAGAGAGTTCTCGGGCGAGGCTGTCCAAGCGGCCGGCGATCGTGGCGTCGATACGCCGATCGCCCATCACCAATCGCACGCCGCCGATGAGCTTCGGATCGACCTCTTGGGTAACTTCGAACTTCTTGCCATAGGCGAGCTCGAGCTTCTTTACGAGCGCCGCGTACTCGTCGCGTTCGAGCGGGCGCGCGGACGTCATCACGAGCGTCTCGGCACCGCGTGCCGTGCGCTGCAGGGCGAGAAACTCTCTGACGAGCGCACCGAGCAGCGTTTCGCGCCGCTTGCGCACGAGCAGCAGCAGCGTGTGGAGCGCGACGGGGTCGACCTTTTCGCCGAAGGCATCGGTTAGGAGCCGTTCTTTATCGGGTCGGGGCACGACGGGCGAAGCGAAGAACTCGTAGATCTTGCCGCGATCGCCGATCGCGGCGGCGATTGCCGTTAGATCGGAGGCGATCTTTTCGCCGATTCCGCGTTCCCGGGCGAGCATATCGACGGCGACGGCATAGCGTCGCGCAAGCGTCTGATTAACCACGCGCGCCCTCCTGCAGCGTGCCGGCAAAGCCTTCGATCAGACGCTCGTCGACCGAGGGTCCGATCCGGCGTGCCGCGTCGTCGCGCGCGATCTTCAGCGCGCGCTCGACGAGGTCGTCGCGCAGCTGCTGCCGGGCCGCCGCGCGTGCGCGTTCGAGCTCGCCCTGGGCATCTCGGAGCGCGCGTTCTCCCGACTCGGTGGCCTCGGCGAGCATCGCTTCGCGCTCGCGCGCGCCGTGCAGCTCGGCGCGCTGCGCGATCAGCTCCGCGTCGCGGCCGGCGCTGCGGATCGCCTCGTGGAGTGCCCCCAGCGCGCCTTTGACTTCGTCTCGATGGCGCTCCGCCTCGGCGATCTGCCGGTTGCTGCGCTCTTGGGCCGTCATCAGCACCGGTTTGAGAAAGCGGTTCCATATGTAGACGAGCACCGCAATGAAGACGATCGAGGATACAACCTGGCTCCAGATGGCAATTTGAATGTAGAGCCGGGCGTCGCTCATCTCGAGGCCTCCGGAATTACCCGGTCGAGCATGAAGTCGGCGAGTCCGCGGACCGCCTGCGGCTCTCCGGCGCGCGCCTCCTCGAGCTCGGTGCGCACCGTCGCCTGCGCCTGTTCGACGGCCTGCTGCGCCCGCTGTGAATAACCGGTCGAGATTCCCGCCGCCTCGTTCGAAGCGGCAGCGCGCTGTGCGGCGACGCGATGCTCGGCATCGCGCCGCGCACCGGCGCGAATCTCTTCGGCCTGCGCCCGCAACGTGGTCGCTTCGGCTTGATAGCGGTCGTAGTCGGAGACCAGGCTGTTGATGTACTGCCGTCGCCGGGAGATCGCGGCCGCTACCGGGCGCAAAAAGACCACGGACAACACCGCGAAGAAGATCGCGAAGTTGACCAGCTGTACGACCAGCGTCCCGTTGACCGACAGGAACGACATCGAGCGTTATTTCACCAGCGACGAGATGATCGCCGGAACCCTGGCGACGACGAGCAGAATGTAGAACGAGAGCGCGATGGCGATGAACGGCACCGCTTCCAAGACACCGACGCCCAGGAACATGAACAGGAAGATGTTGGGCCGCGCCTCGGGCTGCCGGGAGATCGACTCGACCGCCTTTGCGGCGACGGTTCCGTCGCCGACGGCCGAACCGAAGGCCACGCCCGAGATGATGATGCCGAACGAGATGAGCGCTGCGGCTGCGATTAAAGCTTGGGGATTCAAGGGTTTTCCTTTCTAATGGTCGTCGGCAAGCGCCAGCGAGAGATAGACGATTGCCAGCAACGTAAAGACGAAAGCTTGGATCGTTCCAACGAAGAAGTTGAAGAACTGAATCAGCACGGGCACGACGGCGACGCCGAGCGAGAGGTTGAAAAAGCCGATGCTGATGTGGGCGAGTATGATCGACGTGACGATGATGAAGAGCAGCTCGCCGACGAAAATGTTAAAGAAGAGCCGCGCGGCGAGCGTGATCGGTCGAAGGATCTCGTCGAGAACGTTTACCAGGACGAGGGCGGGAAACGGTTTGAACACGTGTCCGAGATAGCCCGCGCCTTTTTTGCGAAACGCCACGACCTGAATCATGAAGAAGACCACGAGCGCGAGCGGAACGACGGTGTTGAGGTCGGCCGTCGGTGAGCCGCCGAAGGGCAGACCCAACGCCTTGAACGGCAGCATGCCGAACTGGTTGAGCAAAAAGATGAAGATGAAAAGGGCGACGAAAAACGGGACGAACGGCTCCCCCTCTTCGCCCAGGACGCTCGTGACCAGATCGGCGATATAGTTGAAGACCGCTTCGAGCACGGCTTGGCGTCGGGTCACATACGGCGATCGGTAGCTGGCGCCGATCCAGCCGAGGAACAGCAACGCCACGATCATGACGAGCCAGGTCGTCACGATCGTGTCGGCATGAACCGCCCCGAGGACGGGCAGATGCCACAGTATGTGTTCGCCGATGTGTTCGTGCACCGATAGTGTCCGTTAAGGCTTCCGTCTAAAGACTCGCAGCGCGCCTAAGGCATACGCGGCGAGAGGGAAAAAGAAACCAGCCAGAAACGGCCCGAGCGACCACCACGGTCCACGGGCCGCCAGCGCCGCGGCTACTATACTAAAGCCCGCCAGGCGCAGTAAACTACTTAACCCAAAGAAGATGGGGCTGCGCGTTTCCGCCAAGCGCTCGCTACCTCGCATAATCGCGAGCATGTTGGCGATTCCGCAGACGGCTCCAACCGAAAGCGCCAGACTTGCAAACCAGGACAACGGCAAGAGCAGGAGTGAAAGGGCGGCGGCCACCACGCCGGAGACCGCTGCAACGGACCACTTGAGACGATAATAGGCCGCGAGATCTGCCGTTGACTCGGCGCCGCTGTAGCTACGTCGGTCCGGAGGCATATCCTTCCCGGCCATCGGTTGCCTAGGAGCCTGTGGGGTTGTGCCCATTTTCGGATTTGGGCCAAAGGCGAGAATTTGGCATAACCCGATCGGCTCCCCGCTTATGCCATTGACTTGGCGAGCAGACGAAAGGCCGAGTACGCGCCGAGGATGCCGCCGGCCATTAATCCGCCGGGCGCGAAGACGGGCTGCGCGAACCGTTCCGCCGCTAATATTCCGGCGCCGAGCCCGAGAATGGCGCAGCCGGCGAAGCTTCCGCCGGCGAGCAGAACCGGCAGAAGCGCCTTCACTGCGGGGAAACGACCTTGGGGTTCTTCGGATCGAAGGGTTCGGGATAGTTTCCCGAGCGCAGCCGAGCCAGCAGCCAGTCGACGATCCGCGGTGAGGCAAAGCCGTCGCCGTACGGATTCTGCGCGCGGGCCATGGCCGTGTAGGCGGCCTCGTCGGTGAGCAGCCGGCTCGCGGCCTCCAGAATCCGCTCTCGCCGGTGACCGATCAAAGCCAGCGTCCCGGCGGCCAGGCCTTCGGGGCGCTCGGTCTCGTCCCGCATCACGAGGACCGGCTTCCCCAGGCACGGCGCCTCTTCTTGAATGCCGCCCGAGTCGGTGAGAACGAACGTCGCTCCTTTGACCGCGGCGACCATCTCGCCGTAGTCGACCGGGTCGACGAGCCAGATACCCGGCGCCTCGCCCAGGAGTTCGCGCGCGATCGGAGCGACGCGCGGCGAGGGATGGACCGGCCAGTAGATCTGCGGTTTGAGCGGAAGCTCGCTGATCGCCCGCAGGGCTTCGCAGATCTCCCCCATGTGGGGATGGTTTTCGCGGCGGTGCGCGGTGACGACGACGATCGGGCGTGCCGGATCGAGCTCGTCCCAGCGGGGCGGCGTGGCGAGATCGCCACGCCGGGCCGTTTCGAGGAAGGCATCGATGACGGTGTTGCCCGTCACGACGACGTCGTTGGGTTCGACGTTCTCGACGAGCAGGTGCTCGCGCGCCAGCGGCGTCGGTGAAAAGTGGTACGACGTGATCGTCCCGGTCAGCCGCCGGTTCATCTCTTCGGGAAACGGCAGCCAGCGATTGCTGGTGCGCAGGCCCGCTTCGACGTGCCCGACCGGAATCTGCTGATAAAAGGCCGCGAGCGCCGCTGCGGTGCTCGTCGTCGTATCGCCGTGAACCAGCACGACTTCCGGGCGCGCGTCGGCGAGTGCCGGTTCCATGCCCGACAGGACGCGCGTCGTGATCTCGGTGAGCGTCTGGTCCTCCGTCATCACGTTGAGGTCGTAGTCGGGAACGATCGCAAAAAACTCGAGCAGATCGTCGAGCATGCGCCGGTGCTGCGCGGTCACGCAGACGCGGTGGATGATATCGGGGTGCGCCTGCAGCGCGTGGACGACCGGGGCCATTTTGATCGTATCCGGGCGGGTGCCGAAAACGGTCATTACCCGCAGTTCATTTGACATTATGATACGTGCCTAAAGACGTGCGTGAACTCGCCCGAGAATGCGAGCGCCACCGCTCCGAGAACGAAGCAGACCGCGTACAACAGCAGCACGGCTTGGCGCACGTTGAGACCGAAGCGAAAGATCAGCTGGTGGTGAAAGTGTCCCCGGTCGGCTTCGGTGATCCGTTTGCCGCTGGTCGCCCGCCGGACGATTGCCGCAGCGGTGTCGAGCACCGGAAGGGCCAGCACGAGCAGCGGAACGACGATGCTGATTGCAATTGCCGTCTTGCTGGCACCGATTATTGAGACCGTGCCGAAGACGTAGCCGATGAAGAGCGATCCCGCATCGCCGAGGATAATGCGGGCCGGATTAAAATTATAAGGAAGAAAGCCGAGCGCCGCGCCCGCCAGCGCGATGACGACCAGTGCGACGACGGGATTGGCATGCAGGACCGCGATGATGAAGAGAAAGATGCTGGAGATCGCCGCGACGCCGGCGAGCAGACCGTCGAGGCCGTCGAGAAAGTTGATCGCGTTCATCATGCCGACGTACCAGAGCAGCGTCAGCGGCACGCCGACCCAGAGCGGAAAGTCAATCCAGTTCGTGCCGGGATTACGATCGAAGGGATTGTTGATGCCCGGGATGACGAATCCGTAGAGCATCGAGATCGACGCGACGACGACTTGAGCGATGAGCTTGTTACGCGGGCGCATCTGCATCACGTCGTCCCAGATGCCGACTCCGACGATCAGCAGGCTCCCGAAGAGGAGCCCGACGAGTTTGTGCACCGCGTCGAACTGATCGCCCGGGGGCATAAGGCGGAACGGCGAGGCCATCGCGACGCCCAGCACGGCAAAGAGCGCGAAGGCGAAGCCGAAGAAAACCGCGATGCCGCCGACGCGCGGTTTGGGCGAGTCGTGCATGCGCCGCTCGTCCCCCTCGGCATCGACGATTCCCAGACGATTCGCCAGCCGGACGATCAGCGGAGTACCCAGAAGACTGACGAGCCCCGCCAAGCCGAAAGCCGCCGCGTACACCGCGGCCGCGCTCAGCACGTGCGGACTCACCCCCGCGCTCCTTCGAGCATCGAATAGGCCAGTACGGCAACCCCGGCTTCGGCCAGCAGCTGCGCGGCGACCCGGTCTGGGTACGGCTGATCGTAGACGATCTTCGCGACGCCGGCGCTGATCAGCAGCTTCGAACAGTTCACGCACGGCTGATGGGTGCAATACGCAACGGCCTCGGCGAGACTGACGCCGTGCAGCGCGCCTTGAACGACCGCGTTGGCTTCCGCGTGCGTCGCCCGCAGGCAATGATCGTTTACCAGCTCGCAGCCGACTTCCGTGCAGTGCGCGACGCCGCGCGGCGCGCCGTTATAGCCCGTCGTGAGAATGCGGTGCCCGCGCGTCAGCACGCAGCCGACGGCAGCCCGCGGGCAGGTCGCGCGCGTACTGACCGTCTGCGCGATCTGCATGAAGTATTCATCCCAACCGGGGCGCACGGGCAACGTTAGGGGACGTCGAAGCGATTGGTTAGCTCGCGTACGCGGGCTCCGAGCCGCTCGATCTGCTCGCGCTGTTCGATATCGCCGAAGGCGTCACAGATGATCCGCGCCACTTCGCGGCAATCCTCGACGCCGAAGCCGCGCGTCGTGATGGCGGGTGTCCCGATGCGAATGCCGCTGGCGACGAACGGCTTCTGCAGATCGAAGGGAATCGCGTTCTTATTGACCGTGACGCTGATCTCGTCCAAATACGCCTCGACCGCTTTGCCCGTGAGGCCTTTGACCGATACGTCTACGAGCATCAAATGGGTATCGGTTCCGCCGCCTACCAATCGCAGTCCCGCGCGCGTAAACTCCTCGGCCATCGCGCGCGCGTTTTCGACGACGCGGCGCTGGTAGTCGACGAACTCAGGCGCGAGCGCTTCGCCGAAGGCCACCGCCTTCGCTGCGATCGTGTGCATCAACGGGCCGCCTTGGATGCCGGGAAAGACGCTTTTGTCCAGCGGCCGCGCCCACTGGGCGGTGCACAGGACGAAACCGCCGCGCGGACCACGCATCGTCTTGTGCGTCGTCGACGTGACGAAATCGGCGACGGAAACCGGCGAGGGATGAAGCCCCGCCGCGACCAGGCCCGCGACGTGTGCGAAGTCGACGAGCAGGGTCGCGCCGATCTCCCGCGCGATCTCGGCAAAGGGTTCGTACTCCATGATGCGCGGATAGGCGCTCGCCCCAGCGACGATCAGCTTCGGCCGGTGCTCGCGCGCGAGCGAACGCACCTCGTCGAAGTCGATCAGCTCGGTATCTTTGCGGACGCCGTATGCCAACGCGTTATAGAGCTTTCCTGAGAAGCTGACCGTCGTTCCGTGGGTCAGGTGGCCGCCGTGCGCGAGCGACATTCCCAGCACCGTGTCGCCCGGCTGCAGCACGGCCATGAAGACGGCCATGTTCGCCTGGGCGCCCGAGTGCGGCTGTACGTTGGCATGATCGGCTTTAAAGATGCGCCCGAGCCGCTGGAGCGCAAGCGTCTCGGCGACGTCTACCCACTGGCAGCCGCCATAGTACCGCTTTCCCGGATAGCCTTCGGCGTATTTGTTGGTCAGCACCGATGCGTTGGCTTCGCGAACGGCTCGGCTCGCGTAGTTTTCCGACGCAATGAGCTCGAGGTTCTCGCGCTGCCGCCGTTCCTCACCGGCGATCGCGGCGAAGACCTCGGAGTCGGCCGAGTCGATATGGCTTGGGGTCAGGATCTCCATTGCCATGCTTCTTTGGGTGTTTGCGCGCCGGTGACCTTGAGAGTGCTGGGACGAGGGTGAGCAACGGTGAGCGGTCGAAAATCCGAGCCCGATGAAGCTTGCTTGCGCGAGCAGTGCCCTCGGGCGCGAGATCGAGAACGGCGAGCTCACACAACTCGAGTTTCTGGATCTATGCGCGCACGAGCTCGCGTGCGACGGCGTTGTGCTGGACGTGCGCCACTTCCCTCGGGTCGACGCCGAGTACCTCGCACAGATCAAGAAGATGGCCACCGACTGGGGACTGACGATCGCGGCGCTGAGCGACGCGAGCCTTTTCAAAGCGGAAGGCAGCTATGTCGAGCGGATCTTCGACTACGCCGTCGCGCTGGGTGCGCCGCTGATCGCCGCTCCGCTCTGCAGCGAAACGGAGTGCTCCTGGACGCAACAGCTCACGCGGCTGGGCGACGCGACGTCGCTGGCGAAAGCGGCTAACGTTACTCTTGCGCTGCGAAACGCGCCTTCGACGTTCGCGAACAGCACGCACGATTGCAAGCGCGTCGTCAAAGAGACGGACTCCGCGTGGCTGCGATATGGCCCCGATCCGGCGGCGCTCGACGGCGCGAGCGATCCACACGCACTCGCAGCGAACACCGTGCTGCTCTGGACCCGCGTTCGCGCGGGGGAGCCGCAAACGGTCGCCGCCGCGCAAGCGTTCGCCGGCTTTCGCGGATTTGTCGCACTCGACGAGCCCGGGGAAGACGCGGACGTCCGGCTCGCCGGCACCGCGCTGCGCGAGTGGCGCGACACGCTCTGCCATGCGGCAAAGAGGAACTCAACCACAGATAGCGTCTTGCCCACGCGGTGAACGAACCTGCGATCTCGCAGGTGGGTGCGGCCCGGGCGCCCGTCCGCCAAGCATCGAGCCTCGCGATCCGTCGTCCCCGGAGCTTGTGCTCCCTAGGTTTTCTAAGTCGGTTCGGTACCAACGTGCGCTGCGCGCTAAGCGCAGTCGAGCTCCTCTACCGTACCACCGCCGGTCAAGGGGGGCCTGTACCGCCGAGCGCCGTGCCGCGCTGCAGCTCAGAGCGTTTAGGGAAGTGCTGAACTTTGCGACTAGCCCAAGCTAGTAGAAGGCGGACGTTTCCCGAAAGCGCGCTTCGATGTCTGCGATAACGATCTCCGTTGCGGCGATGGAGCTGCCGCTGGTTCACGTGTTCAAAATTGCGCGGGGCGAAGAAGCGGTCGCACGTACGGCACTCGTGCGTGTGAGAGCCGGCGAGCGTGAGGGCCTCGGCGAGGCAACGCCCGTCGAACGCTACGGCGAGAGCGTGGAGAGCGTCATCGCCTACTTCGACGCACATCCGCCGAGCGGCGACGACCCCTTCGCGCTCGAGACGCTGCTGGACGCCCGCATCCCCGCCGCCGCGCGCGCCGGGCTCGATCTCGCGCTGCACGATCTCATCGGCAAGCAGCTCGGCAAACCGCTCTACGCCTTGCTGGGCCTCGACCCGTCGCAGACGCCGACGACTTCGTTTACGATCGGGATCGCGCCGCCGGACGAGATGCTCCGCAAGGTCGATGAAGCGGCGCACTATCCGATCCTCAAAGTGAAGGTCGGCGGCGGGCCGCCCGCCGACGACGTCGAGATGATCGCCGCGATTCGCGCCCGTTACGGCGGCGCAATTCGCATCGACGCCAACGAGGGCTGGACGGTCCAAGACGCGATCACTACGCTGCGCGAGCTTCAACGCTATGAGATCGAGTTTTGCGAGCAGCCCGTTCCGGCCGGAAATCCGCAATGGCTGCAAGCGATCCGAGAGCGCGTCGACATCCCGATCGTCGCCGACGAGGACTGTTTGGTTGCGAGCGATCTTCCTCCGCTGGCCGGTTGCATCGACGGCGTCAATGTAAAGCTCGCGAAGACCGGCGGGATTCGCGGCGCGCTCGCGATGATCCACACCGCGCGGGCGATGGGCTTGAAAGTCATGCTCGGCTGTATGGTCGAGAGCGCCATCGCCGCAAGCGCCGCGGCGCATCTCTCGCCGCTCGTCGACTGGGCCGATATCGACGGGCCGCTGCTCATCGCCGACGACCCGTTTGCCGGCGTCCGCTACGACCGCGGAAAACTCGTACTGTCGGACGAGCCCGGCCTCGGCGTACGCGCTAAGGAGGCGGCGTGACGCGGCGCCGCTACGCGGTTCTCGCGCCCGGCCATTTCGCAACCGATGCCAAGACCGCGCACGGCGTGATTGCGTACGGAAACGACGAGATCGTTGCGGTCATCGATCCCTCGGCTGCCGGCAAGCGTGTGAACGAGGTGCTGCCGCACCTCGCCAGCACCGCACCGATCGTTGCCAATCTTACGCAAGCGCTGGAACATGAGCCGACGTCGCTTCTGATCGGAACGGCGCCCAGAGGCGGCGGCCTTCCGCGGGACTGGCGGGATGAAATTACGCAGGCTCTTCGCGCGAAGCTCGAGATCGTCAGCGGGCTCCATCAGCAGCTCGGAAGCGACCCCGAGTTTCGCAGCGCCGCCGTTGCGGCGGGCGCGACGATTTGGGACGTGCGCGAACCTCCCGAGGTGCCGATTTTTTCGGGCGAAGCCTACGGCATCGAGGCACCGGTCGTGCTGACGGTCGGCAACGACTGCGCGGTTGGGAAGATGACGGCGGCACTCGAGATCGTGCGCGCGGCGCGTGCTTGCGGAACGAACGCGCAATTCGTTCCCACCGGCCAGACGGGGATCATGATCGCGGGCTGGGGTATCTCCGTCGACCGCGTCATCGCCGACTTTGCGCCCGGCGCAGCCGAACAGCTCGTTCTTATGGCCGCGCGCGGCGGCGCCGAGCTGATCGTCGTCGAAGGGCAAGGGGCGATCAACCATCCCGCGTACGCACCCGTAACGCTCGCGCTCATGACGGGCTGCGCGCCCGACGCGCTGATTCTCGTCTGCGATCCCGTGCGCCGGGTCATTGAAGAATATCAGACGCCGGTGCTGAGCTACGAGCGTTTGATCGCCGTTCACGAAGCGCTGTGCGCCACGATCAAACCCGCGCCGGTCGTCGGCATCGTACTCAACACCAGGCACCTTTCGGAAGAGCGCGCGCGCGCACAAGTTGTGCGAGCGCGCGAGGAGACGGGGCTGCCGGCCGAGGACGTCGTTCGCTTCGGCGCCCAAGCGTTCTACGAGCAGATTCGGCCGCGGATCGTCAAAAGCCGGCCGTTAACCGCCGGCCGGTGAAACCGCGCCTCTTTGTCGTCGCGTCGCTCGCACTGCTCGTAGGAGCCGCTGCGTGCTCGCGACCGTCGCCGCCCTCGGCGGGCGAGCGCAACGCATGGACGATCCCGGGCGTCGTGCGTCTGGGCGAAGACGAAGAGCCCGACGGACTCAACTTGATGTACGCGCATACGGCCGCGAGCGATGCGATCTCCGGCCTGCTCTACTCGTTCATCCTGCGGTACGACGCGCAAGGCGACTACGTCCCCGACCTTGCCACGCGCGTACCAACGCTGCGCAACGGCGATATCAGCCGCGACGGCAGGCAGATCGTCGTTCACTTACGCAAGGGCGTCGTCTGGGCCGACGGCGCGCCGCTGACGGCCGCCGATTGGCTCTTCACGTACCGGCTCGTACGCGATCCGCAGACGGCGGTCAAGAGCACGTACGGCTGGGACGAAATTGCATCCGCGTCGGCGCCGAATCCGTATACGATCGTCATTCGGCTCCGCCGCGCGAGCGTGCGCGTTCTAGGGATTCTCGCAATGGGCGGGGCGGGCTATCCGCCGCTGCCGCTCCACCTGCTCGCCAAGATCGCCGACTTGCGTCAGTCGGGCTATAACGAGCACCCGCTTTCGAGCGGACCGTACGTACTGAAAGCGTGGAATCACGGAAGCTCGCTCACCTTCACTCCGAACCCGCGCTATTTCCGCGGTGCACCGAAGCTCAAAGAGGTGATCTGGAAGGTCATTCCCGATGTCAACACGCTCTTGAACGAGCTGGCGACGCACGAGGTCGACGTTTACCCCAGCGTCAACGCCAACAACGTCGCGCGCCTCTCGACGATTCGGGGAATTGCGGTTACGCACCGCCTCAGCGCGAACTGGCGACATCTCGGCATCAACCTTAGCCGTCCGCAGCTCCTCGACGCGCGCGTGCGCCGAGCAATCGCCGAGGGCGTCGACTGGGCGCGCATCGAGCACGACGTCTTTCACGATCTCGACCGGCTCGCGATCTCCGACATCTTCCCGCAGTCGTGGGCGGCCCCGAAACTGCCCGCGTACCGTTACGATCCCGGCGACGCAAAGCGATTGCTGGAGCAGGCCGGATGGCGGCCCGGCCTCGACGGCATCCTCGTGAAAGGACCGCTCGCAATGCGCTTGACGATCTACGCGACGACCGGCCACCAGGAGAACACTGAATCCCAAGTGCTGATCCAGGCGATGTTGCGTAAGATCGGCATCGAGATCGAAGTCCGTAATTATCCCGGAAGCTACCTCTTCGCGCAGAACGGGCCCCTGTACACCGGCCGGTACGATCTCGAGTGGTCGATCGAGACCAACGGTCCCGACCCGGACAACTCCGGAAACTGGGCCGGCGCCTTCATTCCGCCGCGCGGTGCGAACACGTCGTGGCTGAACGATCCGATCGTGAACGCAACGAGCCTCGCCGCAGCGAGCACGTTCGACGAGAACGCGCGCAAGGCGCTCTACCAGCGGGAAGAGGAACGCATCCGCTACGTCGTCCCAGCCGTATTCTTCAGCTGGCAAACCGACTACACGGCGATGAACGCGGATCTCAAGAACTACGTTCCTGCGGCATTCATCGGCGACACGTGGAACGCGTGGCAGTGGACGATCTGAACGCGGGAACCTTTACGCAAAAACTGGGCGCCGACGAAACGGGCCGCCTGTTCTTCGAGGCCTCCCGGCGCGGGGTGCTGAGTTGGAACACGCATACGGAGAGCGGCCGGCTCTCCTTCCGCCTGCTTCGCGCTCACGTGCCCGCGGGGGACTGGCTCGATCACTCCGAGTGGAGGCCAGGGGGTGCGAAGTCACTGAGCCCGTCGCACGAAGACACCGTCGTCGAGGTCGACGTCATCCGCGCGGCGCAGCCGTTCGACGGAATCGAGGTTCGCGCGCCCGGCGTGCGCTTCGAGCAGCTGGCTTTTTCGGCACCGGTCCGGGCCCGCGACTCGCTGCCCTACGCGCGCGACTCGCTGATCTTAGACGTTCCCGCGCGCTGCCAGTATGCGGAGCAGCCCAACGAGCGAGGGTGGTGCAGTCCCGCCTCGCTTTCGATGATTCACGCCTATCACGGAATCGAAGTTTCCGTAACCCAGACAGCCCGCGAAGTCTTCGACCGCTCGTACAACGGAACCGGTAACTGGGTCTTCAACGTTGCCTACAGCGGCCGTCTCGGTCTGCGCGCCGCCGTGGCGCACCTGCGCAATCTCGATCACGCCCAGCGTCTGATCGAGCGAAATCTTCCGCTGGCGATCTCGTACTCGTGGAGTGCGGGCGAGCTTCCGGGTGCGCCGCTGGAACGCTCCGACGGCCACCTCGCGGTGCTCTGCGGGTTTACGCGCGCCGGCGACTGCGCGATCAACGATCCAGCGGCCCCAAACGTACGCGTCGTCTATCCGCGAGCCGCCCTCGAGCGAATCTGGCAGCGCAACGACGGCATCGCCTACGTCGTCGCGCCGGTCGGCATCGAATTCGCCGACGTGCTCAACTGCACGTGAACCCGGCTGGGGAGCTGCTCGAGATCGCCCGCGAAGCGCTGGCCTGCGGCGCCGCCGGCTGCGGCGGCCCGCTCTCCGCCGCCGAGCTCGCGCTCGTCCGCGCGGCCGGCCGCCCAGCAAAACACGCCGGTCGCAGCATTCGCGCTGCGATTCGCGACGGAGGCGATCCGCTCGGAGAGCGTCTCTGCGCGGCCCGCTCGCGGGCGCAGCGCCGCACCCTCGGCGCGTTCTATACGCCTCGGGCGATCGTCGATGCGATGACTTGCTGGGCGCTGGGACGCCGCACCGAGCGCCTCGTCGACGCAGGCTGCGGAAGCGGACGGTTTGCGGTCGCCGCGGCCAAGCACGACCGTTTCCTGGCGCTCATCGCCGTCGACGTCGACCCTCTGGCAACGCTGATGACGCGCGCGGCGCTCGCTGCCGTCGGCGCGGCAAACTCAAGAGTCATCAACGAGGATTATCTCTTCGCGCGCATCGAGCGAGTTGCCGGACGAACCGCGTTCGTCGGAAATCCGCCCTACGTTCGTCACCACGAGTTGACGCCGGCCGTCAAGGCGAGGGCCTCCGCGATTGCGAGCGCCATCGGTTCGAGCGTCTCTGGTCTGGCCGGCTTGCACGTCCTGTTCTATCTCGCAACCTTAGCGCTGCACGCCAAACGCGGCGACGTCGGCTCCTTCGTGACGAGCGCCGAGTGGCTCGACGTTCGGTACGGCGCCTTTCTCCGTGACGCGTTTGCCGGCGAGCTTGGCGGACGCGGGCTTGCCGTCTTCGATCCGCGCGCGAGGCCGTTCGCCGATGCGATGACCACCGCGGCAATAACGACCTTTTCCATCGGAAGCGCGACGCGATTCGTTACGCTCTCGCAGCTCACGGACCCGGCGGCGATCTCACTGCGTGGGGGGCGGCGATGCGAGCGTTCCGAGCTCGCACGAACGCCGCGCTGGTCGGCGCTTTTCCGAGGAACCGAAGAGCACGACGAGGCCGGGAGGATCGGCACGCTCTTTCGCGTCTCACGCGGACAAGTCACCGGCGCAAACGGCTTCTTCGTGATGTCCAAGGCCTGCGCGAGGGAGCGCGCCATCTTACGGTACTGCGTTCCGCTCGTCGCCTCCGCGAAAGAAGTCCTCGAATCAGGCGGGATCGTGCGCGATGCTGCGCACCGTATGGTCGGGCTGCAGATTGGCTCCGAGGCCCACGTTCTCGCAGACGAAGCGCTCGCAGACTACGTTCGCGCGGGTGAGGCCGCGCAGATTCACCGCGGGTACGTCGCGAGCCGGCGCCGCCCGTGGTACTCGCTCGTCTTCCCCCGGCCGCCGATCGTCGGAACCTATATGGCTCGCAGCGCTCCGTGCTTTGCCCGCAACCCCGACGGCCTCGGGCTGCTCAACGTCGTTCACGGACTCTACCCGCGCCGGCCGTTGGACGAACGGACGCTCGAGCATGTCGTTGCATCGCTCAACGCCAGGCGCGCGAGCTTCGTCGGCAAGGGCCGAACCTATCACGGCGGCCTGGAAAAGTTCGAACCTCGCGAAATGGAAGCTCTCCCGCTCGACCTATCCGAATGAAAACGCTGACGCAGATCGAGAGCGTGGTTATCCGCTGCCGCAAGTGCCCGCGGCTGCGCGCCTTCGCCGCCGAGATAGCGCGCGAAAAGAAGCGCGCGTATCGCGACTGCGACTACTGGGGAAAGCCGGTGCCGGGCTTCGGCGATCCGCAGGCGCGCGTGATTTTAGTCGGCCTCGCGCCGGGTGCGCACGGAAGCAATCGCACCGGCCGCCCGTTCACGGGCGATGCCTCTGGAGGCTTTCTTTATCCCGCGCTCTATCGAGCCGGGTTCGCCTCCGCGCCGGTAGCGATCTCGCGCGACGACGGCCTGCGCCTGGTCGACTGCTTCATCACCGCCGCTGCACGCTGCGCGCCGCCGCAAAACAAACCGACACCCGGCGAACTGCAAAACTGCTTTCCGTACTTGGTGGAGGAGTTCGACGCGCTGGAACGCATCCGGGTGATGATTGCGCTGGGCGCCATCGGTTTCGCGGCGATTTTGAAGATGCTTGGGGCGCGCGGCTTTACCTTCGACGGCGCCAAGCCCGCCTTCTCACACGGCGCGCACTACCGCACGCGCCTCGGGGAGCGCGTCATCGATGTGATTGCATCGTTTCATCCCAGCCAACAGAACACAAACACCGGCAAGCTGACCGTACCGATGTTCGACGCAATCTTCACGAAGGCGCGCCAGATCCTGGGAATGTAACCGGCTCGAAGCTACGGCGTTTCCGGTATCGGTGCGCTGCGAAGATGCAGATCGGCCATCAGCTGCGCGGGGACGGCGCTCGGCGCGTCCATCATCAAATCGCGGGCGACCTGGTTCTTCGGAAGCGCGATGACTTCGCGGATATTCTCTTCGCCGCAGGCGATCATCACGATGCGGTCGACGCCGAGCGCCATCCCGCCGTGGGGCGGAGCGCCGTAGTCGAGGGCGCGCACGAAGAATCCGAAGCGATCCTCGATCTGTTGGGGCGTCAGCCCCAGCATCTCGAAGATCTTTCGCTGTTCGCCCGGCTTGTGAATGCGGATCGACCCCGAGCCGAGCTCGTAGCCGTTCAGCACGAGGTCGTAATGCTGGGCGCGCATCTTCGTCGGCGCGGAATCGATCAGCTCCCAATCGCCGGGTGCGGGCGAAGTGAACGGGTGATGCGCGGGCGCCGGTTTGCCGGTCTCTTCGTCGATCTCCAGGTACGGAAAGCCGGTCACCCAGGTGAACGCATACTGCTTCGGATCGCGCAGACTGCAGCGCGCCCCGACCTCGTTGCGCATCTTGCCCGCGACTGCGCGAGTCAGCTCGTCTCTGCCGGCAAAGAGCAGGATTGCGTCGCCGGTCTGCGCTTGCACGGCGGCTGTCACCGCCGCGATGTCGGCTTCGCTTAGGAATTTCGCCGCCGAGGATTTCGTGCCGTCGGCGCCCAGCGCCAGCCAGACCATACCTTTGCCGCCGAACTGCTTGGCGGTCTCGGTCAGCGTGTCGAAATCGCGCCGCGAGAGCTGCGCGCCCCCCGGATAGCGCAGCGCGACGATCGCGCCGCCGGCTTCCAGCGCCGAGCGAAATACGACGAACTCCGTGTTTGCAAAGACGGAACCCACATCGGCCAGCTCCAGGCCGAAGCGCAGGTCGGGTTTGTCGAGTCCGTATTTGCCCATCGCTTCCTGATGCGTAAGGCGCGCAAAAGGCGGCAGCTCGACGCCGAGCACGCTCCTCCACACGTAGCGCATCGCCGACTCGATCGTTTCCAACACGTCATCTTGAGTACAGAACGACATCTCGACGTCGAGCTGGGTAAATTCCGGCTGGCGATCGGCCCGCTGATCCTCGTCGCGCATGCATCTGGCGATCTGCACGTACTTCCCGAAGCCCGCGATCATCATAATCTGTTTGAGCATTTGCGGGGACTGCGGGAGCGCATAAAAGGCTCCTGGATAGAGCCTGCTGGGAACGAGGTAGTCGCGCGCTCCTTCCGGCGTCGACTTGATCAGCATCGGCGTCTCGATCTCGACGAAGCCGCGCTCGTCGAAGAAGTCGCGCATCGCCTTGACGATGCGATGGCGCAGCCGGATGTTCTCCTGCAAACGCGGCCGTCGCAGGTCGAGATATCGGTACTCCAAGCGCAGGTTCTCGTCGACGTCTTCGTCGACGTTGATTTGGAACGGTGGTACCGCCGAGCGGTTCAGAATCTCGAGCGCCTCGATCGCCACTTCGACGTCGCCGGTTACCAAGCGCGGGTTTTCGGTGCCCGCCGGACGGCGCCGCACGGCGCCGCGAACGTGGAGCACGTCCTCGTGACGCAGGTGCTCGGCTTGCGAAAAGCTCGGGTGCTGCGGGTCGAACACGATTTGCGTGACGCCCTCGTGATCGCGCAGATCGACGAAGATCAATCCCCCATGATCCCGCCGGCGATTCACCCAGCCGTTGAGTTCGACGGACTCCCCGGCGTTGCCGGCTCGCAGCGCGCCGCACGAAACCTTAAGCGTCACTACGACCCTCTTTGACGCCGGAGACGTAGTGGTATTGCAGGATCAGCTCCCGCGCGAGGCGCGAACGGGCGGCGCGCCGGTCGATCGAGGCCAGCAGAGTCGGAAAGCGCGCCAAGAGCGAATGCAGGCCGAGCGAGGCCGGCGTCATCCCCAAGTTCAGCATGACGTCGAAGCTGGGATGCTTGCGATAAAAGCGCGCGGTCGATCGTCCGGCGAGACGCATTTTCTCCTTCTGGTCGTCGTGCGACACATCTTGACAGTGATAGTTCACGGCGCGCGGCTCGTAACAGATCTCGATGCCGAGCCGCTGCAGTCGATAGCCGAGTTCGAGATCCTCGTGACCGTAGCCGGTGAAGCTTTCGTCGAAGCAGCCTGCCCGCAGCAGATCCGTACGCCGCACTGAGGCATTGCCCGTGAGAAAATATAACCACGACAGCCTCTTTCGCGAGGGCGGATGCAGATGCCCGCGCGCCTGCGGGTGATCGCGCTTATACTCGTACTCTTCGTAGTCGCGCGCCTGCACCTCCAAGCCGACGACGGCGATGCCGGTTCGCTGCAGATGCCGCGAGCGATGCACCGAGAGCAGATCGGGCGATGCAAAGATATCGGCATCGTTGAACAGCACGATATCGCCGCGCGCTCGGTCGATGCCGGCGTTGCGCGCGGCCGCCCTGCCTGTGTACGCGCCCGGCAAATGTCGTACGTTGGGATGCAGGGCCGCGACGTCGCGCAGAAACTGCTCCGTGCCGTCGTTCGAATTCGAATCGCAGACGAGCAGCTCGTACTGCTCGGCGGGAAGATCTTGCGCGAGCAGCGTCGGCAGGACCAGCGAGAGGGTATTGAGGCGGTTGTATGTCGGGATGACGACCGAGATCTCGGGCACTACGAAACTTTCGCGCGCAGCAGCGAGGCTACGCCGCCGGCGATCTCGCCGCGAAACCGGGCGAGCATCTCCGGATCGCGTGCCGGCGGCTTGCGGACCAGGACGTGCGGCACGCCGTACGGCGACCATTCCTGCGAGTTCAGACGGAAGTAGCGATGCTCGAAGGCGACGAGCGTCGGCCGGCCGACCGCACTCGCCACGTGCGTCGCGCCGGTATCGACCGTGACGACGACGCGCGCGCGCTGCAGCACCGCCGCCCACTGGTGGAAAGGCAGCCGCCGCAAACAACGGACGACGCTGCGCTTGGCATCGAAAAAGGGCGCCTGCGCTTCGCACTCTCGCGCGCAGGTGATCACGACCGGTGCGAGGGCGCCGAGCTCGTCCACCATCTCGAGCGTCGACTCGAGCGTGCTGCCGCCGGTGAACCAGCGCGGCGCGAGGTGCAGGACGATCGGGCCTTCGGGCAGCTCGCGCGCGACGCTGCGGTCCGCGTCGACCAAGTCGAGCCGCAGCCGCGTGGCGCGCTCGCGCGCACCGGCGAGCGCGACGAGGTCGAGCAGCTGCACGACCTCGTGCCGCACGATGCGGCGAGGGTCCCGGTCGGAGAGCTCCGGATCGGCTTCGGAGACCATGATGCGATCGAGGTAGAGCCCCGCCGTTAGTCGCGCGATCCAGCGGCGCTCGTAGGTGTAGCCGACCCGCAAGGGCGCCTTCGTCGCCCCGACGAGCTGCAGATCGACGGCACGCGGGGCCAGCGCGACGGCGGCGTCGTAGCCGCGCAGGCTCGCGCCGAAGCCGCGCGGCGACGCCCCTTCCGGAAGAACGATGAGCTCGTCGACGTCGTCGTTACGCTCCATCACCACCCGATTATAATTGCTCGTTACGATGGCCAGATGCGCCGTAGGAAACGAGGCGCGCACGGTGGCGATCGCGGGCGTCGAGAGCACCAGATCTCCGATGCGGTCGGTGCGAGAGAGCAGGATCCTCACAGCGCACGTTCCAGCTCTTCGTAGTAGATCTCGTTGGCCAGCGCGCGCACGGCGAGCAGCTCGCGGCGCGTCAGCTCGCGGTCGCCCCGCAGACCGGCGAGCCGGCGCCGGAGAGCGTCGGCCACTCGCAGGCTGCGCCGCAGCGAGGCCACACGCCGCGAAACGGGATTGATTCCCGTGGCGAGATACGTGCGCCAGTGCGGATGGAGGCGCACGAGCGCGGCAGCAGTGCGCGCTTTGGCGCGCGCTTGGGAGAGCATCGCGTCCACCCGGTCGACGCGCGGACGCGGTTTGAAATGATAGACGAGGGCGCGCGGATTGAAGACGGCCCGCACGCCGGCGCCGCGCAAGCGCATCCCGACGTCGATATCCTCCCAGCCGTACTCCGCGAAGGATTCGTTGAATCCGCCGAGCGTGCGAATCGTCGCCAGCGGCACCGAGACGTTGGTCGTCCAAAAGAAGTTGCCGCTATAGTTCGTGATGCTCCAGACCGGCGGCGGAAGGACGTCGAGATCCTCCACTTCGATCGCCCCGCCGCGCACGACCGCCGTTGGGTGAGCGACGCTGCTGCGCAGATGCTCCTGCACGAAGTTTGGGAGCACGAGCACGTCGTCGTCGATGAAGATGATGCGCTCGCCCACGGCTCGCCCGATGCCGGCGTTGCGAGCCGCAGCCAGCCCGCGATTGGGTTGGGCGATCGCGGTAAACCGGCAGTCGGCGCGTGCTCGAGCGCGCTCGATGACCGTAGCCGTAGCGTCGGTCGACCCGTCGTCCACCAGCACGACCTCGTAAGACTCCTCCGGAACGGTTTGGTCGAAGCAGGCTTCGAGCACGCGCTCGAGCAGCGCGGCGCGGTTGTAGGTGCAGAGCGCAATCGTGGCGCGGATCACGAGAGCAGCGAGTCCGTCGCGGCGAGGATTCGAGTCTCATCGAGACGCTCGATACAGGCGTAGTCTCGACAGCGCTCTTTGGTATCCCCTCGGTGGCACGGATAGGTTGCGCGCACAATCGCGGTGCGATCGCCCAGCGGCGACCATCGCTCCGGGTAGTCCGACTGAAACGGAAAGATACCGACGGTCGGGCACCCGACCGCCGCCGCAACGTGCATCGAACCCGTCGTTATTCCAACAAACGCGCGCGCCCGCCGCGCGAGCGCACCGAACGAGCCGAGGCTCGTGCACCCCGCGATCGAGGCTACCTCGCGACCCCCTGCGACGCGCGCGACGATCGCTTCGGCCAGCGGCGCATCGGCGCGAGAACCGCTCACGAGCACTTCGACGCCGTAACGTTCGCGCAACGCCGCCGCGAGCGTCGCCCAGCCCTCGACCGGCCAGCGGCGCCGCGCGGCGATCGCGTTGCACGGACTGAGCAGGATGAAGTCGCTGCGGCCGCCGGCTATTTTTCCCGCCTCGGCTTCGTCTTGCGGCGTCGGTAGGAATCGATAGCGGCGGTCGTCGGTATCGCAGCCGATCGCGCGCGCAAAGTCGAGCAGCACGTCGGACCAGTGCGAGGTGACGTCGCCGCGTTCGCTGCGGACGACGACGCGCTTGGTGAAGCGGTGCGAATAAAAGCGTCGCGCCTGCCCGACGCGAACGGCAATTCCGGCCCGCCAAGGAACTGCCGCCGTCCTCGACGTCGCCCATGTGACGACGCAGGCGGAGTACGCTTCGCGGCTCATGCGCTCGGCCAGCGCGCGCTCGTCGCCCTCATCGACGAAGACCCGATCGATATCGGGCACGCGTTCGAGCAACTCGGCGTGCCCCCGAAGCGTCAACGCGTCGACCGACGAGAATCGCCCCCGCATTGCGCGCGCGACGATCGACGCGACCAGCGAATCGCCGATACCCCCGCCCGCGCAGTAGAGCAGCGCGCGGTTAGCGTTCATGCTCCGCATCGAGCGCGCGAACGAGCTCGCGGGCGTACAGACCGTCCAAAAGCTGGCCGCGGCTGAGCGCTCGCAGCCAGGCCGGGGCGCGCGTGCTCTTCGAGATGCCCGCATAGTATGCGAGCAGCGCCTCTGGGAGCAGGTAACGCGCACGAAAAAGATTCAGCGGATGCGCGCCGGTGGCCAGGCGAGCGCGCCGGGAGGGGTGTTTGGCGAGAAAGCGGCTCGCCATGCGCGCCTTCTCGAGCGCCTTTCCCGCCTCGACCTCGAGTGCGCCGCGGACGTCGGGTTTGAGGTGCCACAGATAGGCGCTCCAGGCAAACCGCCAGCGGCATCCCGATTCGCGCAGCCGCACGCCCAGTTCCGTGTCCTCCCAGCCGTATAAATCGAACGACTCGTCGAATCCGCCGGCGCGTTCGAAGGCGCGCTTGGCCAGCGACGCGTTGCACGTGCAGAGAAAGGCGCGCGAATAGTTGGCCGGCGCCGGTTTCGGCGTACTGTCGGCCGAAGCTACGTTGAGAATCGGTCCGTTGACGACGTACTCGTCGCCGGTTTGCGCGGCGGCATGCGCGGCGAGCCACGCTGTGGGGAGCCGGACGTCGTCGTCGCAGAACGCGATGTAGCGGCCAAGCGCCACTTCGACGCCGCGATTGCGCGACTTGCCGCGGTTGGGTTCGGGTTGCCAGAGATACCGCACTGGCCTGCTCGCGTTCGCGTACGCCTCGACCTCGCCGCGCGTGCCGTCGGTCGACCCGTTGTCGACGACGATGACTTCGAAGGGCGGCGCATCTGTCTGCGCCTGCAGCGACTCGAGCGCGCCGGCCAGAAAGTCGCGCCGGTCCTTCGTTGCGATGACGACGGAGAACTCCATCGCGTAGCCTCGTCGCTACGCGGCCGCGAAGCGCAGGAGTGAATCGGCCATTCGGTCGGCTGCGCCCGCGTGATCGCGATAGAGCCCGGCGAGCTCCTCGCCGGCGGACGATATCCAGCCCGGGTCGTCGTAGGAGTCGAGCGCCGCGCTCGCGATCCTTGCCGGCGTCACCGTCCCGTGCACCTCGCGAATCAGCGTTTTGCCGGCATCGATGTTCGGCTGCGTGTGATACCGGAAGCGGTGCGATACCGCGACGGCGGCCGCGCGCTTGAGCGGGACGCCGACGAGCGGAACGCGGTTCAGATAGGTGAGCGGGCCATTGATCGTCACCAGCTCCGGTGCGTTCAACGGGGTGATCGTAACGGCCGGTTTACCGAGCACGGCGAGTTCGATGGTCTTCGTTCCGGGAATCGTGAGAACCAGCCGGGCGCGGCGCGCTGCGGCAAGCCCGTTACGCAGGACCGGAACGCGCACTCCGCGCCGGTCATCCTCTAAAAACTCCCGCTCGTCCTCCACGACGAGCCGGCCGCGGCGCCCGAACATCCGCGGATGGCCGCCGCCCTCGATCGCCGCTTTGACGTGCGCGCGCGACGTGAAGGGCGATATTGCAAACGCGATCGGCAGGCCCGGACGATCGCGCAGCACTCGCAACGCGACCGCGAAGAAAAACGGTATCAGGTTCTCTACTTCGTAGGTGCGCGAGCCGGGCATGATGAGGATGCCGTCCTCCGGCGTACCCTCTTCTCGCGCCTGCGCGGCTTCGAAGAGCGCGCCGTCGATCGCCAGGTTTCCAACGCGCTCGATCCGATCGCGCGGAATGCCCCAGCCTTCGAGCTGTTCGACGTTGTGCGCGTCGACGGCGAAGGCCCGCTCGAAGAGGGTGCGACACGACCGCCGGGAGAATTTGTAGGTCGCGGCACGACCGTGCAGGCGTGCGTGCACGCGCCTCGCGTGCAAGAGATCGCCGCCGATATACTGCACGACGTCGACGCTGGGCGGCAGATCCTCGAGCCGTGCACCGAGCGCAAATCGCAGATACCGCTTTGGATCGTACACGTGAGCCGCAGGGAACCACTGCTGCAGCATCTCGGCCTCGAAGCCGCTCGCGTAGTCGTCGGGGACGAGAAAAACGAAAGCCTCCAAATCGGGGCGACGGGCATAGAGCGATCGCAGCAGAGGCCGCAGCCAGCCGGCCACCTCGCCGGGACCGTTAGCCGTGACGGCTATACGCATCGAGGATGCGGGCGATCGTCTCCGTCGTGCTCTTGCCCGAAGCGTGCGGCGCGAGGGCGATTCGACCGCCGTGGCGCAGCACGACGCTTCGTTCCGGAAGCTCGTCCTCGCGGTACTGGTCGCTCTTGACGTGAACGTCGGGCCGAATCCGATCGAGCACGACCTCGGGCGTAAGGTCGGCGAACCCGACGACGGCGTCGACGCTGCGCAGCGCGCATAGCAGCGCCGCGCGATCGGCAAAGGGAACGATCGGGCGTGCGCGCCCCTTGAGCCGTCTAACCGAATCGTCTTCGTTGAGCCCGACGATCAAAGCGTCGCCTTGCCCGCGCGCCCACGCGAGGTACGCAACGTGGCCCGCGTGCAGCACGTCGAAGCAGCCGTTCGTGAAGACGACGGTGCGTCCACGCGAACGCTTTTCGGCGCGCCACTCGACCGCGCCGTCGATGTCGAAAAGCCGCGCCGCAAATGGAGCGTGCTCGCTCACGCCGTCGCCGGCTCGACCAGCGCGACGATCTCCTCGGGCGAGGCCGTCGCCGTCCCGAGCTTCTCGACGACCACTCCGGCCGCGAAGTTTGCCAACTGCATCGCCTGCTCGATCGAAGCACCGGCGGCGAGCGCGAGCGCCAGCATCGCGATGACGGTATCGCCCGCACCGCTGACATCGTAGACGGTCCGCGCTACCGACGGAATCGTCAACCGCTCTCCGTTTCGCCCGAAGAGCGACATGCCGTGTTCGCCCTGCGTAATGACCGCATAGCGGCAATCCAGCATCTCGATCAGCCGTAGGCCCGTTGCTTCGAGGCTCGCTTCGTCGACGATCGTTATACCGGTCATGGTCGACGCCTCGCCGGCATTGGGCGCGACGCAGGTCACTCCGCGCAGCAAGCCGACGTTAAGCGGCTTTGGATCGGCCAATACGAGCGGGCAGAGCGATGCGGCCTCGACGATCTCGCGCGAGAGCAACCCCTTGGCATAATCGCTGAGAATCACCCCGTCGCATTGCGCCGCGCGCTCGCGCACGAACGCGGCGACGCGCGAACGGTCGAGGCTCTCCAACGGCGCGGTCGACTCCCAATCCGCGCGCACGACCTGCTGATTGTGGGCGACGACGCGCGTCTTGCGCGTCGTCGGGCGATCCTCCAGCGTGACGATCCCGCTGTCGTCTACTTGCTGTTCGCCCAACAGGCGGCGCACTTGTATTCCGAAGTCGTCGTCACCGACGGTTCCCGCGAAGACGACGTTGGCCCGAAGTGCTCGCAGGTTATTTGCGACGTTGCCCGCGCCCCCGAGCGTAAACGAGTGGTCGACGACGGCGACGACCGGAACCGGCGCCTCCGGCGAGATGCGGGTCACCGTTCCCCAAATCCATTCGTCGATCATCAGGTCGCCGATGACGAGAATGCGCCGTCCGTTCGCGCGTTCGAAGAGCGTCCGGGCGTCGGGCGCCATTATTGACGTCACCGCAGGCCGTCTTCGAAAATCAGGCGCTGTTCGACGAGATCGCAGACGATATGCGCCATTACTTGATGAACCTCTTGAACGATCGCCGCATAGCCGTCTGGCCCCATGAGGACGTAATCGGCGTGCTCCGCGACCTTGCCGCCGCCGTTACCGGTGAAGGCAACCGTAACCGCGCCGCGGCGTTTGGCCGCCTCGAGCGCAAGTACGACGTTCGGGGATCCGCCGCTGGTCGTCATCCCGATTACGACGTCGCCGGGCGCGGCGAACGCTTCGACCTGCCGCGCGAAGATGCGATCGTAGCCGTAGTCGTTGCCGATGCAGGTGAGGGTCGACGAGTTTACCGAGAGCGCCTCGCTGTGCAGCCCGGGCCGCTCGCGCAGATACCGGCCCGAAAGCTCGGCGGCCATATGCTGGGCCTCGGCAGCGCTTCCCCCGTTGCCGCACCAGAGAATCTTCTTGCCCGCGCGCAGCGCGTCGACGAGGGCATCGACGATCGCTTCGACCTGAGGCTGATAGCGCGCCTCGCCGAGGAGCCCGCTGCGGTCGGCGAGCAGCTCGTCGAAGCCGCGCTGCGCGTAATAGTCGGGAGCGGCTTTGCTCACGAGTGCGGCTCGATCCAGAAGAGATCCTCGCCCTGCGAGACGAGCTCGCCGTTGTCCGGAACGATTCGCAGAATCGTGCCGGCGTAGTCGCTTTGGATTTCGTTAAATAGCTTCATCGCTTCGAGGACGCAGACGACGTCGCCGATCTCGACGCGATCGCCGACCTGTACGTACGGCACGGCATCCGGCGACGCAGCGCGATAGAACACGCCGGTCAGGGGAGCGGCAACTTTAGTAACGTTGGCGGGCGCGGTTGGCGGAGTTTGCTCGGCCGAGACCGGAGCCGGCGGCGCCCACGCCTCAGGCGCGTCCGCTCCGCGCCGGGAAAGCTCGTAAATCGCATCGCCAAGCTTGACCTTGATCGTGTCGAGGTCGTGCTCGTGCATGAGCTCGAGCAGCTCTCGCAGCGTTTGCGTCTCCTCGGCATAGCGCTCGTCCATTACAGGCCCGCTTCTACGAGAAGCTCCACAAGGACTCTTACCGCACGCAGCGGCACCGCGCGGTCGCTGCGCGACTCGAGGTCCCGCAAGATCGCCTCACCCGCAGCGAGCTCCTCACTGCCCACGATCAACGCGTAACGAGCTCGATTGCGGTCGGCGATCTTCAGCTGTGCCAAGAGCTTGCGTTCCAGATAATCCATATAGGTCGGCGAGTTCAACGAGCGGCGCAGCTCGACGACGATCGGCGCCAACGTAGCGCGCGCCTGCGCGCCGAGCGCGATCGCCTGCAGTCCTCGCCTCGGGCCCTCTGCGCGCGTGCCGCCGGCGCGCAGCGTCATTAAGAAGCGCTCCATTCCAAGCGCGAAGCCGACTGCGGGAACAGCGGGGCCGCCGAGCGACTCCACAAGACCGTCATAACGGCCGCCGCCGCACAGACTGTTTTGCGATCCGAGGAGACTGGAAGTGAACTCGAAGACGGTTCGGCAGTAGTAATCGAGACCGCGCACGATGCGCGGGTTGAGGACGTAGGCAATGCCGGACAAATCGAGATACGACCTCAGCGCGTCGAAGTGCTCGCGGCACGGTGCGCAGAGAAAGGATTCGAACTGCGGGGCGCTCGCAATAAAGGGCGCGTCGGCCGGATCCTTGCTGTCGAGCAGTCGGAGCGGGTTGCGCTCGATGCGGCGCAGCGACTCGGGCGAGAGAACCGCGGCGTGCGGTCGAAAGTGCTCGACGAGCGCTTGACGATAACGCGGGCGGCACTCCTGGTCGCCGATCGAGTTGATGTTGAGCACCACGTCCTCGATCCCGTGTCCCCGGATCAGCTCCCACGCGAGCGAAATCACTTCGAGATCGGCCTCCGGCCCTTCGAAACCGAAGCACTCAACGCCGAACTGATGCGACTGCCGATAGCGCCCCCTCTGCGGACGCTCGTAACGGAAGATCGGCCCGACGTAGTAAAGCCGCAGCGGTCCCTGTGCGAAGAGGTGGTGTTCGAGCGCCGCCCGGACGACCGGGGCCGTCCATTCCGGGCGCAGGGTGAGGCTGCGTTCGCCGCGGTCCTCGAACGTATACATCTCTTTTTCGACGATGTCGGTCTGTTCGCCGACGCCGCGCACGAAAAGGTCGGTCGACTCGAAGACCGGGGTGCGGATCTCGCCATAGCCGAAGCGCGCTGCGAGCGCGTGAATGCGCGCCTCGAGTTCGTTCCAACTCGTTGACTCCGGCGGATAGAAATCTTGCGTGCCGCGCGGAGCGCCGATCGATTCAGGCATATCCCGGCACCCCCCGTTCGCCGACGCCGCGCACTAGCCATTGCGCGACGGCCGCGTGATAGCCGTCGGTGCGCATCGCGCTCTACGGAGCGGCGCCGTTGGCGCTTGCGCTGCTCTTTTCACCCGATTTGCTGCGCGGAGCGCTGGCCTCGTCCGCGAGCGCGCTCTTCGAGGCAACGCCTTTCTTGCTGGGTGCCGCAATCGTCGCGCGTCTGCTGCGCCTTCCGGGCGCCGCGGCATTTCTAGGGTGCGGTTGCGGCAGCGGCCCCTCGGCCCGGTCGCTGCCCGCGGCGGTGGCAACCTGCATGATCTTCGGACCGATCGTCGCGGCGGCACGTTTTTTGGCCGCGATGCTGGCGGCGAGGGCGCTGAGCCGGCGCTTTCACGCGGCCTGTCCGCACGAACCGGCGGATCTGGCCGGCGAACTGGCCGAGCTTCTTCCGGCGGCGCTGGTTGCCGGGGCCGCGATGCAGCTCGGCGGTGCGCTCAACCCCGCGCGTCTCCCGCCGGTGCTCTGCTTGCTGGCGGGCGGCCTGCTCGGATTTGCGGCGGCGCCCTGCGCGTTGGGCGCGGTCGCCATCGCCGGAGCGCTCCATGCCCGTTCGCCGCTGGCGGCGGCGGCTTTCCTCTGCGTCGCCGGCATCGTCGATCTGCGCGCGCTATCCAGCCGGCCGCACGTCGCGCCGCGTCGCGATGCGCTCGCTTACGCGCTGCTCGCCGTGGCGCTCGGCGCCGTCGCACTGCGCGGGGGCGATGCGCTGATCCATCCTGCGTTGGCTCCGGTACTCGGCTTCTCGGCGGCGATGGCGCTGATCGGCGCGGCCAGATACCGCCGCGAGATCTCACCCGCGCAGCGCGCGGCTCCGGTCTTAATGCTCGCCGGCGTCTTCACCGCCGCGCCGCCGCCTCCGTACTACGCGACCGAGACGACGCTGGGCGGACTCTTCCCGGGAGAGCGTCTGACGTTTACCGGAACGCTCGTGCGGGACGGGTCGCAGAGCGCAGTCGTCCGCTACGCGATTACCTGCTGCCGCGCCGACGCCTCGCCGGTCGTGGTCCGCCTCGATCGAGCGCCGCCGTACGAAGCCGGCACGTGGCTGCGTGTCGACGGCCGAATCGACGGCGATCTCCGGCTCGAGGCCGCCCGGACGCAGCGAGTAGCGCCCCCCGTCGACCCATTCATCTATCGTTAGACGGCTATGCGGGGCGCGGAGTCTTTCGCGGCTCGAGCAGTTCTACCGGAATTCCGTTGGGATCCTCGATGAAGGCGATCGCGCGCGTGCCGCTCGGCGATTTATAAACGTCTTTGAGAATTTTGACGCCCTCGATCTTCAGCGCATCGACGTACTGCTGCAAGTCGCCGTCGACCTCGATCGCGAGGTGCTCGTACCGGTTGCCCAATGCGTACTCAGGATGATCTTCCAGATCGTACACGAGCTCGACGTACGCATCCCAGCCGCTTCCGACGAACGCCATATCCGCGTTCCCCGGATAGTGAAATGGGCCGTCGAGCAGCCGCAGGCCGAGCTTTGCGGTGTAAAACTCGATCGATTCCTTCATGTCGTTAACGAAGATCGAAGTATGGAGAAAGCGAGGCATGGCGGACGGCTTAGCCTCCGGGGCCGGAGTGCCTGCCGCCGCGTGGCGACTCCTAATGCAAGAAGTAACGGTAGCTGGAGAAGACGAGGGCTACGTCGAGTGAATCGGCGGCGGCGATCACCTCCGCGTCGCGAACGGAGCCGCCCGGCGCGATGATCGCGGTGCACCCGCCCTCGACCGCAGCCTCCAACCCGTCGGGAAAAGGAAAGAAGCCATCGCTTGCACAGGCGGCACCGCGAGCGTGCTCGCCCGCACGCCGCGCGGCGATTTTTACGGCGCTCACGCGATTGGTCTGCCCCGCGCAAATTCCGCGGGTCGTGCCGCCCCCGACGATGACGATGCCGTTGCTCTTGACGTGGCGTACGACGTCCCAGGCGAAGGCCAGGTCGTGCCATTGCTGCGCGCTAGGATGGCGCCGGCTCACGACGTGCCATTCCTCGACGGGCGCCGACGGATCGTCGTTCTCCGCCAACACGCCGCCGAGCGCGCTACGCAGACGAAGTTCGTGCGCAAGTTCGTCGGGAACGGATCTGGCGAACTGCATGATCCGCAGGTTGCGCTTCTTTTTAAGCAGCTCGAGCGCTTCGGGTGCGAAGGCCGGCGCAGCGACGATTTCGAGAAAGTAGGCGCCGAGCGTCAGCGCGGCTTCCGCGTCGATCGGTGCGTCGGCAGCGACGACTCCACCGTATGCCGAGACGGGGTCGGCTTCGAGCGCCTCACGCACCGCAAGGGCGACGCCCGACCGTTGTGCGACGCCGCACGGGATCGTGTGCTTCACGACCGCCGCGCGAACGAAGCGCGCACGATCGCTGCCGAACTCGGCGCCCAGCGGCGCGCGCGAAAGCAGACGCAGCGTCGCATCGAGATCGAGCAAATTATTATATGACAGCGCTTTGCCGTGCAGCTGCTCGGGCAGCCGCTGCGGCCGGTCGAGATAGAAGGCGGCGCGCTCTTGCGGATTGGTTCCGTAGCGAAGCCGTTTAGCAAGGGGGAGCGTCAGCGCGAGCGCGCCGGGCAGTTCGCTCGGAAGAACCTCGCCGGCGGCCGCGAGATAGTGCGAGATCGCGACGTCGTACTCGGCGGTACGTTCGAAGGCCGCGATCGCGAGCCGGCGGCGTAAGGCGACCGGCACCTTCCCCGTTTCGATCGCTCGGGCGTACTCGGAGTACTGCGAAGGGTGGGTCAGCACGGCGACGTGTTCGAAGTTTTTCGCGGCCGCACGCAGCAGCGCGACGCCGCCGATATCGATCTGTTCGATCGCTTCGCTTGGCGTCGCGCCCGGTCGCGCGACCGTTGCTTCGAACGGATACAGATTGACGACGACCGCGGCGATCTCGGGAATCGCGTATTTTTCCGCTTGCGACCGGTGCTCTTCGTCGTTGCGATCGTAAAGGATCGCTCCAAAGATCTTGGGGTGGAGGCTTTTTACGCGTCCGCCGAAGAGCGCCGGAAAACCGGTTACGTCTTCGACCGGGCGTGCCGAAACGCCGGACTCTTCGAGATAGGCCGCGGTTCCGCCGGTGGCATAGATCTCAAAGCCGCGGCGCTCGAGCGTTTGAGCCAGTTCCGCGGCCCCGGACCGATCTGAAAGCGAGAAGAGCGCCGCCGTGCGCCGTGCATCCGCCACGGCGTCACGCAACCGACATTTCCGTTTCGGCCGCGAGCTCGGCCGAAACGATCGCGCTCACGCCGGCTTCCTTCGTCGTCACTCCATACATGCGATCCGCGGTCTCCATCGTTTTCTTGTTGTGGGTGACGATCACCATCTGCGACGCAGCCGCAAACTCGCGCACCAGCTGCGAGAACCGTTCGATGTTTGCATCGTCGAGCGCGGCGTCGACCTCGTCGAGCAAATAGAACGGAGCCGGCTTGGTTTCGATGAGGGCAAAGATCAGCGCGGCCGCGGTCATCGCGCGTTCGCCGCCCGAGAGAGCCGCCAGCGGCATCTGTTTTTTGCCCGGAGGCTGGACCGCGATCTCGATACCCGTCTCGTTGAGGTTGTCCGGTTCGGTCTGCCACATCTTCGCATAACCGCCGACGAAGAGCCGCTCGTACATTCGAGAAAACGCCGCGGCGACGCGCTCGAACATCTGGTTGAATTGCACTTGGCTCTCGCGCTCGATTTCGGCGATCGATTCGAGGAGCGTCGCTCTGGCCTTTGCCAGATCTTCGAGCTGCGTACGCAGGAACTGTTCGCGCTGCGCGACCTCTTCGCGCTCCGATTCGGCATTCAGATTGACGTTGGCTTCGATGCGTGCGAGATCGTCGCGCAGCTTCGGGAGCTCGTCGACGACCGCGTCGTCCTCGTCGCGATAGCGTGCTTCGACGTCGGCACACTCTTGTGTGGTTGCCGGATGCTGGGCAAACTGTGAGACGAGCATGCCCAGTTCCGCCTCGATCTGCGCGAGCCTCGTGCGGTGACGCTCGCCGCCCGCGACGGCTTCGCGCTCTTCCTGTTCGGCAACGCGCAGGTCCGATTCGACGCGAGCCTGTTCGGTGACGAGCTCCTCGCGCTTGCCGCGCGCGGCCTCCAGCTCTCCGTCGAGCGAAGCGATCCCGCGCCACAGCCCATCGACGCGAGCGTGTGCGCTGCGCGTCTCTTCCATCAGCGTCGCGATCTCCGCGAGCATCTGTTCGCGCGCCATCGTCGATCGCACGCTGTCCGCGTCGAGCATCCCCAGGCGGGCCTTCGCTGCGTCGCGCTCCGCCGTCAACGCCGCATTTCGTTCACGCAGGTGGGCGGCGCGATCGCTCGCCCCGCTCTGCGCCTCCTGCGCGGCGGCAATCTCTGCCCGCACGCGCTCCAGCGCGTTCTCCAGCCGCGTGCGTTCGCTCTCGCTGCGCTCCGCCTCCGGCTCGCGGCGCTCGTATTCGAGCTGCAGCTCGCGCGTTCGCGCAACCTGTTCGCGCAGCGCGGCCACGGCGGCGCGGGCCGTCTCGAGCTCCGCCTTCGTCCTCGCGACGTCACCCGTCAGCGCCTCGACTTGGGCCCGCGAACCGACGAGCTGCGCCTCTGCTTTCGCCTGCCGCTCGCGCGCCGCGTCGCGCTGCACGATCGCCGCCTCCGCGTGCAGATGCGCGGCGCGCAGCGCGGTTTCGCTCTCTTCGAGCTTGGCGCGCATGCCGACGAGCGACTCGCGAAGACTCGCCGCCAAGAGTCGGCGCGAGAGGATCGAGCGCTCGCGCACGAAGCGGCCACCGGTGATCGCGCCGCCGCCGGTGATCTGCTCGCCGCCCAGCGTGACGATCGTGTCGCGTACGCCTCGTCCGCGGACCAGCTCGATTCCCGTCTCGAGGCGATCGACGATCAGCACGTTGCCGACGAGAAAATTGACGATTCCGGCGTAGCGAGGCGCGGTTTGCAGCAGCGTGTGCGCGTACCCGAGCACGCCGGGGATTCCTTCGAGCTTCACGTCGAGCGTTCGTCCGGTGCGATCGGCCAGTGTGTCGAGCGGCAGAAAGGTCGCGCGGCCGGCCTCTTTTCGATTGAGGAACTCGACGCACCGCTCGGCATCCTCGGAGGTCGTCGTTACGACGTTCGAGAGGCGCGCGCCGAATGCGACGTCCATGGCGCGCGCAAAGCGTTCGCTGGTCGTTATGAGGTTCGAGACGATCTCTTCGATGCCGTGCAGCTCGCCGCGCTGCCAGGCTTCGACGACGGCGCGCGTGCCCGGCACGTGACCCTCGAGTGAATTCTCCAGCTCCTCGATCGTGTGCAGGCGAGACTGTGCCGCGGCAACCTCGCCCGACCGATCCCGCTGCACCGAGAGCGCGGCTGCGAGCTCGGTTTGCGCGGTCGAGACCCGCTGCTCCGCATTTTCGGCCCGCCCGCGCGCTTCGAGCAGCTCCGCCTCCAGCGCGGCGACGGCGCGCTTGCGCTCCTCGTAACGATGGGCGGCTGCGCCGGCGGCGATCTCGGTCTGCTCGGTGCGATCGCGGGCGGCCCGTTCTTCGCGCTCGAGGCGCTCGCCTTCGCTGCGGGCGCTCTCGGCCTGAACGCGCCGCTCCGCTTTGCGCGTTGCGATCTCCGCGGCGCGCGCCTCGACCTCTCGCAGCTCGGTGAAAACGCTCTCGAGCTGCGCGCGCGCCCGAGCGAGGGCGGCCGACGCCGCCAGCTCGCCTTCGCGTGCCTCTTCGAGCTCGGCCCCCAGGGGTACCAGGAGTTCTTCGAGCCGCGTGGCCGCGGCAACGAGCGAAGTCCGTTCTTGCTCTACGCGTTGCGCGTCCTGCGACGTCTGCGTCGATTGCCGTTCGAGCGCTTCGCGCCGCGCGAGCGCCGCCGCGTACTCGGCTTCCAGGCGCGCGACCCCGGCGCGCTCGTTCTGAACCTTCGAACGCAGCTCTTCGAGCTGCAGTTCGCAACGATACGCTTGGGTTCGCAGCGCGGCCGCGTCGGCGCCGCGCGCCGCCGCTCTTGCTGCAGCCCCCGCACGCTGCTCCTCCTGCTTCTCGAGCTCGACGCGCAGCTGCGCGCGCTCCTCGCGGCGCGAAGCGCCCGCTCGCAAATATCCTAAAATCTCCAGATCGCGCACGCGCGTGCTGATGCGCCGATAACGCTTTGCGCGGCGCAGCTGCGTGTCCAGCTCCGGAATCCGCCGCTCGAGCTCGGCGATCAGGTCGCTGATGCGAATCGCGTTCTGCTCCGTGCGTTCGAGGCGGCGCATCGACTCGTGCTTGCGCGACAAGAACTTACCGATGCCCGCGGTCTCTTCGAAGAGCGCGCGCCGCTCGGCGGGCTTGCTGACGAGAATCGCGTCGATCTGACCTTGAGAGACGATCGCGTAGGAACCCGGTCCGAGACCGGTACCCATGACGAGCTCGATGACGTCGCGTAAGCGAACCTGCGCGCGATTGATGAAGTATTCGCTCTCTCCGACGCGGTATGCGCGCCGCGTGATCTCGACTTCGCCGAAGTCGATCGGCAGCGCGCGATCGGCGTTGTCGAACAGAATCGAGACTTCGGCGAGGCCCAGCGGCTTGCGAGCCTCGTTGCCGGCAAAGATCACGTCCTCCAAGCGTCCCGAGCGCAGGCTCTTCGTCGACGTCTCGCCCAGCACCCAACGGAACGCATCGACGAGATTGGACTTCCCCGAACCGTTCGGGCCGACGATCGCCGTGACGCCGTCCCCAAATTCGAGCGTCGTCGGCTCGGCAAACGTCTTGAATCCGAAGGCTCGGACCTGTCTGAGCTTCACGTGTTTGACGCGGCGCCCCGCTGGTCACCGATCGTCAGGGTGAGCAGCGCCGCCTTCGCAGCCTCCTGCTGCGCGGCTTTTTTCGACGGCCCCCGACCTTTGCCCAAGACTTTTCCGTTCACCGTCACCTTCGAGTTAAACGCCGGGCACTGCGGAGTGCCGCGGCTGGTCTCGCGATAAATGGGCGTTCCGGCGAGATGCTCCTGTGCGTAGTGCTGCAGGCGCGTCTTGGAATCGAGAAGCGCGTCGGGCGAGTGATCCAGCGCTTCGATGTGCGACGCGACGACGAAAGCGCGCGCCTTCTCCAAACCGAAGCGCAGAAAGAGCGCTCCCACAAAGGCTTCGAACGCGTCGGCCAGTACCGAGGTGTTCTCGCTTCCGCCGGCCGCGCGCATCCCCGCTCCGAGCAGCGCGAGATCGGAGAATCCGAGCCGGCTGGCGGTGCGCGCGAGCTCGGCATCGTTGACGATCGCCGCTTTGCGCAGGGTCAGGAGACCTTCGGGCTCCTCCGGAAAGCGGTCGAAGAGCCAACCGGCGGCGACGCATCCGAGAACCGAATCGCCGAGAAACTCCATCCGGTCGTTCGAGCTGCCGCCGCGCTCCTTGGCGTGGCTCTGGTGCACGAACGCGCCCTCGAAGAGGCTCAGGTCGCGCAGCTGGCGCACGCCGGCGACTCGCAGCAGCGCGCGTAACCTTCGCCGGTACGCCTCACCACTCACGTGGGCTCCTCATCGAACGCACGCCGCCGCCTTAGCCGGGGCGAACCTTACCGAAGACGATCACGCTATTGTGACCGCCGAATCCGAACGAGTTCGAGAGCGCGACGCGAATCGGCGCGCTGCGCGCTACGTTGGGCACGTAGTCGAGCGTGCAGTCGGGATCCGGAAACTCGTAATTGATCGTCGGCGGCATGAGGTCGTTGTAGACGGCGAGCGCCGTCGCTACACCCTCGATCCCTCCGGCGGCACCGAGCGCGTGGCCATGCATCGACTTCGTCGAACTCACCCCGATGCGGGTGGCGTGCTCGCCAAACGTCCGCTCGATCGCCTTTGACTCCGCGGGATCGCCCATCGGCGTCGAGGTGCCGTGAGCATTGATGTAG
>DATDHW010000020.1:0-22991 GCA_036521375.1 Candidatus Cybelea sp.
GGCCAGGGTTCTTCATCGTGCTGCTCCTTTGTCGGTGACCGCTCTTCTCCGCGTCCCGATAGGGTAGCTTAGCACGCTCTTTATCAGCACCAAAGGTCACCCGGCAAAAACGAGCCAATGTGCTCACGTGCCGGATAGTGCAAATGACCTAGCGCGCGAGACGCGGCGGCAACGGACGAGGCACGCGTTTAGGAGCCACGCTGTGAGGATCTCAGGGGGTTACATAATGAGGCTGCAGAGCAAAGTCGCGTTAATCACCGGCGGCTACGGGGGAGCCAAAATGAGCACCGGCATATTTGAATACGCCGGTGCTCTTTGTTTGTGACTTCTCGTTGGTAAAACGCGAACTTATTTCTTCGCTGCCACCACGCCAAGCGGTTCGTCGAAACTCCCCGTAAAGACCGCAAGCTGCGCACCGCCGGCCGGATATTTGAAGACCGAGCCGTTGTCGGCGCCCGCGTCACCGCAATAGACGAGACCCTTCACGATCCAGGTCTGCGCGCAGTCGCTTGAGCCCGAGAAGGATACAGTGCCCTTCAGCGTCGCCTTCGTTCCGCTGATCGAGTACTGATACAATTTGTTTGCTATCTGATCGAAGACGGTCATGTACGTGCCGTCCCACTGCACGGAGCCGGGAAACTCTATCGTGTTGCTCGTCGTGATCGTTTTAGCTGTACTGCTGCCCTCCGGGATCTCGTCGAGCTGGAAGGACGAGCCGGGGGTAAAACCGTCGAAGAAGAGATTTCCCTGGGGGTCATAGCCGTCGAAGTACTCTCTACCCAAGGGTGTCCCGATGAACTTGGGCGAGCCGCTTGCGTGCTTGAAGATGGCGATGTCGCCCGTATTCGCCCCATCCAAGATCCCAACTGCAAGATCGCCGCTGCTATTCATCGCGCAGCTCGACGGCATGCTGCTGGACGGCACAGAGAGCGTCTTGATCGGCTTCTGGGGGACCCGGTATTCCGTGATCTGGTCGGAGCCGGCAACGATCCAGAACGTCTTCTTTCCGTAGCCGTAGAGAACGTTCGTACACCCCTGGCCGCCGACGTTATTGATCGTACCGATTTGATTAGTGCTCTTCGGATAGTTGAAGATGCTGGCGAAGCTGCCGTAAAAGCTGATGACGTACTCGAAGTACTTCGACTTCGACTTGGCCGCTTGGTCTGGAACGATCGTCGGGTACCGCAGCAGCGCATTGAGATTCGGGCGCGCTGCCGTTGACAGTCTCCCGTTCACGGCGGCCGTCCGACCGATGTGTGCGCCGTTGAGCACGGTGGTTGACGGCGCGACCGACGAGCCGCCGCTGCACGCCGCGCATATCGCAAGTGCACCAGCGGCGCCGGCGTATTTTATTAGACTGGTCGTATTCATTAGGTTGCTCCCTTACAAGTAGAAACGATCACTGGTCATCTTTTTGACCGAGACCGCGCAGCCCCGCGGGTCGACGCGCTTCTTTATCGCACTGGTGCCGCTGAACCTTGCAGCTTCATCGAGCGCACGGAACGTCAATACAATAACTCCGTAAGAAGAAAGGGCCTTGCGGTCCCCTCTGCGAAGGGGCGGCCGTACTCATGCTTGGTTTAGCAGCCAGGTCAAGCCATCGCGAGCGCGGGGCCGCGCCCCTAGAAGCAGTTGCGCTTCTAGGCGACGAATGAAGCACTTCGAACCCGACCTCGTCATCACTGCGTTAGGAGCCAGATTTAAGGATGCCAACTTTCAACAATCGCGTGCTTGTGCTGATCGCGGGAATAGTTCTTGCGACTTCGGCGTGTAGCGGAAATACCACCGTTCCAACTGGAGCAGCGGGAAGCAATTCCGCTTCACAAGCATCCACTACGTCGCAAGTCTCTGCGCCGGGGGCGGCGTCGATCGTTCCCGACGACATGACCTCCATTCTCAAAAAGCTTACCAAGGACGTCGAAATCGGCTCGACGGTCGATCCGAAAAATGGCGACCAGGGCCCACGCGCGATCGCGCTGGTCCGGTCGACCTTTGGACTAAAGAAGGGGCAGCTGCTCGTTTGCAACTTCGCAAACTCTGCGGGCGCTGCCGGGAAAGGCAGTACGATTGAAGTACTCAATCCGAAGCCGCACTCCAAGCCGGCGACCTTTACGCAGAACTCCAAGCTTCAGGGCTGCGACGGTGATGCAGTTACCGAGACAAATCAAGTCTACGGCGCGGGGATGCTGGGCGGGGCTGTTTCGCAGTTCGACCAGACCGGTACACTCAAGCATAGCTTCACTTCGCACCTCGATGCTCCATTCGCCGACGCCGATGCGTTCTGCGGTTTACCTTACGCACCTGAGGATATCTACATTGGTGATTCCAAGACCGGCGCAATCGTCAAGTTGTCATTCATTTCTGTCAGTGGCGGCCAAACGACGGCGACCGAAGTGATATCCGGCTTCGGGATCAATAAAGGCTCCGGTTGGGGCATCTTGGGCCCGTCCGGAATACAATATAACAGCCAGCGAGTCGGCCCTCTTTGCAACGACACGCTGTATATCGTGGACGGGGTCGATAATACGGTGGTCTCCATTTCGACCGCGAGCAACTTATTGGAGAAGGATGAGATCGTCGTGCAGCCCGGCGGAAAGAAATTCAAGTGCGCTCACGCTAAAGCCACGTGCGGAAAGCTGGTCTATAGTGGTGCGCCGCTCAATGCGCCGGTAGCATCAGCTCTTCTACCCAACGGAAACCTCATCGTTGCCAATACCAAGGGCGGGAACAAACTCGTGGAGCTGACGCCTTCGGGAAAGATACTGGCTACCAAAACCGTCGACACGGGCGCGACGGCTCGCGTCTTTGGCCTCGTCGCGTCCGGTACGAGCGACAGCGATACAGTGCTCTTCTATACCGATACCAAAACGAACACGCTGCACGAACTCACGCAATAGAGAATAGAGTTACGTAGGTGCCTGCGCGGGCAGCCCTTTATTTGTCGGACGGCGTATACCCGACGCCTAGGCAAGGGTTGTCCGCGCAGTCAGCCATCGGACTCATCGACCAGCGGTTCGCCGGCAGCTTACCGATGTCGATCCAGGTAAGGTCGGCAAGCGCAAAGGCGCTCTCCGTCTTATTGAAGCCGCCAGAGACCGGCCGGCCCTCAATGCTGTACTTCTCCAGTGTGGGGCCGAGCACGTTAAACGGCGCGGACATTCTGGTAACTGGGAGCCGGTATTGGTACGTCTCACGCGATTCCTGATCGGTGACGTTCAGTACCGATCCGTGGCCGCTGACGTACACGCCGCCAGCAGATCCATACGTCCCAGCAGGCAAGGCGATCTTTATTTTAGGTGACGTCGTCGGGTTGGTGACTTCGCCCAGGCCTCCGTATCCCTTGCTCCCCTGGGATGAAGTCGAGAAGTCGAACCAAATGTTCCCCGAACGGTCGGTGTCCATGAAGTCAACCGCGCAGACCGGCCGGCAGTAGCCTGAGGCGCGTATGAACGTCCCCGGGCCTGAAGGCTCGTTTGAGTTCCACCAGTAGAAGCCTGGATTCAAATAGTAAACGGTTCGATTAATGACCGTGTCGCCCGAAGAGAGCTCGGCGAACACGTGCCCCGCGCCGTCCCAACCTCCGTCGAAGCTGTCAGCGACACAGTAGCTATAGGCGGAGCCGCAAAACTTAGAAGCATCAAAGGCATAGCTTCGCTGGACTGACCCGCTGCTGCTGTATTCCTGCTCGCCGCCGAACTCAGCCGGATACGTTACGTCAAGCTCTTCGCAGCCAACCCAGATGTTTTGCTTGTGGTCAATTTTAATCGTAACCGGGGAGTAGCACCCATTTGCCGCCGTGTCGATGGTGCCGAGAACCTTGGTTCCCTTCTTGTTCATGGCATAGATATAGCTGTCGATGTTGTTCGAGCCCCACATGCCGATTCGGGCAGCATCTGCGCGTAGCGGCAAGCGTGCCCTGCGGCGGTGGGCATACTGGAGCTGCATCTGCACGACTTCGCGAGGTACCGGGCCGGCTATTTTGCCTTCGGCCTGCAGCGTCAGCAGTTGGTTCGCGTCGGCGGAACGCAGTACGCTTGCCGCGCGAGCCGAACCCGGCGTCAAACCGGTCACGCCGCCCTGCGTCGCGCCGGCGCACCCCGAAAGCATTGTAAACATCGTGCTAATGCCCAGCGCGCGGGGTATCAAAGCAGCCATTTCAACGACCCCTCCTTTCGGGGTCTTGGCTTGAGCCTAGCACGCCGACGCGCTTGATGATTCCTTCTTACAAAAAAATGAGCCGTTCTCCTTACTTGCGGCGTAGTGCGAACGCCCTAGCGCTCGGAAACAGCTTCTTAAACCGCCCCATTAATCCGGGAGATTTCTCCGATCGTCTGCGCGCAGAACTAGTCGAACGGCTAAAAGTTGGGGAGAACCTCGTTGGTAAATCGTCGCTGTGTGAGCCAGCCGATCATGATTTGCGGGTATCCGGGAACCAATCGCTGCGGAGGCGTAAAATCCCCGTTGTAGCCACTCTTCGATACGATCAGCTGGTGCCCCGCATTCGGATACGTCTTGATCGTAACGTCGCGATTACCGGCGCGCGTGAGATACTCGCGTAGATGCGCCGCCGAATCGGCGGCGTCGACGTTTCGATCGAGGGCACCGTAAAGCGCCAGTGTCGGAGTCGTCGAGACGCGCAGCAGCGTACTCGTCGGATCGAACGTGACCAAGCGTCGCAGTCCCGGGATCATCGAGGCCGGCGGCGGAATCGATATACCAAGGTCCGGCATGAGCGAATACTTGAACCAAGCCTGCTTCGCGCCGGCGTCGTAGCGGCGCTTTGCCTCGTTCCAGGAGACCATACCGTCGAGTGCCTGTTCGAATGCGTGCCAAAGGCCGATCGCCTGCGGCAAGTCCGCCTCTACGTTGTGCTGGCGCATCACTTGCTCGACCTCGTAGTCAATATTCCGGGCTAGGGACTCCGTGGGAGCGCTCTTTAGAATCATAAACGCGATCGGCCGGTGAAGCGAGACCAGGGGCGCGGTCCAGCCTCCATTGCTGAAGGCCCAGAGGCCGATGCGGTGCGGATCCACGTGATAATCGCTGCTCATAATGTCGTAGATGGCTGCGACGTCATCGGCTCTCTGGCGCGGGCCGTTGAGAAACCAGTTCCCGGCCGATTGGCCGACGCCGCGTTGATCGTAACTGACGACGTTGATTCCATTGAGGACGAAAAAGGGGATGATGAACCCCATCTCCCTCGACTCCGGATCGTTGCCGTGGACCAGAATAACGGTGGAACGCGGCCTCTGGCCGGCGTAGTAGAGCGAAAACCCCAGCCGGCCGCCGGGTGCTTCGAGAGTCCTTCGCTTTTCGAAGATACCGCTCTGCAAATGCAGGTCGGGCGAGGTGGGCAGATCACCGGTCCGCTGCGAAGCCGGATCGAAGAAGTCGTTGGACGGGGGACCGGGCAAGTCGTGTTGGACGCCGACATAGATCGTGTGGCCGGAAGCGGTATAGAGCCCCGGCGCAACGGGCGAAGCCTGTGCTCGCGCGATAAAGCAGAGCCAGACCGCGAGCGCGACGGCCGTCGTCTTCATCATGCAAGATCTACGCTGAAGCTAGCGCGGGTGTTTCGTGCGCGAGAAGGTTTAGGCTCTTAGGGACCAACCAACACGTACATATAGCGGTTTTGGAGGTCGAGCGTGAAGCTGCGGCCCGCCCAGAACGAGTTGCCGACGTCGCAGTCGTAGATCAGGTTTCCGAGGCTGATCGGGGGCGCGTCGATCGCCGTATTCCGCGCGCCGGCCAGCGCGATCGAGGCGACGCGCGCCTTCCCGCCATCAGCCAGGCCGTTAGCGGTCGCGAAGGTCTTGTCGATCGTAATCCCCGCCGAGCCCGTATCGATCTCGCAGAGCCCGATCTTGCCGCCGCCGAAATCGAACCGCGCAAAAACGCCGAGCGCGATGCCCAGGTCGTCCTGCAAGATCAACGGGATCTTCGTCGCGATCCGGATTCGCTCGGGGAAGCTCTCGGCGTCCTCGATGATCACTTTCTGCGTGCGGAAGTCGAAGGTCGTCGTGATGTTCCGAAACGCCGTCGCCGAGATCAAACCGTCGATGCCGGTGCCGTCCAGCCCGCTCCAAATGCCGATGTGCGGCACGTCGAGACGTATGCCGCCGACCGTGAGCGAATCGATGTTGCCGATCGGAAGATCGACGCGCTCGCCGCTCAAGCGCAAGCTGACGTACTTGCCGTTCACGCGCACGAACCGGCGCCCCACATTCGAAGAGAGCACGTCGATGCCGGCCCCGAGGTTCACCAGCATCGGCACGGGCGCGCTGCCGTCGACGGACCCCTGCACTTGAATCAGACCGTTGGCCGGCGTGAAAGGAATCGTGTCGATGGCGAGCGCCCTCCCCGGCAGAGAGCACGCCAGGAGCGCTGCGGCGAATGCAGTGCGGAACAGAAAGGTACCAAATTTCATAGTGAGCGCTTACTTTCAATGAACGTGCGAGTTCGTCCGGTGTCAGCGGCCGATTCTGCCGCCTGGGCCGCGATGCGCGCCCGCCTGTGGCCCGACGCGGACCCCGGCGAGCTCGCGGCCGAGGTGGCCGCATTTCTTGCTGGGACGCGCCTGCCGGTGCCGATCGCCGCCTTCGTCGCGGCGGCCTCAACGCCGATTGGTTTTCTCGAGTTCGGGCTTCGCCCGTATGCGAACGGCTGCACGTCGATGCCGGTACCCTTCGTGGAGGGATGGTACGTCGAGTCGGAAGCGCGGGGGCGCGGTGTCGGGCGTCTGCTGATGGATGCCGCCGAAATGTGGTGCCGCGACCACGGCCATTCTGAGCTGGGCTCCGATACGCAGTTCTGGAACGAGGCCTCCCTGCAAGCGCACACGGCGTGCGGCTTCAACGAGACCGAGCGGGTGGTCTACCTGCGCAAGGACCTATCAGCTCGGTAGCGCGAGGAACAGCACCGCGACGTACACGACCGTCAGCACCATTGCCTGACCGGTAAGCCACTCTTGGGCGCGCCGCGCTTTCCAAAAGTATCCCAGCGCGATTGCAACTTCGAAGGCGACCAGAAACGCGAAGTTGAGCGAGGAAGCGATGCGCGCCGTTCTGGCCAGCTCCTCGGCGACGCTGAGCGCCGGCAAGAGCGCCAAAAAACCGAAGAACCACCGCCGATTGCGAAAATACCATTCGCCGAGATCGAGGACGGCGGCCCCGCCTTTGGGTTCGGGTAAAACCAGCGAGGTCAGCACGAAGAGAACGACCGGCGTGAGCAGCACGAGCCAGAAGGCTCCGAAGCTCCAGTGCGCGGTATGGCGGGCGCTCCACTCCGACCACCAGTGCTGGACCGAAATGAAGAAAAGCCAGATTCCCCAGGCGATCGGCGGCCAGTAAAAATCGACGCGCTCGCGAGCGGTGATGACGCCGGCGAGGCGGGTCAGCACGTTGGTTACTGCAAGCCCCAGCACGATCGACGTCAGGATCGTGAGGTAGTCGAAGGCGCCCATCGTGCTAAGCACGACGGGGCGCCTTCGTTATCTTCGAGGTCCGGCTACTGGATCGTGACGCTGACGGGGTTCGACGCAATTCCGTTCGCTACGACCTGTATCGTGCTCGCACCGGTCTGGATCTTCGACGGCACGTCGAACATCGCCGAGACCTTCTTGTTCGATCCAATACCCATGGAGCTGAAGCCGTGGGTGCGAGCGTAGGTGACGTTTCCGGATCCCGAGTTCGTGATCCGCACGAGCGGATAGTTCGAGGCCTGTTGGTCGTCGTCGCCGTAGAAGTTTGCCTGCGACAGCCCATTGAAGCGGCTGCCGGAGATCTTGTAGCTGCTCCCATGCGTGAGCGTCGTCGCCACGGAAGTGATCTGCGGCTTGCCGCCGGCGACCGGAGCGTTTGCGCCTTTGGCGCTGTACACCTCGACGTCGGTCGAGCCGTCGTCCTCGAGAATCTGACCCGTGGGCAGGACCAGCAGCCGGACGTTGTAGCTAGAGTCATTGATTGCGTCCGGCGGATTCGCGATCTGCTTGAACTTCTTTTCGTTGAAGAGGAAGAACTGCGCCGGTGTCGCGTAAACGCCCGGGCTCTCCGGGATCATGCCCTCGCCGTCGGGCAGCAGCGACGTCGGCGCATCGGCAGCGTCGTACTGCGCGCTGCCGATCACCGGATTGTTCGGTCCTTGGCTCCACTTCCCGGTGTTCGCATTGTAGATCGCCGTGTACTGATTTGCACCGACGACGAAGACGGTGTTGTTGGCCATCATCGTCTGCGGTCCGATTTCAAACGATTGGGTAAGGTTCTGCGGCAGCGTCCCAGCCGAAGACCAGCTGTTCTTCTTCGGGTTGTAGAGCTCGGAGTTCGGCTCTCCAAAGACGTCGGCGTCGAGCAACTCGCCGTTGCGCAGCAGCGTCCAGCCTTCCTCGCTGTTCGTGTCCGATTTACCGTTTCCGATGATCGTCCACGAGAGCGCAGCTTCGTCGAGCAGGGCCTGACTCGTGTAGCAGCAGTTACCCAGCATGTACGTTCCGTTCGAAAGCACGGCACTCTGCCCGTCACCGATCTCGCTCCAGCCTGTCGGTGCCGTTACGGGCGTCCACGTGTTGGCGACGGGATCGTAGATCGCGCCGAGGTTCGTTTCAGCTGACTTGCAGAACTGGTACTCACCGCCCTGGACGATCAGTTTGCCGTCCGGCAGAATCGCCGAGGCAAAGTAGAGGGGTCCGTACGAGGAAGGCATCGACGTTTTCCGGCCCCAGGTGCCATTGACGTAGCTGCCGGTCTTATCCGGAGTGAGCGGGTACCAGTCCGGCGAGCAATAATCTTGCACCAAGATCGTGCCGTCCGTCATCTGAATCTGAGTGCCGGCGCCGTTGGCAAACGGCGGCGGCGCAGTAAGCGGAGCCCAGCCGCCCGCTTTCGCCCGCTGCCGCATTGCCGCGGTGATCGCATGCGTGTGCCGCGGAGGCCGCGCCGGCGTGTGCCCCATGCGCAAAAGTTTCGGCAGCTTACTGTGCAGCGCCGAAGGCATTTGCGGCATCCCGGAGAGCGGAGAACTGGGATTGGCTCCGCCGCAAGCGGCCAGTAACGAAGCCGCTACCGCACTCGCGAACGCGAGGCGTACGTATTGCATTGGATCTTTGACTCCTACAAGCGAGCGACGGTGTTGGGGGATCCGCTTAGCGCTTCTTACGTGCGGTTGTCTTTCTGGCGCCGGCTTTACTCGCCGCCGCTCTGCCGGCGGCCGCTTTGCCCGCGGACGCTCTGCCGGCGGAGGCTTTGCCGGCGGAGGCTTTGCCGGCGGCCTTGCTCTTGGACGCCTTACGCGCACCCGTCGAGCGCGATCCGCGCTTGGCCATCACCGCTTCTTTAAGCGCCTTGGCCGGCAAGAATTTGAAGACTCGCTTCGCGGGCACTTTGACCTGTTCTCCCGTTGCGGGATTGCGCGCCATGCGAGCGGCACGATCGCGCACTTTGAACTGACCAAAACCGGGAATCTTGACGGCCTCACCCGAAACGACCGCCGCCAGAATGTCTTCGAAGAGACCGTCGACGAGATCGACGGCGTCCTTGCGCGAGATTTCAAGACGTTCGACCGTCGAGCGCACTAGATCTTGTTTATTCATCGTTTCCTTTCGTGTGGAAAAGCAGTCGCCAACCGAGCAAAATCGTTTCGCGCTGCTTGCTACGCAACGCTGAGGGACTCCTTGTGGTGACCTTTAAAAATGGGCGTTTACGCGGCAGCGTCGGCGTGCCCGGGGACAAGTCGATCTCCCATCGGGCGCTCATCTGCGCGGCTCGCTGCAACGAACCGGTGCGCATCTCAAATCTCAATCCCGGGCTGGACGTCGCGGCCACGCGCGAGGCGCTTGTCGCAATGGGCCTACGGATCGAACGAATTCCCGGCGAAACGGTGGTATATCCCGGCGCGCTTTCCAGCCCGGCCGCGACCCTCGACTGCATGAATTCGGGTTCGAGCGCCCGGATGCTCCTGGGCGCGTGCGCCGGCGCCGGCGTGGCCGCGCGTTTCGACGGGGACGAGTCATTGCGACGCCGGCCGATGGAACCGGTCGCGGCGCAACTGCGTGCGTTCGGCGCGAAAATCGAGACCGCAGACGGGCATCTTCCACTTCTGCTCGAGGCTCGAGACCGCGTCGAAACCCGCCGATTCATCCTGCTGGGACCGTCCGCCCAGGTGAAGTCGGCACTCCTTTTTGCGGGTCTTTTCGCGGGCGTTGCCGTGCAAATCGAGGGCGATTGCTTCTCGCGCGACCACACGGAACGGCTGCTTCGGTATCTCGGCGCCGCGGTCGAGTGGGACGGACGCACGGTCGCGCTGCGGCCGGGCCAACTTCGCGCCCGTGAAGTGCGCGTGGCCGGCGACTTCTCCGCGGCGGCGTTCTTCCTAACTGCAGCCGTAGTGACGCCGGGCAGCAGCGTGCTCGTCGAGAATGTGGGCGTCAATCCGACGCGTACCGGGCTCCTCGACGCGCTGCAGCAGATGGGCGCAGCCATCGAGCTTCGCAACCAGCGCACGGTGGCCGGCGAGCCGGTCGCAGACGTTGCCGCCGCCCACAGCGCGCTTCGCGGAGTCGCCGTTGACGGCGACCTAGCGCTGCGCGCGATTGACGAGATTCCGCTGCTGGCCGTGGCGGCGGCGTTCGCCCGCGGCGAAACGACGATCTCGGGTATCGACGCGCTGCGAACCAAAGAATCGGACCGGGTCGCGGCCATCGAACGGCTGCTCGGCGCGGCCGCCGTCACGGTTCGCACGCAGCGGCGAGAGATCGTGATCGAGGGTGCGATACCCGTTGCCAACGGCACCCGGATCGAAACGCAGGGCGACCACCGGATCCTGATGAGCGCTGCGGTACTCGCTTGTGCCGCGGGGCCGTTAGCGGTCGATAGCGCCGCCGCTGCCGATGTCAGTTTCCCTGGCTTCGCGACGGCCTTGGCGGCCCTTCAGCGGGCCTAAGCGGCCGGTTCTGAGGGTTTATTCTCGCTCTTGGGCGTCGAAGTGCCCGAGGATTCGGAGATTGCCTCGCCCTTGGGTTTCTCCGCCTTCTCCGGCTTGCTCGCGGCCGACGAGCGGCGTGAATCGGTTACGTAGAAGCCCGATCCCTTAAAGAGCACCGGCGCGGGATTGAAGACCCGCCGAACCGGGGCACCGCAGACGGCGCACGGCTCCGCGTGGGTCTCATCGAAACCGTGCCGCACTTCGATCGTGTGGCCGCATTTCGTACAAGCGTAATCATAGAGCGGCATGGCCAGAGTATACCGGCCTTAGCACTCCTGGTCAATGACTGCTAGCTGCTCGTCCGGCGAGCGGGGCGGCTTGCGGAACCTAGAAATCCGCGAGAACCGCGGCGTCGCGTTGGTATTCGACCAAACCCTTGAAGTGGACGAGCGAATCGCCTAGCGCGGTCGAGAGACGCCGCCCCCGCTGCCAGCGATCGAGCAGACCGCCGAGACGCCCGTGATACGCGGGATACGAAAGACGGAGGTGGAGCTTCGAACGCGACGTACGCCGCTCGATCCGGAAATCGAGCCTGCGCCGCAGCGAGAAAGCGCCCACGAGCGAGAGCCGGTGATTCGTAATGTAATCGTCGATCTCGAAGAGCTGTTCTTCTTCACCCGGAAGGGAGGAACGAATGATGACCTCGCTGCCGACGTTCAATTCTCCACCGATGCTGTGCCGGCGCGCGCTTCGCAAAAACGACAACCACACCGGCCATTTCTCGACCGCGCACAAAAGCGAAAACGCATCTTCGGCCGGGCACTCGAGCTCGAGACTGGCACTATGCGACTGCAGCCCAGCGACTAACGAAGTATCCGCGATGAGCATGATGGACGGTGGTATTCGGGAAGGCGCCCTTAACCGTCCTTTATGAATCCATGCACATCCGCGTGTGGATCGTTATGAACTCAATCCACAGCGTGCGAAGAGCACGAGCGATTCGATGCCGAGCGGAAGCGCCCGCTCGTCGATGCGAAAGATCGGGCTGTGCGCGGGATGCACCGCACCGGCGGCTTCGCTGCGAACGCCCAGCCGAATAAGCAGTCCAGGCAACCGGCCCGCAAAGTATGCGAAGTCTTCGGCGCCCATCGTCGGCGCCGGCTGCTCGACGCGGATGGCGCTGTGCTCGCGAACGTAGGCGGTAAACTGCTGCGCGAGCGCATCGTCGTTGACGACCGGAGGGTAGCCGCGTACGACGCGCACGTCCGTCTGCACCCGATAGGCGGCGGCCACGCCGGCGACGATCCGCCGAACGCGTTCCTCGAGCGCATCCCGTATCGCCGGGTCGTGCGCCCGCAGCGTCCCGCTCAGCTTGATTTCGTCGGCGATGACGTTGTTGCGGTAGCCCCCCGAAATCGTTCCGATCGTCACCACCGCGCTGCAGAACGGATCGATCTCGCGTGCAACGACGTTCTGCAAGGCCAACACGATCGCGGCCGAAGCCACGAGCGCGTCGACGGACTCGTGCGGATACGCGCCGTGGCCGCCCACGCCTTGGACGTCGATGTAGAGTTCGTCGGCGGAGGCACTGACCGGCCCGGGCGTTACGCCGATCGTGCCGACATCCAGCCGCGGGTCGACGTGCAGCATCGCGACGAGGTCGACGGGCGGCTCATCGAGGACGCCCGCTTCGATCATCGGCAACGCGCCGCCCGGCCCTTCTTCTGCCGGCTGAAAGATCAGCACGACGCTGCCGCGCAGCCGCTCGCGCGCACCGCGCAGCACCGCGGCCGCGCCGAGCAGCATTGCGGTATGCGCGTCGTGGCCGCAGGCGTGCATCTTCCCGTCGACCCGTGACGCGTAAGGCAGGCCGGTCTTCTCGCCGATCGGCAGCGCATCCATGTCGGCGCGCAGTGCAACGACTCGCCCGCCTTCGCGGCCTTCGATTCGCGCCGCGACGCCGGTTCCGGCGAGCCGCCGGTGCGCGATTCCGAGCTCGTCGAGTTCCCGCTCGACCAGCGCCGCCGTTTCGTGCTCTTCGAAACCGAGCTCGGGGCGCTGATGGATTGCTCGTCGCAGCTCGACGACGTGGCCGGCTAGCGCTTCGTCTACCTCGATCGACATTCCAAGCGGAGTTAAGGGCGCTCTGAGTAATCCCTTGTACCGCAATGATGACCGCAGATCTCGCGCTCGCGCTCTTGATCAATCGCACGAGCGCGTACTATCTGGCGAATCCGCCGGTCTACATGACGTACACCGAGCACACCCACGTCAGCGCGGCCGGCATGGGCCGCACCCAAGATCTCAATCGTTCAGTCGCGGTACGCGTGGCCGACAATTACGCGGTAATGCAAGACCTCCCCAACGGCATGCAGCGCACCGGCCAGGCATTCCCGATCGTCGCCTACTTCGACCCTTTTTCCAACTTCAGCTTCGGCTACTTCGCGAATCTCAAACGTGTAGACATCACGCTGCAGCGCGGAAAGACCTACCAGTTCCCAATCCCCGAGCCCGACCCCAGCGTCAACGTCGTCGTTCCCTACAATAGCTACTGGGCGGCCAGCTACGCGCCCGACTCAACCGACGCGGCGCTCCACCTGCTCATCGAGCCAACGCCGCGCGTGAAGCACGGTCTCTATCCGGCGGCGGTCGTCGAAGACCCGGTTACGCACCTTCCCTCGCACATCGAGATGCGCGCGGTCGAGGGCGACGAGGCCTTCTCACTCGACTACAAAGTCGTCGACGGACACTGGATCATCGTGCACGGCAGCTTCACCGCGACACAGCACGTGGTGTTTATGACCGTCAAGGTGCTCGCCGATGTAACGTTCAGCGACATCGCGTTCTCGGCGTTACCGCCGGATCCGCGTCTGGCCGGTACGCCCTCGCCATCGCCCGACGCATCGGCCGCCCCTTAAGCCAACCCGAGGAACCTACAACGGCGCGGGCTCGCGAGGCAGCGCGAGCGTGCGTTCGTCGGGCACGGGGTGCGCGGCTCCGTTACGCGAGGGATGGTCCTTCGGCGCGACCCACATGTAGACGTTTGGAATCAGCACCAGCGTCAGCACGAGCGAGCTGAGCACGCCGCCGATCACGACGATGCCAAGGCTCGAGCGCGAAGACGCGCCCGGGTCGAGCGCGATCGCGAGCGGAAGGTTGCCGGCAACGACCGAGAAGCTCGTCATGATGATCGGGCGGAACCGGGTGTGCGCGCTCTCCTTGATCGCCGCGAGCTTGTCACGCCCGCGTTCCCGCAGCGTATTCGCGTAGTCGACGAGCAAAATTCCGTTTTTCGTCGCGATGCCGATGAGCAGAATCGTTCCGATGAGCGAGAACAGGTTGAGCGTGCGATGGGTGAGGAACAGCGCGCTAACGGCGCCGATCGCCGCGACCGGAACCGAGAAGATGATGATGAACGGCGAGACGTAGCTGTTGTAGAGCGCTACCATCAGCAGGTAGACGAGGATCACCGAGACGATCATCGAGAGCCCCATGCCGACCAGCGTCTGGTGCATGAAGTCTTGCTGACCAAGCGGCGCCGGCCGCACCTCGATGTTTGGCGGGAGGTGGAGCGACGGCAGCCGCTTGACCAGGCCCTCTTCCACGGCAGATAGGGAAGAGTTCGGCGCGTAGTTGGCGTTGACGTGGATGACGTTGTTCCGGTCGGTTCGCGTGATTAATGGCGCGGTCGGCGTCGACTCGAAACGCGCGATGTCGCTGAGGTAGACGATTCCGCCGCTCGAGGAGCGGATCGCGACTGACTTCAGCGCATCGAGGCTCGTCTGATAGGAGGTTGGATAGATTACTTGGACCTGCTCCAGGCCGGCCGTCGTCTCGAACTGCGTCGCGACGTTTCCGCCGAACGCAGCCCCGGCGGCGTTCGCCGCGTCTTGCAGGTTGACGCCGAGCGCCTGCGCCTTGTTGCGATCGAACTGGATCGAGATCTCTGGGGCCAGCAGTGTGCCGGTGCTGTTTACGCTGACCGCGCCCGGCACTTTCTGCAGCAAAGAGACGACCTGCTGGGCGTAGACCGTCGGATCGCCGCCGGTCACGTCGGTCACCAAGAAGTCGATCGGCTGAGCGTTGCCGCCCGAGGTCGACGTCGACGGCACGACGACGGCGTCGACGTTCTGCGGCAGATACTTGCGCGCGATCGAGCGGAACTGGGTGAGCCAGTAGTCCGTCGAGTGTTTGCGCTCGTCCTTCAGCCAGATGTGCACCTGACCGACGTTGCTCTGCGAGACGAACCCGCCGAACGAAGCCGCGTAGGCGCCGGCGACGGCGGTGTTTGCAAACGTATCCGAGGTGTGGAGGATCTTTTTCTCCAGGCCGAAGGTGCCTTGTTCGACCGTTTGAATCGGCGTACCGATCGGATAGACGAGCTGGATGTAGAGCTCGCCGCGATCGACGGGCGGAATGAACTCTTCGCCGACCGCGCCGACGGCGACCATCGCCAGCGCCAGCAAGAAGGTCGCGCCGCAGAACGCCGCCACCAGCCGGCCGTGCCCAAGGCTCCACGGCAGCGCGCGCTCGGTGTACCAGCTGCGCAGATCGTCGAACCGTTCGCCGAACCACTCGACCGCGCCCCAGGGCTTCCAGTGCGAGCGCAACGCCCACAAGCCGGCCAGCGTCGGCGTAATCGTAAAGGAGACAAAGAGCGAGGTGAGCGTCGAGATCACGACGACGATGCCGAACTCGGCGATCTGCCGCCCGACCTGGCCTTGGATGAACGCGATCGGCAGGAAGACGACAACGTCGACGAGCGTGATGACGACCGCCGCCGCGCCGATCTCTTCACGACCGCTCACCGCCGCCTCTGCGGGGGGCTGTTTGAGCTCGGTAAAGTGCCGCTCGATGTTCTCCAGCACGACGGTAGAGTCGTCCACCAAGATACCGATGACCAGCGACATGCCCAAGAGTGAGATCGTATCGATCGTGAGGTTCATCGCGCGCATCACCGTAATCGCGATGGCGAGCGACGTCGGAATCGAGACGCAGACCACGATCGCGCTGCGCCACGAGCGCAGGAAAAAGATCATCGCGATGCCGGTCAGCAGGATTGCGAGCATCAGCGTGCGGCTGACGATGACGATCTGCTGTTCGGTAAACTTCGACTGAACGTGGATGACGCGGAAGCTGATCTCCGGGAAGCGCCGCTCGATCTGCGGCAGCGCCGCTATGACGTTGTTCGAAGCGTCGACTTCGCTGCCGGTCGAGGCTTTCTGAATCTGAAGGAAAAGGCCGGTCTGGCCGCTGATGTGCGCGAACTGCAGCTGCGGCTCGAAGCCCTCATTTACGGTTGCGACGTCACCGACACGCACGACGGAGTTGGTCGCGCTCCAGGGGTTGACGACGCCCGGTAAGGCCGATAGGCCGCCCGAGTAGCTCTCGACTTGGGACCCGGTAGAGTTTACAACCGTCGAACCGCTGCCGGTCGTGGTGACGATCGGCAGATTGCGGACCGTGTCGAGATTTTGGATGTCGCCGCGGATATCGATGGTCGTCTGCCGGTTCGGCTCGTAGGCGAAGCCGCCCGGTACGCGCTGATTGTTATTCTGCAGCGCGTTGACGACGTCGTCGAGCGTGAGATTCGCCGCCGCCAGGCGCGCTGGATCGACCACGACCTCGTAGGCCGGCGTCACCACGCCGCCGACGTTGGCGAATGAAATTCCGGGAACTTGCTCGAGCTGCGGCGCGATAACGTTGGTGGCGTAGAGGGCGAGGCGCGACAGCGAAAGCTTCTTCGAATAGAGCGCCAGAGTAACGACCGTGGATTGCGTGGGATCGTACAGATTGACCGTCGGGGGCGTTAGATTCGTCGGCAGGTACTTTTCGGCGGCCTGAATCGCTTTGTTCGTCAAGGCGAGGTCCGTCGCCGATGCGGAGTTGATGTCGAAGATTGCGGTGATTCGCGCCTGACCCTGCTGCACGACCGAGTTGAACGTCTGCAGATCGGCAGTGCCGGCGAGATTCTGCTCGATCGGCGCGACGATGTTGTCGCGCATCTCCGTGACCGACGCGCCGTTGTATTGGACGGAGATGGTTACCGTCGGCTGGCTGACGTCGGGATAGAGCTCTTTGACGATCGTCACGGCAGACAGGATGCCCGCGAACGCCATCAGGGCGATGATGACGAAAACGAGCGTTGGCCGATTGATGAAGAGCCGTGTAAGGCTGAACTTCACTGTTGGTAGGAGACTTTCTCCCCATCGCCGAGGCTGGCCTGACCGTCGTTGACGATGCGCGTCCCGGGGATCAGCCCGCTGACGACGGAGATCGTTCCGTCGCTGCCGAGCTCGGCCACCTTGATCGTTTTGACGCTGCCGCCGCCTTGGACGGTCATGACGGCGTCGTGGTTATCGTCCGTAAACGCGGTGACGGGAACGCGAACGCCGCGTACCTGCGCCGCGTCGACCATTCCCTGGACGACCATGCCGGGGCGCAATCGCTGGCCGGGATTCGAAAGTAAAACCTTCACCTGAAAATCAGTAGAACCCGGGTTGATCTCATTGAGCACGCCGGCAACGTGCCCGGTGAAGCGCGCCCTGCCGTTGAGATCTTCGGCGACGACGGTCGCCGGAGCGCCGTTGGCGATGCTCGACACCTGTTCGCTCGAAGCGTGCAGCACGGCATAGATTGGATTGACCTGCTGGAGCGTGAAGATCTGACGGTTTCCGGGGTACTCGCCGGGATTGATATTGCGGTTGACGACCACGCCGTCGATCGGCGACACGATCGAGGCTTTGCCGATCTGAACGCGCACCTGCTGGGCCTGCGCCGTCGCAACCTGTTCCTGTGCTTGCGACTGCTTCACGGCGGCCGCCTGCAATCCGTTGCCGCCGATCGAGCCGTTTGCCTCGACATTCGACTGCGCCGATGACAGATTTGCACTCGCGGTGTTGAGCGCTTGCTGATCGTTGCGGACCAGCGTCTCCTGGGCATCGACCGATTGCTGCGAGATGTAGCCCTGCGACAAAAGCGTCTGGTCGCGCTGCAGGTTGCGCGTGTCGTTGTTCAGCGTCTGCTGCGCCTGATGAACCGCGGCCTCGTTGGTGCGCAGGCTATCGACGCCCTGCGCAATCGACAGCGAGCCTTGATATACCGAGTGCTCGGTATTCGCATGGTTGCTGTTCGCCGTGGCGAGATCCGATTGCAGCTGCGCTTGCAAGTCGGCAGTATCGAGCGTCGCGAGCACCTGTCCCGCGTGCACCGCGTCGCCCTCGCGAACGTAAACGGCATTGGCGGGCTCGGCGAGCGTGCTCTGAATCGCGACGTTCTGGTAGGGCGCGACCACGCCGGCCAGCTGGCGCGCGGGCAAAATCGCTCCGAACGCAACGACCGAGGTTTGTACGATCGGCGTCTGGGCGCGTGGGGGTTCGTGCCGCGCGCAGCCCGCGCCGGCTAGGAAGATCAACGCGGCACCGAAGAGTCCGCTGAGGCCGTCGCGTCGTGTCATGCTACTTGGCGATTGTACCGAAAGCGCCGGTTCCCAGTCCTGGAGTGAGTCTGAGAATGGCTGAAGCGACCGAACGGCCGCGGGTCTTAGTGATAGACGACGAGCGCGGGCTGCGCGAACTGCTCGAGTACGGCCTGGGACAGGCCGGCTTCGAGGTGCGCTGCGTGACCGAAGGGTCGGCTGCGCTGCCGCTCTTGCGCACCTGGTCCCCCGACGTCATCGTCCTGGACGTCATGCTGCCCGACGCCGACGGTTTCACGCTCCTGCCGGAGATCCGGCGCCTCACGACCGTGCCGGTCGTCATGCTGACGGCCCGCACCGAGGTTTCGGAGCGGGTCGCAGGCCTTTCGGCAGGTGCGGACGACTACGTCGGCAAGCCGTTCGATCTGGAGGAACTCATCGCTCGCCTTTACACCTTGATGCGCCGTCCGGCGATCGAACGGCGCGACACGCTGACCTACGCGGATCTTAGCATCGACACCCCGAGCCGGACGGTCTACCGCGGCAACCGGCGCATCGAGCTCTCGGCCCGCGAGTTCGATTTGCTGCGCGTCTTCGCCGAGCACGCCGAAGAGGTGCTGACGCGTTCCGAGCTCCTCGACATGGTCTGGGGCATCGACCGCGACGTGATCCCGAACACCGTCGAGACGTATGTTTCGTTCCTGCGTGCAAAGGTCGACAGCGGCGAAGCGGTCAAGCTGATCCAGACGCTGCGCGGGCAGGGCTATTCGTTACGGGCATCGGCATCGCCGTGAAGACTCGGCTTGCGCGGCGAATCGAAACCCTCGCGGCGGTCGAGATCGCGCTGGTGCTCGCGGCGGTCATCGTCGCCGGCGCGCTCTTCGCCTTCGGCGTCTACATTCGCGCAATCTCCAACGAGTTGAGCGGAACGCTCGCCCAGATGCAGACGGTCTTGGCGCGAGCGCCGCTGCCCGATGCCCGGGCCGGCGGCGTCTTCGCCGCTTCGCTGCTTTTAGGAAGCGGAAGCGAGATCGTCTTCAACGACGCGACGACGCGCGTCACGGCCTTTCGCGCACATCGAGCGGACTCGCGGGTCATCGTAACGTTTCGGCCGCGCGGCGACCTATCGGGAGACCCCGAGGCGTCCGGGCCGCTCGCACGAGTCATCCTCGGCCTCGCGACGGCGTTTGGGCTGCAAGCCCTGCACGCGCAGGCCGGTAATCTCTTCATCATCGTCAAGAGCAACGATGCGACGCTGGTCAGCACCGTGCGCTCATTTGCGATCCCTCTATTGATCGCGCTGGCGTTAGTGATCGTCTCTTCCGCCCTCGTCGCCAGAACGCTTACGCGCCAAGCCCTTCGGCCGCTCGACGACGTCACCGCTGCTCTGCAGCGTTTTGCATCGGGCGATCTCACGCCGCAGCTGATCGCTGCCGACGAACGGCAGCAGCTCGGCGCGCTCGCGGTGGCATATAACGGAGCGATCGAACAGATGGAGCGCGCCTTTGCGGCACGCGACCGGGCGAACACGTCGATGCGGCAGTTCATCGCCGATGCCGGCCACCAGCTCCGAACGCCGCTCACGGTCGTGCAGGGCTTCATCGCGATTCTCCGGCGCGGCGGGATGGAGAGCGCGCCCGACCGTGACCGTATCTTGGATACGATGAACGACCAAAGCCGAATCATGGGCTCGTTGATCGACAAGCTGATCTTGCTGGAGCGCTGGGAGAACGTGGAGGTTGCGGGAAACATTTCACCGATCGACGTCGGCCGGCTGGTCGCCGATTTAGTCTCGCCCATCGCCGACGCCCACCCCGATCGGAGCTTCGCGATCGCCGCGGAGCCAGGGGTCCTCGCCGCGATCGATCCAACCGAGCTCGGCTACGTCGTGACCAATCTCACCGATAACGCGCTCAAATACGGGCGTGGCGATATCGACGTGCGCGTCTGCGCGCGCGACGCCAGCGCCGTCATCGAAGTTAAAGATCAGGGGCCGGGCATTCCGTCTTCCGACGCGGTCCGCGTCTTCGACCGTTTCTATCGCGGCACGCAGCGCGACGTTGCGGGATCGGGCCTCGGTTTGGCGATCGTCAAGCGCGCGGTCGAACGCGCGCACGGCAGAATCACGCTCGATTCAAGTCCGACCGGCTCGCGCTTTACCGTAAGTCTCCCTCGCGCCTAGTGGCGGAGAGGGTGAGATTCGAACTCACGGAACGCTGTTAACGTTCGCCCGCTTTCGAGGCGGGTGCCTTCAACCACTCGACCACCTCTCCGAGGCCTACGGTTGGAACGCGGAGGCGTCCGGACCTGCTTCCCTCTGCGCGTCGTCGCGTTTTCGCCGGAAAAAGCGCTGCAACTGTTCGGCTGCCTCGGTGTGCAGCACACCTGCGGTGACCTCGATGCGGTGGTTCGTGCGCGCCGATCGCAGCAGCTCGAACGCGCCGCCGTCCGCACCGCCCTTGGGGTCGGAGGCGCCGTAAACGAGACGTTTGATGCGCGCGGCAATCATCGCGCCCGCGCACATCACGCACGGCTCTTTGGTGACGTAGAGCGTTGCGTCCGAGAGACGCCAGGCATCTAGACGGCGGGCCGCCTCTTGCAGCAGCAGCATCTCGGCGTGCGCGGTGGGATCGCGGCGCGCTTCCTTTTCATTTTTCGCCTCGAGGACGAGCTCGCCGCTGACGAGCACCGCACCGATCGGCACGTCGCCGTCGTCCGCTGCCGCCGCCGCAAGCTCGAGCGCGCGGCGCACGTACCGCTCGTCGTCGTTCATCGTGAAATTCGCGCCCGGAGGGATTCGAACCCCCGATCCCAGCCTTCGGAGGGCTGTGCGTTATCCAGCTACGCTACGGGCGCACGAATTCAGCGAGGTGCATCGGGTGGAGATCCCGCGCTCGGAATGTGTTTGAACAGGTCGAGCTTGTGGTCGACGAGTGTACGGTAGAACTTACGCACGCAATCGGGATGCCCGAAGAAGTACGTTCTGGCATACGCCAGATCTTCGCCGGAACTATCCGGAACGTAGTGCGAGATTTCGATCTCCTCCATTTGTCCCCGATCGACCGGATGGGGACAGAAATCGCAGGGAATCGTCGACATGACTTTTTGATACCTCAGAATGAAACCGGCCGCCTCCGCTGGAGCGGCCGGACTCGTTATCGTTCTGGCTCGGGTAGGACTCGAACCTACGACCAAGGGCTTATGAGTCCCCTGCTCTACCACTGAGCTACCGAGCCTTGAATGATGCCCCGGCCCTTCTTCATTAAATGCCTGGCGCGGCTTATCCGTTGCATGGAGGCAAGGCTGCAGGGGGTTCACGCCGGTCGGCTCTCGCCTCCTGCTGCGCGGGCCCAAGCCTGACCAAACCCGGTCGCCGAGCGTGCGGAGAGTGCTTTCCCCGGCACCGGCGACAACGCCGGCGCCGCTTTGGAGCTCCCATTCCCCCGCCGATCGGGGAAGCAGCCTTGAGTGTGCCGGTTAACTGTAGGAGCTGAGGGTGTCGCGTTTCACCGCCCCATCGGACAATGCGGGTGACCCGACGAGTATCGGGATCCACAACGCTGCCAACGGGAGTCAACCCATGCTTCACAACGGCTCGATCCTTCGCACCGCGAGCGCACTCGCCATCACGGCCCTCATCGCCCAGCCGCTTGCCGGGTGCAGCGGCGCCACCCAAGCGCTGTCCGGGTTCACGCCCGCGGTCCGGGCGCAACAAACTGCCGCTGTCCCGATGATACAAAAGGGACCGTGCGCGAACCCCGTCTACGGCGATTGGGAATACTATAACCCCGGGCCGCCGGCCGTGTATCGCGAATACCATGGATGGTACGAGACCTATCCCAGCGGAACAATCCCTTGCGGCGATGACGTGATCGCCAAACCCAACCCGATCGGCGCATTAGCGTATATTTGGGGCGGCACCGACGTTGCCATAAAGACACTGCAAGGTAACCCGTGCAGAGCATGCCTTGCGGAGGCCAACAATGGCGCGTCAACCATCGCCGTCGTTCGGGCCGCGCTCAACAGCGCCAAGACTCTTAGCACGCTGACCACGTGCAAGGCTTGCACGATCACCGGATTGGCGGTTGGAGCAGACGAGAGCATTTATGCCGCGGTTTTGCCGGCGTCCCCCAGTGCGAACTCCGCCGTCTATATTTACGCTCCGGGCGCAACGTCGCCGACAACCGTTCTGCAAGGCCCAAGCGGGCTCACCGGCGTCGGCACTGCAGTCGACGCGGAAAAGAACGTGTACTGGACTGCCAACGCACCGTCGCAGTCGGGAGAAGTTTGGAAGTTCCCCTACGAATCAAGCGGAACGTACGGCAGCCCCGCTCTCCTGACGACGACTTCGGAGGTCGGCGGGGTTTTGATCGCCGCGACCGGCAAGGGAAAGCACGCCCTCGAAAAGCTGGTATTCAGCGAACCGTCAGCCGGCAATATAGCGATTACCGATCTCTCCGCGAGCGGGAGCACGACTCTCATCAACGTGGGAGGGATGCCGGAGGCCCTCACTCTCAATACGTCGGAAAAAATGTTGTACGCGGTCGATCCGAAAAACGATATAATCTCAACCTACGCATTTCCAGAAGGCACACTCGTCAGTTCGGTAAGGCTTGAAGTAAAGGGACAAAAAATCGTCATACCGACTGCCGTGCAGCCG
>DATDHW010000021.1:0-72593 GCA_036521375.1 Candidatus Cybelea sp.
ACCGAGGCTGACCGGCGCTTGCTACTCCGTATCGGGCGGGCGCGGATCGAGCGGTTGGCGGAGAAAGTCTTGGACTCCCTGTGGCGACGGTATCGCCATAAAGGTTCGCGGGGGCCGCGCAAAATCGAAGCAGCCGGCGGCGATGGAATTGGCGCGTGTGTCGCTTGCCGAGAGTCGCGGCAGGTTCCATTGATCCTCGATGAATTTGAGAATGCTGCCGTGTTCGTAACGCACGTGCGAGACGCAACCTGCTTTGGCATACGCCGAAACGATCAACAGCGGAACTCGAATGCCCAACCCATCGTAGTCCACCATGCCGGGCGCAACGTGATCGTACCAACCGCCGTAGTCGTCCCAAAAAATGAAGACAACGGTCGAATCCCAGTACTTCGACTCGCCGATCGCGTTCACCAAAGATGCGACCCAATCTGGGCCGGTATTTGAATGGCATCCGGCGTGATCGGAGTTCCGGCAGGTTGGAGTTATCCAGCTGACGGCCGGCAAAACACCGCTTGAGACGTCCCTGAAGAACCGCGTCTGCGGCCTAATAACGTCCTTGCCCCAGTCGGGGCCTTTGTAGATGTGCTCGATGGCTTGATATGCGCTCCAAGTGCCGCCCCCGCCGGTTACAGTGGAGGTGTAGTAGCGCCATGAAACTCCAGCCTTGTCGAGCTCGTCCCCGAGGGTCCTGTTATTAAAGCACGGGGCGACGCTCTTCCCGATCCTTCTTTGTTGAGTCACCGTCGGAATCGTAGACGGTCCTTCGCAGCCCCAGGGACCGATGGGAAAGTTGACGGTCGAACTGGCTTGCGCCGCGATGATGTATTGGTGAGAGACGAAGCTGCTCGAATCGAAGTTCGAGGGAAACATCTCGTCTGCAAAGATGTAGTGTTCGCCGATGAAGAAGTATGGTTTGGTCTCGGAGCGCGGCACGTAGCTGTACGGAGGGTTCGCGTTGGGGCACTTCGGATAACCCGGCTTTCCACATTCCCAGGACTCTCGGTCGAAGCCGTCCATCTTGCAGTCCGTCCCGGGGTACGCGCCCTGGCCGTCGCAAGACTCGAGGAAACTGGTGGAATCGTGCTGGAAATCCCACGCCGCCTCGAGCGGAACCGGCTTCAGCGTGATTTTTTCCCCGAGCCGGTTAAAACCGTACGGCCGCGTGCGCGCACCCGGGAAGCCCAAAAATAGATTGTCGACGGAGCGGTTCTCCTGGAGCACGACGACGACGTGATGGATCTGACGATAGTGCGTCGCCGGCAGCGCCCCTAACCAGCCGACGGGCAGCGGCTGCGAGTTGCTTGCCGCTCCCCCACATGCAGACAGCGCGAGCGCCAACGCTGCGATCGTCACGATGCGTTGCGGGAAAAGCCGTGCGCGAGAGCGACGAGCGTGACTCATTGGGTCTGCCGATAGTTCGGGGTAGTGCGTACCGCCGCCTCGGCAGGTAAGATCGCCGGCGGACGAACGGGCTTACGTCATCGAAAAGCGAGAACCACGAGCCAGTAGCCGACAAAACAGAGCGCTGTACTCAACATCGTTTCGAATGCCTAGAGAACCGGGCCGGTTTTCATGAGGAGCGTCCGGAAGCGCTGCGTTGCGGCGAGCGCCGCAAACCACGGAAGACTCTTTAGGAAGGGCAGCGTCGACTCGTGCTGCTCGTAGGCGGCTTCGAGATAGGCCATTGCCTCTTCCAGGCGGCCGAGCCCCGCAGCGACGACCGCAAGATTCCAACTGACGACGTAGTCGGTACGCGCCATCGTCAGCAGCGTTTCGAAGACCTGTTCCGACCGCTGGGTTTCACCCATGTCGGCATAGGCCCGAGCGAGCATCGGAAGACGGAAGCTGGGATCCTCCGAGCGCTCCTGCGGAAGCAGCAGCACGTCGGCCATCGCCTTCTCCGGGTCGCCGCCGAGCAGGTGCGCCTGCGCGCGATAACGTCGCGCGATGTAGAAGGTGTCGTCGGTCTCGAGCAGGCTCGTCATGATCGCGATCGCGTTGGAATAGTCGCGGGAGTGCAGCATCACGCGGGCGAGCAGCAGCTGCAGTGGAAGCGAGGACGGTTCCATCATAAGCGCGCACTCCGCTTGCGCGAGCGCGTCGTGGTAACGGCCGGTGCAGACGTAAAGCCAGGCAGCGTTGTTGCGAACGAACGTCGATCCGGGATTTAAGCGAATCGCCAGGTCGATCTCCTCTTGGGCACCCTTCCAATCCCAGTCGCAGAAGCAGAGGAGGCCCGAGCGTACGGCGTGCGCGACCGCCGAGGTTGGGTCGATGGCGAGCGCGCGCGCGATCGCCTTCTTCGCAAGCGGAAACGAAAGACCCGGCGGTGCGTGCCAGTACTCGGCGAGCAGGGCGCGCGAACGAGCGAGCCCGATCAGCGCGGGGACGTAGTTCGGATTCGAGCGCAATGCGGCGTCGAAGAACTCGATCGCGCGTTTGATCGCCGGCGCCGTCCGCTGCTCGATGAAGAAGCTGCCCTGGCAGTAATTGCGAAACGGATCGACGCCGCTGCGCAGCAGCGCGTCGCCGATCGTCGCCGCGTCGGGAATGGGCTCCTCGCGAGCGATCGGCATCTCGGCGACCGGCAACGCGAAGCGATATCCGCCGGAGACCGAGAGAATATAGGAATGATCGCGCGCCCGCTCGCCGAGCAGGCGGCGGAGCATGTAGACGTGCTGGGCGAGATTGCCATCGGTGACGGCGTCTTGCTGCCAGATCCTCTCCGCCAGCCGCTCCTTGGTGACGAGGCCGCCGTTGGCCGCGACGAGTTCGCTCAGCAAAACCGCCAGACGTTCGGGGATCGGGGTGACCTCCTCCCCGCGGAAGAGCAGGCGCCGCGCGGGGTCGAACCGGCAGTCGCCAAAACCGTACGCGTAGGATTCGGCCCGCGGCCGAGGCTCCTCGATCAACCCAACGACGCTCACTGCCCTCACATCTCCTAAATCTTTAGTTGAATGATAAACGGTACTGCGCATGGTGTCAACTAATTATTTAAGGGCTAGCCTAAAGCACAGGGCAACTTTGGTTTGGTCACCCGGAGCGTGGGGGGAAGGCAGGTCGCCAGCAGGCCGACCGCCGGCTTGGCCATCGTGATGGCCGTCTGGATCTCGCGTCTGGGTTGCCCCCAGAGCATGGCCGCGAGAACGGCCAGGACTCCGAGGCCGAGCAGGACCGGGCGCCGGCGCGAGGTGACGATGCTGCCCGCGACGTCGGCGATCACCGACGGCGAGGCGGGCAGATCGACGAGCAGCGCCTCGAACTCCTCGGCGTAGCGCGATTTCCATTCGGCGGAGTGCATCTGCGCGAGCACCCGGGCGACGCGTGCCTCCATGCTACGTCGCGAGTCCTTGGAGCATCAGCTGGTACTCCCGCAGTTCGCTCATCTGCTCGGCGAAGGCGCGGCGGCCGGCGGCGGTAATGCGGTAAGGACGCCGGCCGCGCTCTTCGAGGGCTCTGCCCTCAATGTATCCCAGCCCTTCCAACCGGGAAATCGCGCCGTAGAGCGTGCCCGGGCCGAGCCTCTTTCCGGTATGCACTTCGACGTCGGCGATGATCGCGTACCCGTGTTTGGTACCCGCGGACAGCGATGCCAAGATCAAAAGCGCGGGCTCGCTGAAACGACTACCGCTCGCTTGTGCGGATGCTCTCTCATTACGTGCCACGTAATATATCGTACCACGTAATATTGGGGCGGGCAATACCAGGTCTTGAGCGGCGGAGCAAGCGGCAAGAGTAATCCTCGCGAGCGGCTTTGTAGAGGTTACCAACCGCGGCTTGCGATTGTTTCGCGCGGCGCCTTACCGGCGCGCAACCATGCTGGTCGATTGTGCGCCGGCGTATAACGTGCCGCCCGCGTCGAAGAGCCGCGCCTCGACGACCACGATCGTCTGCCCGGCGTGGATCACCTCGGCCTTCACTTCCATCGTGCCGGTCGTTGCAAGGATCGGGCGAAAGAACCGCACGTCGAGATCGAGCGTCATCGCGCCAGTCGCCTCGCCTTCGAGGACCGATATCGATACGAGCCCTAAGGCGATATCGAGGACGGTGCTCGCGAACCCACCCTGTGCGACGCCGAACGGATTCTCATGGCGCCTCTTGGGCGTCGCCCGGCCGCGGATGCTGCCGGCGGCGACTTCGTCGAGCACGAAGTCTAAGTGTTCGGCCATCGGCATCGAAGCGGCGCCGAGCAGCGAACGGACGAAGGCAAGACCGTCCACCGCGTGTCACGCATACCCGGCGAACGGATCGGTTTTGACCTCGTCGCAAAAGTTCTCGAGATGGAAGCCGGGCACCATACGGTCGCCGACGTCGACGACGAAACAGTTTCCGGTCGCCTGCGGCTTACGTTGGGCGACCGCCGCAACCGCCTGCAGAAAGGCGGGAATGAAGTTGGTACGGGGGGCCGCCTTCAATACGGCGACGACATCGTCGCGCGCCAGCGCACCGAGCGACGCGCCGAAGTCCGCCGAAACGCCCGCGTTGACGAGCACGACTTCGCTCGATTTCCAGCGTGCGAGGCCCCCTTGATCGTGCAGGGCGATCGCATCCCAGATCGTCTCCGCGCGCGTCGCGGGGAGCCCGTGCCGTTTCGCGAGGTCGCGCGCGAGGTTCGCGCCGTCGACCTCGAAGCGGTGGCTCGGGCTCATGTAGGTTGCGCTGAGTCCCGCGTCGTGCAGGATCGAGGCCACGTACACGCTTTCGGCATCGTGTTCGATTTTGTTCGCGCGCGCGATCAGCTCCGCGAAGAGAAACGTACGCAGCGAGTGATTGAAGATTTCGGCCGGCTCGGCACCGAGCGCGGTCGTGGTGGCCTCGAGTGCAAGCGGCGTATCCACGATGGCGACGCCGGCAACGCTTTTCGGTAGGCCCTGCGCAGGCGTGATCGCCGCAACCGCGCAACAGGCGTTGAGAAACTCGGATCTATTCACGGCTACGATTGTAGCATTTCGCGAAATCAAATCTTATCAAAGTGCGCAGATGAAACTCCGGCACTCGTTCGAGCGTCAATCGTAGCAGATGTGCCCGCAGGCTCGGCTCTTTCGGTTCGGTGAGTTTTGCTTTGACCCCATGCGCCGGGTACTCTTGCGTGGTTCGAGCGTTATCCCCGTCGCGGAACGACTGGCGCTCATCCTCACACAGCTGCTTGTGGCCAGCGGGCGTGTCGTGAGCAAGGAGACGTTGGCGGTTACCGTCTGGCCGAACGATGCGGTGAGCGATGGGAATCTCGTTCAGCACATCTATCTGCTCCGCCGCCTCTTCGGCGAAAAGACGAAGGACCGATCGTACATTCTCTCCGTTCCGCGCACCGGCTATCGCTTCGCCGTTCCGGTCGAAGTGATGGAGCCGTCGTTGAACGAGACGTTTACGACCGACGCCGCGAGCCTTGGTGCGATCGTCTCCGGAGAACAATTCGAACCGTTCCGCGCCTACTGTCAAGGAAGCTATTTCCTGGAGCAGCGAACCGCGCCCGCGATTCGCCGGGCGGCGGAGTTTTTCGAAAGCTCCTTGCAGTCGAGTCGCGACTACGTGCCCTCGTTGATCGGCCTCGCGCGAGCACATCAGTTCCTCGGCACCTATTGGCACGTGCCGCCCAATCTGACGTTTCCGGCGGCGTTTGAGGCCGTCGAAAGAGCGCTGGCGATCGATCCGGCGAGCGCCGTCGCGCACGCCGTGCGCTCCGGGCTTCTGTGCTTCTGGAAGTGGGATTGGCAAGGCGCTAGGCGTGAGTCGGAGCTCGCAATACGGCTCAATCCGGGCTCGACGTTCGTTCGCACCAACGCGGCCTGGGTGCACATCTGCGCCGGGCGCTTCGAGCGGGCGCTGCTCGAAGCTCAGCTCGCGCTCACGCTCGAGCCATCGTCGCTCTCCCTGCAGTTGCTCGTTGCGCGGGTGCTCCTTCATTCGGGAAGATATGCCGAGGCGATCGCTTTGATGTCGAACATTCTGGAGACGAGCCCGGCGTTCTATATCGCGCGCCGGTATCGCGCGCAAGCCTACCTGCTCGACGCGCAGCCCGAAAAGGCAATCGGGGATTTGGAGCTTCTGCCGCAAGAGCGAAGCGAAGATCCGAGTTTTCGTCTGCCGATGCTCGGCCGCGCCTACGCCGATGCAAAAGAGAACCGGCGAGCCGCAGAGGTTTTCGGCGTGCTGGAGAGCCTCGCCCAGACGGAATACGTCGTCTGCTGGAATCTGGCCATCGTGGCCTGCGGTTTGCGGCGTTACGCCGATGCCATCTCGTATCTCGAAACGGCCTGCGAGCGGCACGAGTCGACCCTGGCGTTCTTGAAGAGCCTGCCGTGGTTTGTCGCGATTGCGGGTGATGCCCGCTTCAAGCGCGTCGCGGAACGCGTCGACGCCGGCTCAACCGACCAAGAAGCGTAACGGGTTGGCACGCACCTTCGCCTGCCGTTCGACTTCATGCAAGGCCTCGTCGAGGCGGTATTGCACCTTCGAACGTTCGCCGAAACCTGCGACGGCCTGCATGGGGGTGCCGATCAGCTCCGAAGCGCTCGCGGCGAAATAGCCGAGGGCCTGCGCAAACGCCGGAGCTTCATCGATGAGGGCGGCGGCGGCATCAGCCGCTGCCCGCGGCCGGCCGGCCGCGTCGAGCAGCCTCAGGACGAGCTCTCGCAGGAAAGCATTTGCAGCCTGCGCCTCGCTGCGGCCGGCGTCGCGCAACAGCGGTATGGCGGCGATCAGGCCGGCGTACAGCATGTCGACGAATTCGGCGGGGGCCGTCGCGATTCTCAGCGTCGCGACCAGCGGCGCCGCCTCCAGCGCGAAGAGATCGAGCGCCGCGGAACGATCGCGGGTCGGCAGCGCCAGAGCGAGCGCGCGCAGATACCACGTTCGGCGCTCTCTGCCGCCAAGCAGCGCACCGATGGTCGCGGCGGCTCGCGCCGCGAGCGTTTGGTAGCCGCGAACGCTTGCGACTCGGAACGAGTCCCGCGCGAGGCTCTTCGCGCGCGCCGCGTCGCCGGCCATCGCGAGATGGCGCGCGAGCTCGATGTCGAGCGCAACGCGATCCCAGGCAGGGGCGGCGAGCAATCCGGCGTCGCTCGGAGCCGTCCACGGTACGCCCAGGCGCAGGCGCGCGCGCGCGACGAGCGTTTGGCACTTGTACGCGTTGAAGTGCCGCCCTCGCAAAACCAAATATGCGGCCGACGCAAAACGTTCCGCCAGCGCGTCGTCGCCCTGCGCGAACGCGAGCTCGCCGCGCAGCATGCTCGCGCAGACCGGCTCGAACGCCGCGAAGCTCGCAGCGCCTTTTCGATCGATCGCATCGAGCGCAGCGCCGGCTTCTTGTAGACACCCTCGGCGAAGCGACGACTCGGCTTGCGCGAGCAGCGCGCGCAAAAGCCACGACGGACGTTCGCCCGCCAGACGCTTCAGATTGCGCGCGACGGCCTCGAGCGTGCGGGCGTCGCCGCCGTGGCGTGCTCGCAGTAGGGCGAGCGTCTCCAACTCGAAGCGCGTCTCCGCGCTGCCGACGGCGGCTGCGGCAAAGGCGAGCTGCGACTGCGCAGCCGGGCCGGCGTCGAGTCCGGCTATCTGCCGCGCTTGCGCGGCGAAGACGGCGTAGAGCGCCGGATCGACGTAGCGCTCGAGATCGGTAAGCCGCTCGTCAGAGGCGCCCATCTCGACACGCTCGCGAATCGCAAGCGAGAGCAGTTCGCCGATTGCGTCGAGCGGCTGCAGCACCGAGCCGGTCTCTTCGGGAGGTGCAGTAGGCGTCGACCCTCCGACGATTTGCCGGATGTGCGCGGCCAAAATCGTGACCGCCTTCGCGCGCCGCCGAAGCAGATGGCGTCGTGAAACGCGTAGTGCGTCGGGCAGCTCCGCTTCGGGCGTTCCTTCCACCGGGGCGTGCAGCAGCGCGCGCAAGCGCGCCTCTCCCGAGCGCTGCGCAAACGCGCCGTCGATCGCGCGGATCAGCGCGTGCTTTGCGTTCGGGATGCCGGTTGCATGACAGAGTGCTTGCGCCAGCGGGCTCGTCGCCAAAAAGAACGGGTCGCCGGAGCGGCGCAACAATCGCCGGACCTCGGCTTCGAAGCGCGGCTGAGGCGCCGCGTACGATCCATACATCGATAACAGCGGCAACGTCGCCATGCATGCGAGTATAAACCCCGCCGGGCACCTGCGTCATCAACGATTCATCAACGTTGGCCGGCCTGCATCGCGTAAAGCGGTTCATTTGTTTTGATAGCGTTTGATAATTCGTTGCGCGCGTCACCGTTTAAGAGTGACGGCGGTGATGACACTTTACCCAGCTTTATAGGAAGCAAGTTTGGAAGGCTGAAGGCGCGTGCGTGTGCGGCTAATGTTCCGCATTAACACACGTAACGTTGCACTGGAGGAAACCACACGCATGAAACGATTTTCGTTGCCGCGTACGCTGGTTGCCGCGCTGACGTTGCTCGCGTTCTTCGCCTGCCAGGAAACATGGGCACTGGCCGGCGTGACGGGCAATATCGCGGGGACGATCAAGGATACGAACGGCACACCGATCGCCGGCGCACAAGTGCAGGCCGTTTCGCCTTCGCAGACCAAGAGCGCCACGACCGACGCCGGCGGGCACTTCATCATTCTTTCGCTTGCGCCCGATACGTATACGCTCAACCTCACCAAAGCCGGCTATCAAACGGCGTCTTTTCCAGGCGTCGTGGTCTTCGCCGATCAGAGCCAGCAGGTCGCGTACTCGCTGAGCAAGGCGCTCGTGACCATCGGCCGAGTCACCGCGCAATCCGGCTCGTCGCTGGTGAAGTCGGGCGTTGGAAGCGATCTCTACAGCATCAACGCGGCCCAAGCCGCGGCCGCGGCGTCGCTCGGCGGCGGCGGCAATCTAAACAACGCCTATTCGGCGCTGGCGTCGGTTCCCGGCGTGCAGACGTCGCAAGGCGGCATCGGCTGGAATTTCAACGCGACCTACGTTCGCGGCCAGAACTCGTACTACACGGGATACGAGTACGATGGCATCCCGGTTAATCGTGCCTTCGATAACTATAACTCATCGACGGAGTCGACCCTCGGGCTTTCCGAGCTGCAAGTCTACACCGGCGGCGGCCCGGCGTCGGTCGCTTCGGCCGGAACCTCCGGGTTCATCAATCAAGTGATCAAGACGGGCTCGTATCCCGGCTTCGCCTCCGCCAATCTCGGCATCGGCACGCCGACCTTCTACCATCAAGCGTCCGTAGAAATTGGCGGGTCGACACCGGATCGTACTTTCAGTTACTACGTCGGCCTCTTGGGTTATAATCAGGATTACCGCTTCTTCGATAACTCCAACGGAGCCGGCTACATGACGCCGGGCGGAATCCTTTCCGGCAATAACCTCGGCGGCGGCATTGGCTACGGCGAGTTTAACAGCCAGATTTTCGCGGTGGGTGCCCAGTGTTTGAGCAGCACGTGCCAGGGCGTCAAGCCGATCTGCCCCCTGGCCGGCGCAAAGTTGGATCTTCCGCCTCAAGGTTGCTGGCCGTTTTATAGCGGTGTCACCGGCAGTCCGTCGCAGATCGCCGATCGGGAAGACGTTATCAACCTGCATATGGGCATTCCCAAGGCCAACGGACTTCGCGACGACGTGCAGCTGCTCTGGAGCGGATCGGCACTGTCGAACTACTTTTACCTCAGCCCCAGCGACGTCGGTCCCGGCAACGGCCAGTTCGTCAGTTCGCTGTTCGGAACCGCGGCGGGCGGACCGAGCCGTTGCGGGCCGCTGGAAGTTGGCCCAGGCCTGAACGTCAACGGGTGCGCAAACCTGCCGGGGTTCAACGGAACCAATCAGTGCTACCCAAACTGCGGGCAAATCATTTCGCTGCTTCCGTTCGGCTCCCACGGCATTTGTAATCCCCAGAGTCGGGCGTCGCAAAGCGGATGCTCGTTTACATACCTGCCGTATGCCGACAACGTCGCCTATAACCTCCCGTTTGGAACGCCAATTGCGTCGGGTCCGGGCAGCATCAGGGCGCCCGGCGTGTACATGGCGCCGGACACTCCCAGCCACGCGTTCGGAGCTCCAGTGCCCGCCAACGACGACGATCTCAACTCGATCCTCAACAATACCGGCATTACGAAACTGCAGTACACGTATGCCGTGAGTCAGGCCGCGTACCTGCGTGCGTACGCCTACACCTTCTATTCGGACTGGATGCAGACTTCTCCGACGTTCGGCTCGTCCGACGAGTTCGTTCCGTCACCCGTCGCCGCGCAGTACGATTTGGTCACTCACACTTCCGGGGGCGCGCTGAACTTTCAGGACCAAATCAACGATCAAAATCTCATTAGCCTCGATGGAAACTACACGTCTGCGGGGGTCAACCGCTTCAACAATAACTCGGCATATCTCGGCTGCGCCCCGGGGAAAATATTCCAACCCAATCTCTGCTCGCCCATCGGCTATATGGCAAAAACCGGCAAGGGGTACGCGTGTTACGATCCAACCTCCGGAAAGCCGGTGCCATGTATCGTTCTCTCCCCCGGCGCAACCTATTGCGTGGTGGCTGGCACTGCCTGCACGTCGGCGGCTCCAAGTTGGACGAACGTGGCCGCCACGGGCCCAACCGGATTTGCGCCGAAAGGATCGGCTGCCACGAGGGCTGGGGCAACCTGGGACAGCCTCTGGCAAGGCAACGTAACCGGGTCACTCAACACCGTGAAACCGGAGTTCACGAACGCCTCGATTTCGGATCAATTCCGGCCTAGCGACCGGTTCTTGATCAACGCGTCGCTCCGGTACGACAACTTCACCTATCAGCTTCCCAATTCGATCGGCCCGTCCGATGAATTCTACGCAAACATGACCGCAAACTATACCTGCGTTCTGGCGGCGACCAACGAAGTACTCACCCAGCCGCTCGCGGCAGGCGTTCCGCCTCCGGCGTCGGCTCAATACGTCGTTGGAGACTGCAATAAAGCGGCGGCCGCGATTCATCCCGCGGGTCCGCACACCGGTTGGGTCCACCCGAACGGAACGACCCAAGACGGCGTTGCCGCGCCGAACTTCACGGCGACTTCGCCGAGCTCGTACAGCCTCAACTACTGGCAGCCGCGTTTCTCGATGACCTTCACGCAGTCGCCCGATGTCGTATGGCGCCTATCGGCGGGCCGCTTCACGCAGCCGCCGATCTCGGCCTCAGTCCAGTATCTTGGTCCGTCGGGTGACGACCGCTCGGTTTGGGAGAACACCATGAACCTCGGGTTCTATTCACCGTTCCATCCGATCCCGGGGATTTCGTCGGGTCAGTACGACCTTTCGTACGAGCAGCACTTCCACGGAACGGACATGAGCATGAAGGTAACGCCGTTCTTCAACTGGGTCTCGGGCTGGCAGCAGCAGACGTTCATCGGTGCGGGCTTCGTAACGCAAGTGCCGGTGGGCGTGAACCGCAACGAAGGCGTCGAGTTTCAGTTCAACAAGGGTGACTTCACGCGCAACGGGCTGTCTGGGCAGCTGGCGTTTACCTACACCGACTCAAAGGTAATGTTCCAGAACGTCCCACTCTCGACCGGCGGTACGATTCCCAATACGATAACCGCTCTCAATCAAGTCATCGCTCAGTACAACTTACTAACCAAAGCGGGCGGTGGGAGCCCTTGCTACCAAGCGGGCCAGGCAGTCCCTTGCAGCACGCGCAACGGGAAGATCTCGTCGGGATTCGATACTATTTTGAACCCCTACTACGGCAAATCACCCCAGGGCATGCTCGATCCGGGCGGCTGGTACAATCCTTACAGTACGGCGATCGCGCCGAATCTCAACGCGCTGTTGGGCAGCTACATCTCGCCAATCGTGTCGTCGCTGATACTCAACTACCGTCACGACAAGCTCGCGGTTACCCCCAGCTTCACGTTCCAGAACGGCGGATTCTACGGAACGCCGATGGATACAAACGGAGTGGACCCGAGAACGTGCACGTCGAACTCGAAAACGACGGGCATTTTGAAGGTTTCACCGCACACGAATCCGCTGCAGTGTAACTATCTCACCATGAACGGGCTCGGGCTCGGTCAATTTGCCTTCCTCTACATTCCGAACCCGCAGACCGGGTCGTTCTACTACGACAACCTGCAGCAGCCGAGCTCCCTGGTCGGGAATCTGCAGATTTCCTACGACGTGAGCCCACGGATCAAGCTGACGATTCTCGGTGCGTCGCTCTTCCACGCGTGCTTTGGCGGGACCGCCGAGCCGTGGACGGCGGCGAATCCGCCAAGCAACGTCATCTGCGGATATGGTCCTGCCGGAGGTGCCTTCAACAGCACGGTGTATCCGTCGAATTTCTACAATGGTACGGGCATCAACGACTTCGCCGCCAACAAGGCACGAACGCCGTTCACGCAAAGCTACACTCCGTCGAACATCAACAACGGCGCGATCGGCGCCGGAGTTCCGCCGATCAATGTCTACTTCAACGCACAGGTCAAAATCTAAGGCCAAAAACAGACGTAGCGGGTAGCGGGAAAGCGAGGAGGGGCCAAGCGCGGCCCCTCCTCGTACTGCCCGCGCCGCTCGCCTCCCCGTTTGGTCGCCGTCCGCTCGCCTTCGGCGCGACAAAAGGCCGCGATGGATTCTCTACCGAAGCGGCCGCAGACCGTGAAGTGGAGTCGTGTCCTCAGCTTCGCGCCGCTGGTTGCTTTTATGCTGACGTCGTGCGGCGCTAACTCACTGGTTGCGAACCGTGGATTCGCGGCGCTTCCTGACCCAAGGCGTAAGGCCAGCGGGAGTTCGAAGTTCATAAAGCACGTTGTCATCGTGATTCAAGAGAATCGCAGCTTCGACGATTTCTTTGCAACGTTTCCGGGTGCCGACGGGGCGACGGGCGGATGCATGATACCGCCGCCTGGTTCGGGATCCGGTTCTGGGTCGGGCGGCTGCCCGAGCGGCGACGAGTACGTCCCGCTCCAGGCGGTGCCCCTCGTCGAACCGTGCGATTTCGGCCACGCGCGCCGTCCCTTTCTCCAGGACTACGACGGCGGTGCGATGGACGGATTCGGCCTAGCAGGCAACGGCCCGGCGAAGTGCGGTCCTGGGAAGGCCGGCAAGGACGCCTATCAGTACGTGATACCCTCGCAGATCCGGTCGTATTGGAACATCGCCCAGCAATACGTCCTGGGCGATCACATGTTCCAAACCCAGGGCAGCGGCAGCTTCACCGCACACCAAGATTTGATTGCCGGGACAACGACATACGATCACGCAAAGACGAGAAGCCTCATCGACTACCCCTCGCACATGCCGTGGGGCTGCGACGCCCCGAGCGGGACCAAGACGACGATTCTCATCGATATGGGCAGCTACCTCAAGAGTGAGTGGCACAAGGGCCCCTTCCCCTGCATGGATTATCCGACGCTTCGCGATCTGCTCGACGCTCATGGCGTCACCTGGAGGTATTACTCGCCGCCGGAACCCGGCGGTGACGGTAAGCTTTGGAATGCGTTCGACGCGATTCGAAACGTTCGCCTCGGCCCTGAGTGGACCGTGAACATCGCGCATAATAAGGTCTTCTTCAACGACGTCGCCGCCAAGAAGCTCGCGAACGTGTCGTGGGTCGTTCCCGATACCGACAACTCCGATCATCCCGGCGGCCACCACGATACCGGACCCTCGTGGGTCGCGAGCATCGTCAACGCGATCGGCGAAAGCTCGTACTGGAATACGACGGCGATCGTCGTCGTCTGGGACGATTGGGGCGGCTTCTACGATCACGTGCCCCCGCCGTTTTTCGACACGTGGGGGGGATTGGGCTTCCGCGTTCCGATGCTGCTGGTGTCGCCCTACGCGCGCGAGACCTCCCCGGGCACGCCCGGCTACATCTCGCATACGCGTTATGAGTTCGGCAGCATCTTGAAGTTCGTCGAACAGAACTGGAATCTTGGTACGCTCGGCGCGACCGACCAGCGGGCGGCGAGCCTCATCGACTCCTTCGATTTCACGCAGGGGCCTCGCCCCTTCACCCTGATTCCGGCAAAGTACTCGCGCAGCTATTTTCTGCACCAGCCGTATTCATATAAACCGGTCGACACCGAATAAGTCGCCGCCTTCGTTAAGCAAGCAGGCGCCGGCAGCCGAATTATCCGGGCTTTGCGCTTTTCGGATTGCTCACGATTTGGGCTCTTGCTACGCTTGAGGCCGGTCTAATCTCACAACCACAGCGTTTCATAATTTCAGGAGGCTGTTTATGCCCGGTCAGTCGCAGCCGAACATCGTCGCCATCATGGCCGACGACATCGGCTGGTTTAACGTTGGAGCCTACCATCAGGGAATCATGGCGAGCCGGACTCCGAACCTCGACCGCCTCGCCTCCGAAGGAATGCGCTTTACCGACTACTATGCGGAAGCGAGTTGTACCGCGGGCCGCGCGAACTTCATCACCGGCGAACTGCCGATTCGAACCGGGCTTACGACCGTGGGTCAGGCCGGCGCGCAGATCGGTATGCCCGACGAAGCGCCGACGATTGCCACGGCGCTCAAGTCGATGGGTTACGCCACCGGCCAGTTCGGCAAGAACCACCTTGGCGATCTCAATCGCTTCTTGCCGACGATACATGGTTTCGACGAATTTTTCGGCTACCTCTATCACCTCGACGCGATGGAGGATCCGGCCCATCCGAACTATCCCCAGGAACTCAAGGATAAGATCGGCCCGCGCAATATGCTGCACAGTTGGGCGACCGATACCGACGACGCGACCGTCGAGCCGCGCTGGGGCAAAGTCGGCAAGCAGAAGATCGAAGATTGCGGTCCGCTCTATCCCAAGCGGATGGAGACCGTCGACGACGAGATCCTCGACGGCGCGCTAAAGTTCATCGACAAAGCCAAGGCCGAGAACAAGCCGTTCTTCCTCTGGCTCAACCCGACGCGCATGCACGTCGTGACGCACCTCTCGGAAAAGTATCAGAAGATGCGCACGCCGGAGAACGGCTGGTCGGAATCCGAAGCCGGCATGGCGCAGCTCGACGACATCGTCGGCGGCGTTCTCCAGAAACTCAAGGATGAAGGGCTCGAAGGCGACACGATCGTCATGTTCACCACCGACAACGGTGCGGAGAACTTCACTTGGCCCGACGGCGGCCAGACGCCGTTTGCCGGCGGCAAGGGCACCGTTCTCGAGGGCGGCTTCCGCGCGCCGTGCATCCTTCGCTGGCCCGGAAAAGTTCCGGCTGGGAAGGTTGCCAACGACATCTTCTCCGGACTCGACTGGTTCCCGACGTTCTGCGCGGCCGCGGGAGATCCAAACATCGTCGAGGAGCTCAAGGCCGGAAAACAGTTGGGCGAGCGAACCTATAAGGTTCACCTCGACGGCTACAATCAGATGGACCTGATCACCGGCGCAGGGCCGTCGAAGCGTCGCGAGATTTTCTATTTCGCGGAGGGAACGCTGGGAGCAGTCCGACTCGATGACTACAAATACCGTTTCATCGATCAGCCCGGGGGCTGGCTCGGCGGTACGGTCAAAGCCGACTGGCCGTTCCTCACCAACCTTCGCCTCGATCCCTTCGAGCGCACCGGCATCACCGGCTCGCTCAACTACTACCACTTCTTCGCATATCAGTTCTGGCGATTCGTACTGGTGCAAGAAGTCGTTGGGAAGGCCGCGGAATCTGCAATCGAGTTTCCGCCGATGCAAAAGGGCGCTTCGTTCAACCTCGAAGCGGTGAAGGAACAGATCGACAAGGCGATGGCCTCGCACACGGGCGCCTAAACCAAACGCGATACCCTGGGCCCGTCAAACGACGGGCTCAGGGAAAACGCGCCGGGGCCGCATCACGGTAGCAGCGTCTCATGGTTGACGGCGGTGCGCGCGACCGCGGCGTCGCTGAACGGCAGCGGCCATAAGCGCCCGGAGATATATGCCTGTGCCTGGTCGGTATAGTGTCCCGAGCCTGGTTCGCCCGACTCGCCCTGCGGGATCGTGATGCCGCCCGCGTCCCAGTTACCGATGTCCCACACGGCGCGGAAACTCTGCGAGTACCCCGGCGACTGCATGTGCAGCGTGAACGCGTCGCCGTTGCCGGGCAGCGTTACCCCGTCGAGGAATGAGACTCCCAGAGCCGAGAGCGCGTGCGGTACCGGATCGGCGCCGGCGACCTGCCAAGGCGAGGGCGACGGCAACGCGATGCCCTGCAGCGCCTTGCGCGTCTGCGCGACGTCGGCGAGCACCGTCGGCATTCGCCCGGTGTGGTGGCGCGTGAGTGCGACGCGCAACGCTTCGGCGACCGTGGCCGTCGACGACGAGCCGGTCATCTCGCCGTCCCACCCTGCCAGAGCGGCACCCAGCAGCGCGTCTCGCGCGCGCAGCGCTGCGTCAATCTCGTGGGCCATCGCACGTTCAGGGAGCGAGAGCACGTCGAGCTGCATTCGCGTGAAGTAGCCGACGTCGTACGTGCGGCGTTCGCGCAGCAGCTGCGCGATGCGGTAAGCGCGATAGGGCGGGGCGAACTGCGGACTGAGGGCCAGCGGATAGGACGGACCGTACATTTGGTTATTGGCGGTCCAGACGATGGCGTTGCGCGAGGGCGCGACGCTCGGCAGGCGCTCGAACGGCACGATCGGATACCGTTGCGCGAGATCGGCCGCGGGATGAAACCAGCGCCCGCGCGCGGGATCGTTGGGAATGTGGCCGGCGAGATAGTACGCTGCGCGGCCGCTGGTGTCGGCCAGCACGAAATTTTGCGTCGGCCCCGGATAGCGCTTCAGAGCGGCGGCGGCCGCGTCGATCGTCGCGGCCCGATCGAGTTCGAGGAACGCCGATGCCGGAGAGTCGGGATGCGTATAGGCGTCCCAGCGTACCATGACGACGCCGTCGCGCTTCGTTTTTGCGCCAAAGAAATCGCGAGTCCGGTAGTACGTCGCCGCGACGCTGCGCCCGAAGCGTACCTCGAAACGTTCGCTCTGCCAGCCGCTCGGGTCGAGATGCGATGGCGGCAAGTATGCCGAGAGCGAAGTCACGGTGCCGTTCGTCGCTCCCCACGCGACGTGCTCGTTATGCCCGAGAACGATGCCGGGGCAGCCCGGAAGCGTTGCGCCCGCGGCGTGGAAGCCTGGCGCGCGCAGGTCGATCAGATACCACACTCCCGGCATTTCCAGCGAGAGATGCGGATCGTTGGCGAGCAAAGCGCGGCCGGTGCCGGTGTGCGCCGCGCCGGCCGCCCATTCGTTGCTGCCGACCGGCGCGCGCGAATCGGCGAGCTCGCCCGCGAGCGCGACGTTGCGCCGGCAGGCGGCGCCGGGTGCCATGGCGCCGAGCCCAAGCAGCACCGGCGCGTTGTAACACGGATCGGTCAGCGGAAAGAGCGCGTTCAGGCGCGCGAGGCCGCCGCTGCGGTAGGCCGCGTTGCGCGGGGCGATGTCGTTCCACGTGTCGGTGAGGTCGAGCACCGTTGCCATCGCGACCGCGAGTGAATCCTGCGGTGTCCAGGGACGCGGCCGATAGGCCAGGATTCGGAACTCGACCGGCAGCGATTCGCGCGACATCGCGGCGTTGACGCCGTCGCTGAACGCCTTTAGCAGATCGCGCTCTGCCGCCGGGAGCCGTTCGTACTGACGTTGCGCGATATCACGCACCGGCACGTTGCGTTGGCTCTCGTCCTGCGCGAGCGCCGAGCTCCCGAAGACTTCGGCGAGCCGGCCGAGCATGAAACGGCGCAGCAGGTCCATTTGAAAGAGCCGGTCTGCGCCTTCGACGTAGCCCTGGCTGAAGAAGAGGTCGTGCTGGCTGGCGGCAACGACGTGCGGTACGCCGCGATCGTCACGCAAAATCGTTACCGGCGCGCGAATCGGAAGGCCGGAGATCGAGCCGTTCTCCCGCGGATGGGCGTGCATTCCGATCGTAACGTTGAGCGCATAGCCCGCGACGACCAGCAGCAGAATCACCAGCACCGTGAGCAGCGTCCGCAAAAGAAGGCGCGCCATCGCTCGATGGCTTCTACGACTTTACGTCAGAAGCTTCTCCGGTGTGATCGGCAGCTCCCGGACGCGCACGCCGGTCGCGTGATAGACGGCGTTGGCGATCGCGGCAGCCGCCCCGGTGATCGAGACTTCGCCGATACCTTTGACGTGCGCCGGATTGATGTGCGGATCGTCCTCTTCGATCATGATGATCTCGGGATTGGGGATATCGGCGTTGGTCGGCACCAGATACTCGGCGAGATCGGCGTTCATGATCCGCCCGCTGCGCCGGTCGTAGCGCGTCTTTTCGAAGAGCGCCATACTGATGCCCCAGACGACGCCCCCGACGAACTGGCTGCGCGCCGTCTTTTCGTTGAGGATACGGCCGCTGTCGAAGGCCCCGACGTAGCGCACGACTCGCACCTCGCCGAGATCGGGATCGACCTCGACCTCGACGAATCCCGCGCCGAAACCCTGGGTCGCGTACGGCTCTTCCTCCTGCGGTTTCTCCTCGATTTCAAAACTGATGCCGCCGGGCGGAACGCGGCCGCCGTTGCCCGCCAGACGCTCGCCCAGTTGAGTGGCCGCGACGACGATCGCCGAGCCGACGCTGCCGGAAGTCTGCGAACCGGCCGCGAGCGGAGCGGCCGGCAGGCGCGTATCGCCGAACTCGAACTGCACGCGCTCGTAGGGAATTTCGAGAATCTCCGCCGCCAGCTGCGCGTAGACCGTCGGCGACCCGCAGCCTTGTTCGATCGTTCCGCAGCCGAGAACGACGCGGCCGTCCTCGTGCTGCTGCACGCGGACGCTTGCTGCCGAGCGAAACGTCGAGCGCGAGCACGTTGCCATTCCGAGCCCGACCAGCATTCCATCGCGCCGCATCGCGCGAACCTGCGGCTTGCGGCGGTTCCACTCGAAGCGCTGCGCGGCCGCAACGTAACACTCCCGCAAATGCTTGCTGGAGTAAGGCTTGCCCGAATTCGGATCGTGCTGCGCGTAGTTTCGCAGACGAAGCTCCAGTGGATCGATGCCGAGCTCGTAGGACAGCTCGTCGAGCGCCGACTCGAGCGCGAACGAGCCCGTCGACTCGCCGGGGCTGCGCTGATACGTCGGCTTGCTGATGTTCAAGCGCGGCAGCGCGTGGGACATCGCGTAGTTCGGCACCGCATAGAGATCGCGGCTGAAGACCCCGCAGGCTTCGACGAACTCGTCGTGGAGGCTCGTCTCCGAGAGCACGTCGTGCGTTACCGCCGCGAGCCGCCCATCGCGATCGCTGCCCACGGAGATCCGCTGCTCGGTCTGCGGACGGTGGCCTACCCAGCCGAACATCTGCGCGCGCGTGACGACGAGCTTTACCGGCCGACCGACGAGTTGGGCCGCCATCGCCGCGAGCGCCACGTGCGACCACGTCGTCCCCTTGCAGCCGAACGCGCCCCCGACGTAGGGAACGATGACGCGAACGCGCTCCTGATCGATCCCGAAGACGGCCGCGATCCGGCGGCGCACGCCGAAGGCCCACTGGCTCGAATCGTGCAGCGTCAACTCGCCGTCGCGCCACTGGGCGACCGTGTTGTGCGTCTCGAGGGGATTGTGATGTTCGGTCGGCGTGCGGTAGGTTTGATGCACCGCAACCGGCGCGTTCGCGAGCGCGTGAGCCGGATCGCCGCGCTGATGCTTTGCGGGCTCGCCGAAAATATCTTCGGGAACGTAGCGCGGCGCTGAATCGAACTCCATCTCGAGCGGCTGGGATTCATAGCGCACCCGTACGAGTGAAGCGCCGTAGGTCGCGGCTTCAAAGCTCGTAGCGATCACCAGCGCGACGGGCTGACGATCGAACTCGATCACATCGCCCTGCAAGAGGAAGAGGTTCGTGTCGTTGGGCGTCTCTCGCGATTGATTGACGCGCGGCGCGTTGCGATGCGTCATCACGGCGACGACTCCGGAGGCACTGCGCGCGGCCGCATCGTCAACCGCCACGATGCGCCCGCTGGCGACCGTGCTGGGCACGACGACCGCGTGCAGCATATCTTCGACAGAGATATCGATCGTGTACTTAGCCTCGCCGCGAACCTTTAGCGGCCCCTCGACCCGATCGAGCGGTGCACCGATGAGTGGCTGGCTCACAGTGCCACCGCAATCTCGAGAGCGCGGATGAGCGTGCGCCGGCCGAGCGGAATCTTATAGTCGTTCGCGCCTCGTCCGCCCGCACCCGACATTGCGGCCTGCGCCGCCCGCTCGAAACTCTCGCGGTTTGCCGGCGCACCGGCCAGAACGCGTTCGGCCTGCGCGCAGCGCCATGGGATCGTGGCCACTCCGCCGAGCGCAATCCGAGCTTCGCGGATCGTCGTTCCGCGCAGGTCGACCGCGACCGCCGCCGAGGCCAGGGCGAAATCGTATTGTGCGCGGTCGCGAACCTTCACGTACGTCGAGCGCGAAGCGAACGGAAGGAGCGGAAGCGAAACGCCGGCGATCAGCTCGTGCGGTTCCAGCGCAGTCTCGATCTGCGGCGTGTCGGCCGGAAGGTAGTAGAAATCGCGTAGCGCGATCTCGCGATCCCCGTTCGTGCCGCTAATGTGGATCGTCGCGTCCAGGGCCGCCAGCGCGACGGCAAGGTCCGAAGCGCAAACCGCGATGCACTGCGGGCTCGTGCCGAGCACCGCGTGGCGGCGGTTCTCGCCGTCGAGCGCGCCGCATCCGCTTCCCGGGCGACGCTTGTTGCACGGCGTCGCGATGTCGCGAAAGTACGCGCAGCGCGTTCGCTGCATCAAGTTTCCGCCGATCGTCGCCATGTTGCGCAGCTGCGGCGACGCGCTCTCCTCCAAGGCGGTGGCGACCAGCGGAAAGTTCCGGCGAACCTGCGCGTCGCCGGCAACGTCGGTTAGGCGAGCCAGCGCGCCGATATACAGCGAGTCCGCGCGTGCTTCGATCCCGCGAAGCGCAAGCGGATTGATGTCCACGAGAAGAGGGGGAGACTCGACCTCGAGCTTCATCAAATCGAGCAGGTTGGTTCCACCCGCGATGTAGCGCGCGCCGCTTTCGTGCCCGATCGCGCTCAGGGCGGCCGCAGGACTCTGCGCGCGGACGTACGCGAAGGGCTTCACCGCTGGCCCCGCACCTCGAGGACCGCGTCGACGATGTGGGGATAGCAGCCGCAGCGACAGAGATTTCCACTCATCGCCTTTTGGACGGCGCCGCGTTCGGCCGCCACTCCCTCGGCCAGCAGCGCGACCGCCGAGACGATCTGTCCCGGCGTGCAGTAGCCGCATTGAAAACCGTCGTGCTTGATGAAGGCGGCCTGCACGGGATGAAGCGTGCCCGCCGGGGCGATCCCCTCGATCGTAACGATCCGATCGCCTTCGTGCATCACCGCGAGCGTCAGGCACGAGTCGATCCGGCGTTCGTTGACCATCACCGTGCAAGCGCCGCACTGCCCGTGATCGCAGCCTTTCTTCGTGCCGGTTAGGCCGAGACGATCGCGTAACGCATCGAGCAGCGTCACCCGCGGCTCGACGGTGACTTGGTGCTCCGCCCCATTGACGTTCAAGACGATCGTGGTCTGTGTAGCGTTGGGTGCCGTGAGCATCTCGTTTGTGCCTTCCTCGCTCCCAACGGCCTCGTGCGGCCGCAGAATCAATGGCAGCGCGACGCTCGCGCTTGCGGCTTGGGCGACGAACCCCCGCCGGGTGCACGCCGCCTTCGGGCCGTCTCGTGTTGGTTCGCCCATCAATCCGTATGTTCCCAAAATGGGCGTCCCCGTCGGCGCCCGCTCGCTTCGGCCCGAACTGCCTGCGGCCTCGGGGTTGTATCCCGGCGCCGGGTGTGTTAGCTTTATACGCAACCAGGAGGTTGCACATGGGGTCGTCTAACGATCGAATCGAAAAACGCATCTTGCTGCGGGCGCCGCAGGAGCGAGTTTGGCGCGCGATCAGCGACGCGACGGAGTTCGGCAACTGGTTCGGCGTCGAACTCGAAGGCGACTTCGTCCCCGGCGCGCAGATGAAAGGCAGAATCAAGCCGACGATGGCCGATCCCGGTATTGCGAAGACGCAAGAGAAGTACGCGGGCATGCCGATGACGTTTTTCGTCGAGCGCATCGAGCCGATGAACCTGTTCGCCTTTCGCTGGCACCCCTTTGCGATCGATCCGTCGGTCGATTATTCGAGCGAGCCGATGACGCTCGTAACCTTCACCCTCGAACCGGCCGAGGACGGCACGCTGCTCACCGTTGTCGAAACGGGGTTCGATTCGATGCCGCTCGTGCGCCGCGCGGACGCGTTCGAAGCCAACGAAGAGGGCTGGGACGCCATGGTGAAGGTGGTTGAGAAGTACCTCGCGCTGCCGCAAACGTGAGGCTGGCGCCCGCGCTTGCGGCGCTCGGCGACGAGTCGCGGCTGAGGATCGTCCGCAAGCTCTGCAAGGGCGGCCCGCTTTCGATAACGCGGCTTGCCGAAGGAGAAGCTATCTCGCGCCAGGCGGTCACCAAGCATCTGTACGCGCTGCGCGATGCCGGCTTGGTGCGCAGCGAACGGCGCAGTCGAGAGCACATCTGGCGCCTGGAGCCTAAACGGCTCGCCGAGGTGCGCCGCGACCTGGCGCGGATCTCGCAGCAGTGGGACGACGCCCTGAGCCGACTGCGGGCAGCCGTCGAGGACTAGCGGCTTCTTCGGTAAATTCGTTAAAGGCTCAGCGAGGTGACCGGATTCGTGTCGGCCACGGTCGCTTTGGTAATGTCCGACGTAACGATCTTGGCGGCGCCTTGTGGTGATCTTTCGATGTGCGTCGGAATGACCGTACCTTCGCTCTTCGTAAAGGCGCCGCTGACCTCGACGGTCAGCAAATCGTAACGTCCGCGAGGAACGTATAGCGCGTAATCGTTCTCGAGCGTGTCGCCCGGGTCGAGGTTCGTGACCTGGGTGCTTTGCGGATCGCCTAGGCTCGTAACGTAGGCCAAACTGTAGATCGGATCTTCGCGAGTCGCTTGGAAGAACGCTTTGTAGGTGTAGGTCGTGGTCGGCGCGGGCGGCGCTCGCCGGGCGCTCGCGGAGCTGACGCGCTCCCCGTAGACGTTGATCGCGACCCCGAGAAAATGGGCCGGAACCGTACCGAAGTTGTGCAGCCGCTGATGCAGCCGCAGCGCGATCAATCCGTCGCGCTCACCAAGGCGCTGCAGTGATGCAGAGAAGTTTACCTGCGGGCTCGCCCACGACGGTTTGATTCGGTTCTCGTAGGCAAAAACGTAGAAGGCCCAGGCGCCGGCAGCGAGGATCGCGACGATCTCTACGAGGTCGCGCACCGTGGTGATCGCGCCTTCCCGCCCCTCGCGCCTGGAGCCGAATAGCATTAGTCCAGAGTGACGAAGATGTCGTCGCCCGCGACTTCGACGGGAAAGGTCATGACCGGCACGACGGCCGGCAGCGTGAGCGCGTCGCCGGTTTTTACGTCGAACGTCGCGCCGTGCCGGGGGCAGACGACGCACTCGCCTTCGAGCGTTCCCTGATCGAGCGGGCCGCCGTCGTGCGTGCAGACGTCCTCGATCGCGTAGATCGAGCCGGCGACGTTACAAAGCAGCACCCCGCAGGAGTCTACCTCGACGCGCTTGGTGGTACCGGGGGCGATCTCCGAGAGCTTCGCAACGCTTTGCTTCGTCATCGCCTACTCCGCCGGAGGGACGCGCACCGTCAAGGGGGTTTCGCGGAACGTAAATGCACACGATTGACTCACGTTCGCCTCAACGATCGTGCAGCGCCATTCGTAGCGTCCGGGGGCGAGCGGAAGCGGTCCGATATTGATCGCCAGCGGGGAATCGAGCGGTGCGCCCGGCGTCAGGCCCGGGGGACGTCCGACTTCGAGATCAGCCGCAATCAGCATTGGCTGCGGCCCTTGCGGCCCGGCGACGAGAACTTGGTTGCCATCCGAGTCGAGCAGCTCGATTCGCACCTGGTGCTTGCGATTGGCGACTTCCCACGGCACCTCGAACTTGATGGCGATCGCCGACGGCGTCGGCGCGGGCCCGGTCATCGACCAGCCGCCGCCGAGGAGATAGAGCTTACCGTTTACTGCCTGCGCGCTGTCGGCGAGCAGCATCACAATTTTCCACGAGCTCGGCGGGCCTTCCATGACCAACGTGCCATTGTCGGCCCTACCCGGCAGAGCCTTCCAAAGAATGAAAGTCGCTCCCGTAACGAAAAAGGGTCGATAGCTGCTTATGCCCCTCCCAACTCCTGCTATTGACGACATCCCGCAAATCGCATGGACCGCAACACCGGCCGGCCGTATCGCGTGGTTCAATCGCGAGTGGTATCAGTATACCGGGCAACCCAACTCACCCGTCGCCGAGGCAAAGAGCTTCGATGAGCAGTGGGCGGCGGCCGTCTATCGAGAGGATTTTCGGCGAACGCGCCAGGCGGTTCGGGACGGGGTAAAGAGCCTCGCGCGCTTTGCGCTCGAACTCCGGCTGCGCCGCGCCGACGGCGAGAATCGCTGGTTTGCCGTGCAAGTTTCGCCGCTGGAAGCTGCGTCGAAAGCGAAGGGTTGGCTCGGGATCTGCACCGATATCGACGATTACAAGCGACAGGGTCAGCGCTTTGCGTTCCTCGCGAAGGCCGGCGAGGTGCTCGCCGAATCGCTCGATCTGCAGACGACGCTCAACCGGCTCCTGGCGATCATCGTACCGGAGTTCGGCGACTGGGCCGCGATCGATCTCTTCGACGAGACCGGCCGGCTCAACACTTTCGCCGTCATTCACGCCGATTCGAAGAAGATGCGCCTCGTCAAGCGTCTTCTCGGCCGTTACAACCACAATCCGAGCGTCGAACCCGATATCGTCGCGGTCCTCCAAACAACGCGGGCGAATATCGTGCGCGAAGTCAGCGAGGAGCTCGTCGAACGATCTGCGGCTCCCAATCTGCTGCCCGTCCTCCGCGAACTGGCGCCGCGATCCGCGATGACGGTACCGCTGCGCACGCACGGCCGCACGATCGGTTCGCTCGTCGCGTTTTGGGCCGAGACGCCGCGCCGCTACGGCGACGAAGACCTGCCGCTCTTCGAAGAGCTGACGAAACGCGCGGCGGTGGCAATCGAAAACGCTCGGCTCTACGAGCGGGAACGCGAGATCGCCGCGGAGTTTCAGCGGGCCGCGCTGCCGATCTCGCTGCCCCAAGTTCCGGGAGTCGCGTTCGACGGCATCTACGTTCCGGCCAGCGATCGCGAGCAGCTCGGCGGCGATTGGTACGACGCGTTGCGGCTGGCCGACGGGCGCATCGTCCTCTCGATCGGTGACGTCGCGGGTAGCGGTCTCTCCGCGGCGGTGATCATGGCTTCGATGCGGCAAGTCATCCGCGGCGTGGCGCAGGTCTATGCCGATCCGATTGCGATGCTCGATGCGGCGGATCGCACGCTCAAAACCGAGTATCCCAATACGTTCGTCACCGCGTTCGTCGGGGTCTTCGACCCGGTTACGCGCGCGCTGGCCCATGCATCCGCCGGCCATCCACCGCCGCTGCTGCGCGACGAGAAGGGCGCGGTCTCGGAGCTCGGCACGAGCGGGCTTCCGCTCGGGCTGCGCGTGCGCGGCGAAACCGTCGGCGTTGCGGAGCTTCCGCAGCGAAGCATGGTCGTATTCTATAGCGACGGGCTCATCGAAGCGGACCGCAACATCATTCGCGGGCACGATCGGCTCGTCGCCGCGCTCGAGCGTGCGGACGTCGTCAAGGAGTCGAATCCGGCCAACGCCCTCTACCGCGCGGTGCTCAAGGGCGAGAGCAGCGACGACGTCGTCGTGCTCACGATGCAGCTTGGAGACACGGTCGAGGAGGCCGTCGCTGACGACGGCAGGCTGCACACGCTCAAGTGGGCGTTCGATGCCCACGACGTCTCGATCGCGCATCGTGCGCGCTACTCATTCGTCGACGCGCTGCGAAGCAACGGGGTGCGCGGCGACAGCCTCAATGCGGCCGAGCTCGTCTTCGGCGAGCTGCTGGGCAACGTCGTGCGCTACGCACCGGGTCCGATCGAGATCATCTTCGACTGGAACGAAGGGCCGCCGGTCTTGCACGTGCTCGACCGCGGGCCGGGCTTTACCTTTGCCCCGAAGCTGCCCTCGGATCTTCTCAGCGAGCGCGGTCGCGGACTCTATATCGTCTGGGCGCTCAGCGAAGACTTCAACGTGACCGAACGCTTCGACGGCGGATCCCACGCGCGCGCGGTGCTCGGCATCGCATAGCTGCCGCGAATCGCTCGGGCCTGCAGGCTGCGACGGTGCACAATATCCTGCTCGCCTGGGTGCTCACGCTTCCGGCCTTCCCCTACTCGCCTTTCACGTCTAGCTTCCACCGGCTCTAGGAGCCCTAGCGCTCGACTTCGGCGAACGACCGGTCGGAATAGAGCTCGCAGCGTTTGCCGTCGACCTCGGCCGCTAACGGAAAGGAGCCTTCTGGGAAATCCTGCGGCGCGCTCCAGCGGTGCGCCTCGAAGTCCAGCTCGAACGGCAGCATCGAGCCGTCTACTTTGATCTCAACCGTTACCTTCATCACGAGGTCCTCCGCGAGCGTAAGCTCCATGAATGTCGGGCAGCGATAGTTCACCGTCGTGTATGGTGCCGACTCGTGGAAACCCAAAGAAAGATAGAGCCGGTACGCAACGGGCAGGTGCTCTTTGGCCGTATCGAGGACGACGCGCTTGCATCCCGCATCTCTGGCAAACTCGACGGCGGAAGTGACGAGCGCCCGCGCCGCGCCGGCGCCGCGCGCACCCGGATCGACGAACAGGTGGCGGATCACGGCCGTCCGCCGATCGAAGCGCATCACCGCAATACAGCCCGCTGCCCGCTGCTCGCCGTCGGCCAGAAACGCCGCGTTCTCGCCGCTGAACATCCGTTGCAGCTCGTCGACGGGCGGCACGTCGCCGTGGCGCAGCTCGGGGATCAGATCCTCCTCATAAGCCGCGAAAAGGTCGTGCAGCCGCGCGTAGTCGCATTCACTTGCAACTCGTTGAATATCGATGGCCAAAAGAGTCCCCTCCCGAAGGCTTGGGCCTAGTGCTCGTAGATCGCTCCGCCGCCAAACGATTGGCGAAGCATGAAGCGGAAGGTTCGCGGCTGCAGTGCGTTGGCGTTCGTCAAGCCGGCGCCGCCGACGGCAAGCGGAATGCCGATGCCTTGGAAAGCAAACGGCAAGCGGTTATCGAGCTCGTTGGTTAGGTTCTCGACCGAGAGTTGAAACTTCGCTTTGGGCCCTAATGAGAGCTCGAGATTGGAGTTGAACGTGACAAAGGAGGGCGCGGCGTACGGGTTATTCGCGCCCTCGTACAACGCACCGAGCGACAAACGCGAACCGCGCGGCCACTTGTAGCTGATCTCGCCGTAGCCGACGGCGTACGGTACGCGGATGGGCGCGATATCGTTCGCACCGGCGGTAAAGAACGCGCCGCCCGAGATGTTCTGCCCTGGAATCACGGCGAGGTTGCCGTTTGCGTAGAAGCCCGGCGGCAGCGGGCCGGAAACGTACGTCCGCGGAAACGCCATCTGGGCGATGAATCCCATGCCGACCGGCTTGAACTGGACGAGAGAAAACTGCACGCCTTCGTCGATCATCGGCGGTCCGTTGAACCAGCGTTCGAGCATCGCTCGCTGGCTCGCAGGCTCGCTTTCGAGAACGTACGCGTTGTAGGTGTTGCTGCGATACCAGTCGGCGGAAAAGGTCGTCGTCTCGCCGTGCAGCCGCCACTCAGCGCCGACGTCTTCGCCGTTTGCGCGCTCCATGCGGTCGACATCGGAGGTGAATCCCACGACCCGCGTTGGGAATCCGACGTACTGCTGCAGCACCGCCGGTCCGCCGGAGAGCGCCATCAGCGGCGGCGTTACACCGCTCGCTCCGACGGCGGCGCGAAGCGAAAGTTCGCGGCCCAGCGAGTGTGAGTAGCCGGCGCGCACCGCAGTCGGCGCCCACGTGTAGGAGTTGAACGAGGCTCCGTTCGGAGCGGCGTGCTGCGCGAGGCTGCCGCCCTCGGCCGAGAGGTCGACTTGATCGGCATCGGTCGGGTGGAGCGTCGCGGTTCCGCGCAACGTCAAGAGGTTGAGATCGGATCCCGAGGCGATTGGAATCGCGTAGACGTCGTTGCTCGCCGCGGTTCCGCGGCTATCCGACAACGAGAGCGAGAAGAGGTTGCGGGCGGCCTGGTGCCGCCAGACGAACGCGGCGCCTCGTTCTTTGTCTTGCGCCGCCGACGTGATGCCCGAAGCGCCCGACTGCGTGCTGTTCGCAAGATCGAGGCCGTAGAGCGTTGCATCGAAGCCGTCGGTACCGTGATCGAGCCGCGCTTGGATCTGCCCGAAGCGAAGGGTTTCAAACTGCGTCGAATCCAGCGACGGCAGCAATCCGCCGACGCTGCCGCTGGGCAAGAGAACCGCATCGACGCCGCCGAGCGCGCGCTGCAGGTTGACGCCCAGAACGCTGGCCGTGACGGTGAGGAAAGGATCGGGCGTCATTCGCAACTTCAGCAAGAGCGCTTTACGCAGCGCGTCGCTGGGCACTCCGTAACTCGTGCCGCTCAGCGAGCCGGGAGAGCCGTCGATCGAAGCCATCGTCGCGAACGCAAACTTGCCGCCGGGAAGCGTTCCGTCGTACGCAAGATCCGAAAACTGTCCGCCGCGCGAATCGCCTTCGACTTCGAGCATCGCGCGAACCGGCAGCGTCGGCTCGGCGGTCCGCAAGTTCAATGCACCGCCGACGCCGCCGCCCGCGCCGCCAGGATCGCCCGGACCCTGCAGCACCTCGACCTCTTGCAAAACATACGTGGGCACGAGCGCGAGATCGAAGCTGCCGCTCGAGGGAAGTGAAACGAGCGATCCGTCCAGCGAGACCGGCGTTTCGAACGGAAGACCTCCACGAACGAGCGGAGCCGCCGGCGCGATTGGCGCCGCATCGTTTGCCGCCGTCGAGCGTGCGACCAGCGCTCCCGGCGTTTGATCGAGAACGCTGGTAACCGACGGCTGCCCTTGATCGCGATAGGCCTCGCGCGGAAAAACGCGCTGCGCGAGCGGCGTCGAGTTAAACGGCGTGCGCGCCACGCCCATCACCGAGCCGATGACCGGCAGCGTGCTGGGCTCAAGCGTCACCGCAACGTCGAGTGAACCCGCTACATTTATCAAGCGCTTATAGCGGAGAAAGCCGCTCGCGGCAACGCCCAGCGTATACGTCCCCGGAGCAGAAATCGTAAAGTGGAATCTTCCGCGAGCGTCGCTTCGAGCAGCCAGGCGCTTTGCACCATCGGAGAGGGTGACTACAGCCGATGCGACCGGCCGCCCCGCATTGTTGCGTACGCTGCCGCTCAGTTCGAGGCTCTGCGCTCGCGCGAAAAAGGGAGAGAAGAGGGAGAAAATCACGACGAGCGCCGCCAGGAATTTCGTAACCCGGCGCGCAGAACGTCTGGGCATGCTGCGTACACTCCGGCTTTTGATCGGCTTCACCCTTTTCTATATGTTGACTCACGCCATCGGCGATGCGCAGACCGCCGGCACGTTGAGCGGCCGCGTGACCAGCCGCAGCGGCGCGCCGCTGGCCGGCGCAAACGTTACCGTAGCGCCTTCTGCCAAGCTTCGGATGAAAACGGACTCGAGCGGCAATTTTCAGATTGCTGGTCTCTCGACGGGCATCTATTCGATCACGGTGGAAAAAGCCGGATACGTTCCGCGCACGATCACCGACATTGCGGTCGGCTCGAGCGGCGCCGAGATCGACGTCTCGATGGAGACCGCGTCGCTTTCGACGCTGCAGCAGATCGCGTCGGTCTCAGCCGCGCAGCGGGGCGCTTTGAACACGAGCTCGTCATCGGTGACCTATCTCTCCAACGCGATGTTCGGCGAGCAGGGCCAGCTGCAGATCGGTCACGTGCTCGATCAGGTGCCGGGCATCATTTCGGCTCGCCCCGCGAGCGCCAACCCTGCCGCCCCCGGCTCGATTACCTCGCCGAATCTTCGCGGTGCGCTCGATTACGAGAAGGCCACGCTCATCGACGGCCATCCGCTGATCAACGGATCGCACGGCGATTATCCGACGATGCTCGTGAATTCGATGCTCTTTGACGACATCGAGGTCGTCAAAGGGCCGACGGCCTACGCACCCGAGATCGACTACGGCATCGGCGGAACGCTCAACTTTCGAACCGGACAACCGACGCCGAACTTCACCGAGAGCTCGATGTTCGGCGTCGACACCACCTCGGGGCAGTATGCGAGCTTCCGCATCTCCGACACGGTCGCCAACGGACGTCTCGGCTATCTCTTCGGGTACGTGAGCTATGGTACGCAGGGCCCGCTGCAGAGCTATCCGAGCACGATCTTTCTACCCGTCGGGACGAGCATCGGGGGTTACGGCGTCATCGAAAAAACGGCGCCGACGACCAGCGGCACCCCGATCAACGGCTATCATGGCGTCTACCCGATTAAGTTCGCGATCGGCAATCCGGCCAACGCCTACACATCGCTGGTGGCCTGCTGTCAAAACGTCACTTCGAACTACCTCGTCCACGGAGAGCTGGCCAAACTTCAATATAATTTTTCGAGCGCGACCTCGTTCTCGGCGGGGTTTATCGGAATCCAGGGCAGCTACGACGGAGCCGCCTCGGCGTTCACGCAGCTCTATTCGACGTTTGCGCCGGCCGCCGGCTACGTCGGGCGAAATCTGCCGTTCGCCGCGGGCCAGAGCGTGCTGCTGAATAACACGACGACGCTGCCCGACACGCAGCTGCTCGACAACGAGCCGATGTTCGAGGCCGATCTCCGCACGACGCTCGGCAACGACACGCTCCTCGCGCGCTACTACAGCGCGATCCTCGGGAGGATCACGGCCTCGAACCTGACGAGTCCCTCCTCGAACTACAGCACGCCGCTGACGCTCTACGGCACCGCGGTGTTGGGCACGAGCGCTGCGCCGATGGTCTTCAATGGCACAACAGCCAACGTGACGATCCCGACCCCGTATACGAACTCCGTCGAGCACGACGACCTGCACGGCACTTCGTTCGAGTGGGACCATCCACTGGGCACTGATCAGCTTTCGTTCTCGGTCGACTCGAATACCGCGCTCACGAATGTCTACCGCGTTACCGGCAGCTCCACGAACGCCGGCGGCAACCTCTCGATCTCGGTCCCCGGCGGCACGAGCCAAGTTTTTACCACCTACCTGCTGCGCGGCATCCTCAACTTCGGCGCCAAGACCCAGCTGACGCTGGCGAACTACTACAGCACGTTCAACAGCAACTACGCGGTGGGCACGACACCTACCAACGACGCAATCTTTGGCAGCAGCTTCACGACGCATGACGATCCGCGGATCGGCCTCTCGTATCGCGCCTCGCGCGACGTGAACCTGCGGCTCTCGACCGGCTCGGCGATCGCGCCGCCCTATCCCGCGCTGATCAGCGTCTACAACCAGACTCCGGCACAGGTCTACACGCCGGGGGCGAGTTCGGTAACGATTACGAAGAACGCCGGCGGCCTCTTGCCCGAGACCTCGTTCGGCTACGACATCGGCGGCGACGCCCGGCTCGCACCCTACGGCATTCTTTCGAGCGACCTGTACCTGACGAACATCCGCAATCAGTTCGTCGGCGTCGTCTACCCGAGCGGTGAAAGCTATCAGGGCGTCCCGGTCTTCATCAATACGAACGAAAACCTCGCGCAGAGCCGCTACACCGGCTTTGAAGCGACCTACAACGACGACCCGCCGCGCGGCTACGGCTTTACGCTCGCGGGCGCGCTGCAGCGAGCCTACGCATACAACGTGCCGCCGGGCTTCTACTATGGCCCTGCGGGTCCGTACACGCAGAACCTCGGTGTCGTCTCCGGGATCAATTACTTCGGGACCTCGACCGGGTTCAACGGCATCTCGAACAAGAGCGAGGCGTATTCGCAAATGTACGCCGCGGTGCATCGCCGCGGGCAATACGGCCAGTATCTCGAGCTCGGCCTGACGTACTACGGCTCGAATAACACCTACGACGTTCCGGCCTTCATCACCGGTACGGCGACCTACCGGCAGCCGCTCGGAGCGAGCGGGACGGCGATCCAAATCTCGGCCGACAATCTCTTCGATGCGAACTCGCGGCCGTATCTGCTCTATGGGGCCGGCATAGCGGCGCCGCTGGCGAACAGCGACATTGGCCTGCGTCCGATCATACCGTACGGGCCGACGACGCTGCGCTTCATGCTGATGCAAGGCTTTGCGAGCAAAGCGTTCTAGCGGCAACCGGACTTCCTAGGGCTTACGCCCTAATTTCTTGCTCGACTGTGTGCCTAGCCCACCTGGCGTCCGATAATTTCAATTAGCTAGCTAACTAGGCTAACTGCTATTCCGCATTCGCCGCACACGCGGCGGAAAGGATGACTTTGCGGTGCTTGTGTTCTTCCACGCCCTGGCGTTCGCACTCATGGGCTTTTTCGGCGGCTACGACGGCGGCGGCGGCTCTCTGCATTCCGCCGGATACGTTCAGGCTTCGAGCCCCGATGACGGAGGCGGCTCGATGCCGACCGATGGCGGAGGCTCGATGCCGGGCCAGGGCGGGGGCGGCTAAAGTCCGGCCATAGATTCGTCCGACGGCGGGGCCGGGGCCGTCATCGGACTAATCTATTTGGCCATGGCCAGAAAGCAGCTAGCCCCAGAGCGCTGGTTTGCGGAGATGCGCACCCTCTTCAAGCGGGCTCAGTTCCTTGCCGCGGGCGACGTGTACGACGCGGCGATCGACGCCGGCGCGACTCCGCCCTACGATGCGCAGCTTCTCGCCGCGCGAGTCTTGCTCAAGCGCGACGAGAATCGCGCGGTCGCATTTCTCATCCGCCGGCCGCCGCGCGCAAACGCGCGGCGCGAGCGTGCGGACTGGGCGCTGCAGCTGGCGACCGGATACGCTCGAATGCGCGACTTCGAACGGGCCGATCATCACTTCGAGATGGCCAAGCGTCTCGTCAGCGCACCGGCCGATCGAGCGGCCCTGGCCTATCAGCTCGCGCGCCGTTACATGCTCGAAAAGCGGCTCGACGACGCGCGCCGCTGGGCCACCGAAATGGCGGTCGACAAAGCGCCTGCCGCGCGGATCCGCCACGAGCTGCTCGAATCGTTTATCTTGAGCCACGAAGAACGCTATCGCGAAGAGGTCGAGAGCTTGATGCGCGCGATCAAGCTCATCGGCAAGCATCGCGAAGACCACCTCGAAGAGTGGTTTCACGCCGTTCAGAATCTCGCGCTGCTGGGTCGCGAGCTCGTCTTTCCCGAAGCCGTCGACTTGGCGCGATCCGAAGTCGATCAGAATATCGAGTGGCCCCCGGATTTCGTCGATCAGCACTTCCACGCACTCAAAGCGGTCGGCTGGTCCTGCGCGCTGCGCGGCGATCTGCTTGGGTGTTTTCGTTATCTTCGCGCCGCCGAGCGCACCGAAGCGAGCCTGGCGTTCGAGGCAATGGTCTTGGTCGATCGCTCGTACTTCGCACGGATTGTCGGCGAACACAACTGGGCTGCCAACGAAGTCGCTAAGGCCGAGGCGATCGCCGACCGCATAGATTGGAACGAGCTGGCCGGTGACGAGCGCGTCGGCCTGCTCCTGCTCGCCGAAGCGATGGCCGAATACAACACAGAGAAGGCGCACTTCTACTTGGCCCGTTACAAGAACCTCGACCGTATTCGCTCGGCCGTGCACCTCTTCGCCTTCGATCAACGCTGCGAGGCCTTCGCTAACTACTGCGAAGGTGTGGTCAAGTTGAAGAGCGGGGAAGCGGGCGCCGAAGAGGCGTTGCGCAAGGCCTGGGTCGTCTTCGATCGCATCGGCTACGACTGGCGCGCCGGCCGAACGGCGCTGCGGCTGCTGGAAGCGACGAAGAAAGAGCGCTGGGGACACCTTGCCGAGGATAAGCTCGAGCCGTACCCCCGCTCGTGGCTCGCACGCAGCATTGCCGAGCAAAAAAAGCCCGAGATGCCGGTCGTGAAGTTGCCGCCGATGCAGCGTAAAGTCCTCGACTTGCTCTGCCGTAAGATGTCGACTCAAGAGATCGCGCAGTTCCTCGGCTTGAGTCCGCATACAATCCGCAACCATCTCAAGGCGGTGTTCCGTGCATACCAAGTCAACAACCGCGCGGCGTTGATCGCCGAGATCGCCCTGCGGGGCGAACTGACTCCTTCGTAACGACGCGCGCGCCGGGGCCTCTGCACGGTTGCTCCGTACTCAGAGCGATCGGCCGCGTTATTGGCGCGTTCGCAACCCCGCGCAGTCGCGGCGTGTAATGCCGGTTGTACCTTGCTCATCGCTTTGCGGAACAGGATTGAGATATTTTGATACGGACAGTTTTTCTTCGGCTTTCCTTTGCTGCCGTTGCTTTGCTCGTTGCGTTCGCGAGCCAGTCCACGTGGGCACTCGCCGGAACGAGCGGCGGCATCGCGGGAATCGTTACCGACTCGAAGACCGGCGCGCCGATTTCGGACGTTAAGGTAAAGATTACCTCGCCGTCGGATGCGGTCACCGTGACGACCGACGCGCACGGCCACTACATCGCCTTTTCGCTGCAGCCCGACGACTACACGTTCACGCTCGAAAAGACGGGGTACGTCACCAAGACGCTCGCCGGCTACTCGGTTTACGCCGACCAAACGCAACGATACGATCTTACCCTCACCGCGGCGCCGCCCGCGGCGCAGCAGCAGTAAGCGCGGGACGACTCACACTCACTCGTCGATTTCGGAGTGCCCGGTTGAGCCGAGCATCTCGACTTCGAGGGTCTCTAAATCGAGCAGGCGCTGCACTTCCCGCAGCACGGTATTGTCGATCTTTCCAAGGCGGCGCAGCTCGATCAATCTCGTTCGTTCGGCTTCGATAATCAAGTTGTACGACTCGCGAAATAGCGCGGTATTTTTCGTCGCTTCTTTGCCGGCCATGGGCGATGTAAACTCCCCCAAACGCGCCTCAAGCCGAAAGCGATGAATCCCGAGAATGTCGGCTGGATAGGTCCCTTCTTGAGCGAGCCGATCGATGCAGTGCAGGCCCGCGCGTGCCGTGACGACAATCGCCAAACGTTCCTCTCGCAGCGCCGTCCCGTCGTCTCTGATCTTCAACCAGCGTATGATCCACGGCAGCGTGCCGCCCTGGCCGATCAGCGTCGCCAGCAAAACGACGAACGTGATGAAGATCAGCAGATCGCGAAACGGAAATGGACCCGCAGCCGTCTCGAGCGGAATGGCCAATGCTGCGGCGAGCGAGACGCCGCCGCGCATGCCCGTCCATGCGAGCAAACCGACGTGCGACCAGTCGGCTTTGCCTTCGACGTGTTCGGGCTCGTTGGTAACTGGCAATAGCCCTTGGGCGAACGTCCACGCCAGCCGGACGACGATGCAGACTAGTGCGATGGCGATGCCCCAAACGATCAGTTGAACCGGCGAGTAGTGGCCCAGCCCGGCGATGATCGAGCGGAACTGAATGCCGACCTCGGTAAAGATAAAGGCGTTGAGTAGAAAGACGACCGTTACCCAGAATCCGGTGAGCATCTCGCGCGCGCGGGGCTGCAGCACGGTCGGCGAGAAGCGGCTGACGACCAGGCCCGTGGTGACGGTCGCGAGCACGCCCGACTCGCCGAGATAGTACGCGGGCAAGTACGAGATGAACGGCACGACGACGGAGATCGTCGCCTGCAGCGTCTCGTCTTTGAGCGCGCGCCAGGCAAGGTACGCGAGCCCCGCCGCTGCCAGACCGATCAACACCGATAAGACGATCTCTTCTGCAAGCCCGCCGGCGGCGTGCCAAAACGAGAACGACGCTCCGACCACGGCGGCGATGCCGACCCCGTACAGGATGAGCGACGTCGCGTCGTTGACGAGGCTTTCGCCTTCGATCGTTCCGATGATGTGCCGTGGGACGTTGAGCTCGCCGGCGATCGCCGCGAAGGCGACCTCGTCGGTCGAAGCGACGATCGCGCCCAGGACGAATGCGACGCCCCACGGCATGCCGGGGACGATTGCATGGGCGACGACCGCCACGACGATGGTAGTGAGGATGACCAGGCCGAAGGCCATCTGGAAGATCCACAGCGCCCCGGCGCGGAACTCGCTGGTCGGGGCCGTCACACTTTCCCAATAGAGAAGCGGCGGTAGGAAAACGACGAGCACGAGGTCCGGCGGCAGCGGAAGGATCGGTACGCCGGGGATAAAACCGATCGCCATTCCGCCGAGCACCAGCACGATCGGATAGGCGACGTTGATGCGGTTTGCGATCGTGACCAGCACGATGATCGCAAGGAAGACGACGATGATTGCGGTCACGTCAAGCCGTTCGCCCCATAGGAGAGGCTTCTACCCCGGCCTTCGCAGCAACTACCGGGGGAAGGGTTAGGGCGGTTCCGCCGAACTCGCAACCGCGTGAAGGCGCCGGCAGCGGTTCTCTTGCTGGTCGTTGCGGCGTGCACGCCGCACGTCCCTTATCAGTTGTCGCAGGCGGACCAAGCCCGCTTTGGCAGCCGCGTCCTGCGCGTCGCGACACATCGCGACCCGATGATCTTCGGATTGAACGACTGCATCCTCTACAAGGCGCACACGGCGCATGCCGACATCGTCGGTTGGGACGTCGTCTTGGCCTCGGATTGGGGGATGTCGAGCTACCCGAAGTGGGCCACGGCCTGCATCTCGCAGCAAATGAAGTACGTCGGCAAGTATATCGTCGTGAGCTTCTGCGCCCAGGCAATCGGGGCCGGGGGCGGCTGCGCCGGCGGCGACGGGACCTATCGCAGCCGCACGGGTAACGCGCAAGGCTGGCAGATACGCGCTAACAACCGATGGGTCGCGTTGCCGAAGAGTTAGCCGCCGCCGACGAGCCCGATCACTTGCTGAGTGTTACGCCGAATGGCTCGCTGACCTGGATCGTGAGCGTTGCTCCGCCGCCCGCCGGATAGTTGTAGTAGCCGAGCACGCCGCCGTCTTGGCTTGCGGCGAGCACCGTGTCCTTGTGATGTTTCTTGCGCGCCGGGCCGGTGATCCAGAACTGGTTGACGTAGTTGGAGCCGACCAGATCGGTCGTCGCCTTGACCGAGCCGCTCGGCTGGGTGCGATAGATTACGGCCGCGTCGGTATCTCCCACCGCGACGTACTTGCCGTCCCACTGAACGCCGCCTGGCCACTCGACGCTTCGATTGAGCGTAATATCGGTGAAGGTGCCGCTGCCCTTGGGCAGTTCGGCGAACGCGAACGCCGAGCTCCCCGTGGCGCCGTCGACGAAGAGGTTGCCCTTGTCGTCGTACCCGCAGAAGCGATACTGGGCGATCGACGGATCCGTGTAGAGCGTTGCCGTGCCTTTGCCGCCGGCGTAGATCGCGACGCTGCCGCCGCCGCTCTGGCTATAGAAGTTCGTCACCGCGAGATTGCCGGTCTTCGGATCGACGGCGCACCCTTCCGGATACTCTGCGCTATCGCTCAGCGTTGCAAGCGGACTCGTGCCGCCGTGTGCGTACTCGACGAGCTGCGAAGCGCCGTCGTTGACGACCCAGACGTGGCCTTTCTTATCGGAACAGAGGCCGTAGGGGGTAGAGAATCCGGTCAGCGTGCCCACCAGCTGCTGCGTGGAATAGGAATAGACGTAGACATCGTTGGTCAGTACCGAGGAGACGTACACGAGCGCCTGACCTTTCGCGGACGGCTTCATCCACGATCCGTGCGCGCTCCGCGCCGTCGCTGCGTTCGCTGAGCCTACGCTTGGCGTGCCGACGGATTGTTGGTTCGCGCAGCCGGCGGCGAGCGCCGCGGCTGCGTACGCCGGCAGGGCGAAACGATAAATTTGAGGACGCATCATCCGGGATTCTTTGCGCCGCGACCGCAAATGCCTAGCAGGCGTCCGGCGTCTCGGGCGGTTTGCTTGGGACCGCGCCTGGCACGCGAGCGAGGATCGATTCGACGACTTCGGACTTCGCGTCGGCGCAACTGCTACGTAAGAGTCGGCGCTGGGTTCCTCGAACTGGCGCGGCGTATGAAACGTCTTATCGTCTTCGACTTGGATGGCACCCTCGCGCTGAGCAAATCGGCCCTGGATGATGAAATGGCGGCGCTGCTCGAGCGCCTGCTCTCGGTAATTCAGGTAGCGATTATCTCCGGCGGCGACTTTCCGCAGTTCCAAAAACAGGTGATCGATCGTCTCCCGCCCGGCAGCGATCTCGCGAATCTGTCGCTCCAGCCGACCTCGGGCACGAAGTTCTTTCGGTACGACGGGCAGTGGAGCAAGCTCTACTCCGACGATCTCGCCGACGACCAAAAGAAGAAGATCGAGGACGCCCTCGAGAGCGCCGTCAAGGCGACGGGCTTTCAGCCCGAGCAGACCTGGGGCGAACGCATCGAGGATCGCGGAACTCAGATAACCTACTCGGCGCTCGGGCAGCAAGCGCCGCTCGATGCAAAGGAAAAATGGGATCCGGATTTCGCCAAGCGCAAAGCGATCAAGGCGATTCTCGATACGACGATCCCCGAGTTCTCGGTTCGGCTCGGCGGCACGACCTCGATCGACGTGACGCGCCCAGGCATCGACAAAGCCTACGGAATTCGCAAGCTGCGCGACGTGCTCGGCATCCCGATCTCCGAGATGCTCTTTATCGGCGACGCGGTCTTTCCCGGTGGAAACGACTATCCCGCCGTGGAGGCCGGCGCCGATACGATCCAAGTGCGAGACCCCAACGAAACCAAAGCCGTGATTCAGGCAATCACTGCCTGCGTCAGCTAACGACTCGAAGGGGGTCTAATCAAAATGAAAGCGGTCCAGGTTTCCAGGCCCGGAGGCGAATTTGAAATCGTCGACCGCGAGATGCCGCAGCCTGGTCCCGGGCAGGTGAGAATCCGCGTGCTCGCGTGCGGCGTCTGCCATAGCGACGTGATCACCAAAGAAGGCGTCATGCCGCTTGCGTACCCGCGCGTTCCCGGCCACGAGATTGCAGGCACGATCGACGAGCTGGGCGCAGGTGTAACCGCTTGGAAGAAGGGCGAGCGCGTCGGCGTCGGCTGGCACGGCGGCCACGACGGGACCTGCCTTGCTTGCCGCCGCGGCGATTTCATGAGCTGCGAAAACATGCTGATCTGCGGCATCAGCTACGACGGCGGTTACCAAGAGTATATGGTCGCGCCGGTCGAGGCCCTGGCGCACATGCCGGAGTCGCTCGATCCGGCGGAGGCGGCGCCGCTGATGTGCGCGGGCATTACAACCTTCAACGCGCTGCGCCGCAGCGGAGCGCTGCCGCCGGATCTCGTCGCCGTGCAGGGCATCGGCGGACTCGGACACCTCGGTATTCAGTTCGCGCAAAAGCTTGGTTACAAAGTCGCGGCCATTGGACGCGGCTCCGAGAACTCGACGCTCGCGACGAAGCTCGGCGCCTCGATATATATCGATAGCGTCGCGAGCAACACCGTCGAGGAGCTGCAGAGGCTCGGCGGTGCGCGGGTGATTCTAACGACCGCGCCAAGCGGCAAGGCGATGGCCGGCCTCGTCGACGGGCTCGGTCCCAACGGCGTACTGCTGATCGTCGGTGCGTCGCCCGATTCGATCGACGTCTCGCCCAATGCGCTGATCTTCGGGCGAAAGCGCGTCGCCGGATGGCCGTCCGGTATTCCGGCAGACTCCGAGGACACTCTGCAGTTCACCGAGATGACCGGCGTTCGCCCGATGATTGAAACGTATCCGCTGGCAGGGGCTGCCGAGGCCTACGCGCGCATGATGAGTGGAAAGGCCAGGTTCCGCGTCGTCCTGACGACGTGAAGCGCTTTTACACTGAAAGCGATCGTCTCGAAGCTTTCAGCGACGGGGTCATGGCCGTCATCATCACGATCATGGTGCTCGAGCTTCGGCCGCCGAGCTCGACCAGTCTTTCGGCGGTGCTCGCCGACTGGCCGACATTTGCCGCCTATGCGCTGAGCTTTACGTTCGTGGGCATCTATTGGAACAATCACCACCACATGCTGCGCGCGACGCGCGGCATCGACGGACGGGCGATGTGGACGAACCTGTACCTCCTGTTCTGGCTCTCGCTCGTCCCGTTCGCTACGGCCTGGATGGGGCGCAACCCGACCGCGAAGGGGCCGACCGCAATCTACGCGGCCGTCCTGCTGATGTGCGCTATCGCCTATACCCTGCTCCAACATGCGCTGCTGATCGTCAACGGCCGCGACGGACCCTTCGCGCAAGCCGTCAAGACCGACGTCAAGGGCTACGGCTCGATCGTGCTCTACGTACTCGCGCTGACGCTCGCATTTTTCGCGCCGCCGGCTTCGGATATCATCTTCGTCGTGGTCGCGATCATCTGGTTCGTTCCCGATCGCCGCTTCGAGCCGCTGATCCGCATCAAGGGCGAGCCGGAGTAAGCTGCGCGTAGCGCTCTCTCACGCGTTCGGCCTCGACGTGGTCGTACGCACGGGCGGCTTCGCGTGCGAGCTCTTCGAGCAGCACGACTTCATCGGGGTCGAGCTGTGCTCCATTCGCATGCGCGCCGTACAGCGTAAAACTGACCAGTTCGTGGCGCACCGTTACCGGCACGGCCAGCGTGTAGATGCCGGCGTTCTGTGGATCGAGGTGCGTCCGCAGCTCGTCGAGCCAAACGATGCTCTCGTCGGCGAGCAGCATGCGCACGAGCAGATCGTTGGCGTCGAAACCGGGCGGCGCGATCGTCGTCTGCGCCGAGGTGGCGACGCCCTCGAAGCGCGCGCCGTTGGCCGAGCGCCGGTAGAGCGCCGCGGCGGCCAGCTCGAGCGCGTCGACCGGAACCTGCACCAGCCCGTCGATGATCGCGCTCTCTTCGGTCGCGTAAGGAAGCGCCAAAGCGGCGCGGCGCAGAATCCTCTCGGCGACCCGCCGGTGACGAAAAAAGACCGACTCGACGAGTCCCTCGACCGCGTGGTTGATCCGATCGAGTAAAAAGCCGATGGCGATTGTTACCAGCAGCTCGGCCCCGATGGCCAGCCGGCCGATCGCGACGACGCGCGAGAAGAACCAGTCCAACACCGAAACGAACGCAATGACGGCTAGTGACAGCAGACCGTAGACGAGGGCGCGGTTGAGGACGAAGTTGACGTCGAGCACCCGCAAGCGAAAGACGGCATACGCGATGCAGATCGGCATCAGCACGACGCCGAAGCCGACGACCTGCCCCACGGCAAAGGGCACGCCCGGAACGTAGTAGATGGCGTAGGCGAGGAAGGACGCGAACGTGCCGATCGCAATGAATCCCAAACGTTGGCGATTGCTTGGGGTCGCGGTCGCGAGATTCTTCGCGAGGATCAGTCCCGCAACGATGAAGGTAAGCAGCGGGACGATCGTTCCCAAAACGATGTCCCAGCTCGGCACGGTTTCCGTCGTTTCGTAAACGATCCACTCGGCCGCGTAGGCGAGAAATGAAAGGCCCAGAAATCCCGAGACGAACGGATCGATCCGCCGGCGCCAGCCGAGCACGTCGCCATTTGGGAAGCGGAGGAGAAACGGCAGCAGCGGCAGGACACTCCACGCCCCAAAGACGACGGTGAGGACGAACGTCAGCGCACGATATCCGCCGGCGTTGAGGATGTGCGACCAATACATATAGGGCGGCGACGTGCCGAAGTAGCCGACGGCAAAAACGTAGAGCGACCACGACATCACTGACGGTCGCAAGAAAACGAGCAGAAACGCGACGACCAAAAAGACGGTCGCCGGAAGATAGGCGAGCACACCGGCAACCCGCTGCCAGAATCCGAAGCGCGGATCTGGAATCGCCGTCAAGGTCACGTTGTAGACGAGAGGTCCACGGCGCAGCGTAAACCTTTCTCGCTCGCCCGGATACGGCGAACGGATACGCGACGAGACGGCGTAGTCTCCGTGGTCGACCAGCGCATCGCCGACGCGGATGCCGGCACGATCGCCCGGTGAACCGCGGAGAACGCTGACGATTGCCGAGCTGCGCGGCGGAATGTAGATCCCGAATGTTCCCTCGCCCCAAGTCTCTGCGAAGTCGACGTGCCCGATCGGCATGTAATAGATGATGACGACGAGGAGCGTTACGAGTCCCAAGAGTCCGCGCGAGAGCGGTTGGCGCATGCGAGCTTCTGCGGCGCAGCACTTTGGCACCCCTTTGAAACCAATGGCAAGCTCGCCGGCATCACAGGCGCGTGAGTACGTCAGAAACCACGCAGCAGGATCGTCCGGCTGCGGCCAGTGGAAGCTTTTTGCTCGGCGGCGATCTGCCCGTCGTGCGGCTGGGTTTCGGCGCGATGCGCGTCACCGGCCACGGCATTTGGGGTGAGCCGCCCGACCACGGCGAGGCGATAGCGGTTCTGAAGGCAGCGCTCGACCTGGGCGTTACCCTGATCGACACCGCCGATTCGTACGGGCCCGAAGTTTCGGAGCGGTTGATCGCTGAGGCGCTCTATCCGTATCCGCGCGATCTCGTGATCGCAACCAAGGCCGGTCTAGTGCGGCCAGGGCCGGGCGAGTGGTTGCCCGACGGGCGGCCGCAGCACCTGCGCGAGGCAGTCGACGGCAGCCTCAAGCGTTTGCGGCTCGATACGATCGATCTCTTGCAACTGCATCGTCCCGATCCGAAGGTGCCGTTCGCGGAGCAGGTCGGCACGCTCGTCGAACTGCAGCGAACTGGGAAGATTCGCCACATCGGCCTCTCCAACGTCGACGTCAAGCACCTCAAGGCCGCGCGTGAAATGGCGACGATCGTCTCCGTCCAGAATCGCTACAATCTCGTCGACCGCGAATCGGAGGACGAGCTCGAGTACTGCACCCGCGAAGAGATTGGATTCATCCCATGGTTTCCGCTGGCGACGGGCGATCTCGCCGAACCCGGCGGTCCGCTCGAACGCATCGCCGGCCGGCTCGACGTTCTGCCCGCGCAGGTTGCGATCGCGTGGCTGCTCGCGACGTCACCGGTGATGCTGCCGATTCCCGGTACTTCGTCGGTCGCGCATTTGAAGGAAAACGCCGCAGCGGCGCTGCTCGAACTCAGCGCCTCAGACTGCGAAGAACTAAATAGCGTCTCCCGCTAAGGGGTTAGCGTAACACGAGCACGACGTCGCGCAGAGCCTTCCGATGCGCGACGCGAAGGCGTACGTTCGTGCCCGCAGCGGCACCGAAGATGTGGGTGAGATCGCCGCCGGAGATATACTCGACGGCCCTGCCGTTCACTACGAGTATTCGATCGCCGGCGACGATGCCGAGTTTGGCCGCTGCACCGTCCGGCTGCACGGCGATAATGTCGAACGCGCTCGGCCCGTTCTTCTCGAAGCTGATGCCCGAGCGATTCTCCCAAAACGGGGTCGCGCGCCGCTGCGAATCCAAGTAGAGCCGTTCGTTTGCGTAATCAAAGGTCGGAATGAAGTGCGAGAGGACGGCGAAGCCAAGGTTCCCCGCTTGCGTCCACGCGGCAAACGAGCCGGCCTTCATGTGCGTGAAACCGGTCTCCAGACCGTACAAATGCCGATCGCCGATCGTGAACTCGCGGAGCTTCGCGAGATATGACGTATTCGTGCCGCCGGTCGCATGCCCGATGACCAGTGGGCCGCTCGCGTATCGCGTCGCGAGTCCCGTTCGATTGAGATAACCGAAGAACAGGATCAAGTGCCCCGCGTTGCCGGTATCGACGCCGAAGAGGCCGGGATGTCCGTCGGCGGCAGCGACGACCATCGGCAGATCCGGATCGGTCTCGAACGTAAGCGCAACGGCGTCGCCGGCGCCGCGATAGCGATAGCCTGCGAGCGGAGTAAACGTAACCGTACGGTCGCCGTAGTCGAGTCGGGTCGCGTAGCGTTCGAAAAACTCCAGCCCGATAATTCCCGCGATCGGCGTCTTTTGGGCGCGCTCGTAGAATTCGTACGGATAGGGGATGATCAACATCGGCTGATCGAGCAGCTCGGCCGCTCCGATGCGAATGCTCTTCACGCGCGTGTAAGCGGTCGAGATCGTCCCAGCGCCGGCACCGCCGCTCGACCCCGCCCCGCTCGCGTGCACGCCGAGCGTTTTCGCAGCGAGCGTCGTTAAGATCGCGTGACCGCCCGTGTCGAGGATGAACGGCATCGCCGCGTGCCCGCCGATCGACGCCCAGACGAGGAGTTGGCGCCCGTCCAGCGTCATCGGCACCGTCGTCGAAGCAGCGCCGCCGAGCATCCGCGCGTTATTCGGAGCGGCCGGCCGCGCGAAATCGGTGTTTCGAGCGCGGCGGCGAAGCGCGTAACGCGTGACGGTGAAGTCGGAGCCGTCGCCTGAAATCGAGAATGGGAGAACGACACCGTCGAGGGTGCGATAATCCGAGTAGGTGACCACCGATCGATCGAGCGATGTGCGCATGCTCACGCTCGTAAGCAGGTGCGTCTGCGCGTCGATCGCGAGATCGGCGCTGCTCCCACGTTTCGGCTGGACGCGCAGCACGATCTGCGCGCGCCCGCCCTCGACACGCGTTCCGGCGCAGCGTATCGCGGCGCCGGGATTTGGGTCGAAATAACCGCGCCGGCTCAAAAATGCTTGCGTGACGGTGAGCTCGCGCGCGTATGGCGAATCGTATGGGCGGACGCCGCCGGAGATATCTTGCGCCCACGCGATCGTTCCGTCGTAGACTTCCGCGCTCGAACCCATGACCGCAATCTCGAAGCGCCGCGCATAGCGTCCGTCGAGCAGATCGTCGTCGAACCGCGCGCTGCCGCGCAGCCCCGCGATCGTTGCCTTCCCATAGGCCGAAGTCTGCGCAACTCCGTTCCAGCCGCCGCCGCCGAGCGCCCAGCGCATCTCTTTGAGCAGTTGGTCGGGCTGACAGGCAGCTCCGACGCTCTGCGTCTGCGCGGCGTGCCCGGCCACGGGGACGAGCGACGATACGAGGACGCATGCGAAGATCAATGCTTGCCGGCGCATGGCTTCGATTCTTACCACAGGGCGGCTGCCGCGGCTTGTACGTTTGTAACGCGTCAGCGAGCGAAGGTCGCGCGAAAGCGCGACGGCGACATCCCGCTCAGCCGCTTGAACTGCCGGCAGAAGTGGCTTTGGTCGTAGTAGCCGCACTCGGCGGCGACTTGCGCGATGCTCAGGGACGTTTCGACCAGCAGGTCGACGGCGTTCGTCGCCCGGCGCTTCGTGAGACCGTCGCGCGGTGACTCGCCGTATGCGCGCTTGAACCCACGATGCAGCCGTCCCCGGTGCATGCCGAGCCGGTGCGCGAGCGAAGCGACCGGTGTTCCGCTTTGCGCGTTTTCGAGTGCCTCGCGAGCGGCGGCGAACTGGGGGCCGGCAGTGCGCGACGCCTTGCTCCAAAGAAACTCGCGCAGCGCTTCGAGCGAACGTTCGAGTGCCCGCCCCCCGGCCGGCAGCGCCAATAGGAGACGCCGCGCGAGGTCGTCCACGGCAGCGCCGTGCGCGCAGATGAACTCGGGCGGAAGCTCCCCGCTAAGATACTCGATGTTGACGGTCGCCATCGACTGATCGAGCACGCAGTCGGCGTGGATTTCCCCGGCCGGATGGAAGACGAGCATTCCGCGCCGCAAATGACGCGGCGCGCACGCGCTATGCTCCGCATAGTGCCCCTCGACGACGAGGGAGGCGTACGCGAACTCATGCGCGTGCGCGCCCATGATCATCGCGGGCTCGTAGGCCGTTTTCGAGAGCGCGACCTCTCCGAGATTCGCGCGAAAGAGTGTCGTGCCGAGCACGCACGGCTTTTTCGCTACTGCTGGAGGATCGCCTCGACGTTGAGCTCGATGCGAACCTCGTCACCGACGACCACGCCGCCGGTCTCGAGCGCGGCGTTCCAGGTCAAGCCGTAGTCCTTGCGATTGATCGTCGTGCTTGCGCTGTAGCCGATGCGCGTGCCGCCCCACGGGTCGTTCATACGTCCCTCGAAAGTAGCGGCGAGCGAAACGTCGCGGGTGACGCCGTGAATCGTGAGCTTACCGTCGATCATGAAGTCGTCGGGCGTGCCGTCGATGCGCGTGCTCTCGAAGCTCAGCTTGGGGTACTTCTCCACGTCGAAGAAGTCGGCGGAGCGCAGGTGCCCGTCGCGCTGCTCCTCTCGCGTGTCGATCGAACCGGCGTCGATCGTCGCCGTGACCGAGATGGGCAGATCGTTGCCCGCCGCCAACTCGATGTGCCCGTCGAAGGCGGTGAAGCGGCCGCGAACCTTCGTGATCATCAGGTGGCGAATCACGAACTCGACGGTCGTGTGGGCGGTATCGAGGGCGTAGATGCTTTTCCCTTGCAGTGGGGTCGTCATGTGGTCTGATTGGCTCCTTACAGTTGCCGATAGCGTCGAAGTGTGCTATCGTTATGCAAGTAACTTTTGCATACTAACATCCCTAATACAAGTACGCACCCTAAAGTAGCCTAGGAACCAAATGGAAACTATTAAACTCCCGCCGCTTCCGACCGATGCCGCCGTCTACAACCAAGCGGCTTGTCCCTCGCGGCTGATACTCGACCGGATCGCGGACAAGTGGACAACCCTGATCATGGGCATCCTCGAGCAATCGGAGCACCGCCGCTTCAACGAGCTGCGCCGCTCGATCGGCGGAATTTCACAGAAGATGCTCACCCAGACCCTGCGCGATCTCGAGCGTGACGGCTTGGTGAAGCGCACGATCTTTCCCGAGGTTCCGCCGCGCGTCGAATACGAGTTAACGGGGCTCGGCCGGACCCTCTGCGGGCCGCTCGGCTCGCTCACGCAGTGGGCGCACGACCACATGAGCGAGGTCAAGGAAGCGCAGACGCGCTTCGATAAGCGCGCTGGTACCCAGCGATGAACCCAATACGCCTCCTCTACGAGTGATGGGCTTATGCCTCGTGACCGAACCGGGGTGCGCACCATCCCAGAAGTTACGATCCTCTCCCCAACGGGGTGTACCTCGGCGTTGCTCTTGGGGCGCACGACACGCCGCAATATCTGGTACAACGACCAGAGCATCGCAGTATTCAGTGTACCGCCAAATCGCCGGTAAGCAGCTTCAGTTTCTGCTCGGTCTGCGACCCTGACGCGGCCGTCAGAACGATCATGCGGATATCGCCGTCACCGGGAAGCTCGAACGTCGTCGTATCGAGGATGAACTCACCGAGCTCGGGATGATTGAAGCGCTTGAGGCCATCGGTCGAGCCGAGGACGTCGTGCTCTGCCCACAGCCGGCGAAACTCTGCAGAGTTGCTCTGCAGATCGGCGATTAGCTCAACGAAACGGGGATCGGTTGGATATTTGGCCGCCACCGCGCGAAACTGCGCGACCGCGCGGCGCATCGTACACTCCGGATCGCCGTACCGGCAGCGCGACTCCGGATCCCGGAAAAGGCGCCACACGAGGTTGCGCGCGGGACCGGTTGCACTCGAGAAATCGGTGAGCGCATCGAAGCTTTTGTTGAACGCAAGCACGTCCCAGCGCCGTCCGCGCACGTAGGCGGGCAAGGGATTGAGGCCGTCGAGGACTCGGTGTACGAGTTCGCTTAGGTGCTCTTCGTCTTGAGGCGCGCGCGTGAACGCAAGCCCCGCGAGCAGAAAGAGATGGCGGCGCTCGTCTGACGTTAGGCGCAGCGCGTGCGAAATGCCGTCGAGGACCTCCGCCGAGACGTTGATCGGCAGGCCCTGCTCGAGGCGCGTGTACCAGGTCGCCCCGATGTTGGCGAGCAACGCGACCTCCTCGCGCCGCAAGCCCGGAGTGCGGCGACGGGCGCCGTCGTTCAGTCCGACGTCGGAGGGGAGAATCTTCGCGCGCCGGGTGCGGAGAAAGTCGCTCAGCTCGGAGCGTCGTTCAAGGGTCGAATTCATAGCTTGCCTTTTATGGTGCACCGGTCAGTACTAGGATAAGCCGGGCTCTAGTCATAGTATCTCACACGCAGTAAGCTAAGCGCAAGTCACTCTCGTAGAGACCAAAATCCCAAATGCCGGTTGCTGAAACTTTCCCCGCAACGCGGGGCCTTCTTCCCGCGCGACCCGTCGCGCCGATTCCAAGCAAGCGCTCCGCGAGCCCACAGGCGGCGAGCGCGTCGCTGGTGGAGTACGGTCTGCGCCGCTACCTGGTCGTCATCGGGGTGATGCTCGCGGCGCTGCTCCAGACCGTCGATCTCACAATCGTCAACGTCGCGTTGCCGACGATTCAGGGCAACCTCGGCGCGACGGTCGACGAGGGCACGTGGGTGCTCACCGGCTACGTCATCGCCAACGTCATCGTGATTCCGATGACGCCGTGGCTGCAGCTGCGCTTCGGCCGCAAAAATTATTTTCTCGCCTCGATCGCCGGCTTTACGCTCGCATCGGTGCTTTGCGGAATGGCAACCTCGCTCGTCGGATTAATTCTATTCCGGGTGCTCCAGGGGGCGTTCGGCGGCGGGCTGCTCGCGACCGCGCAGGTCGTGCTGCGCGAGACGTTTCCGATCGAACAGCTGGGGACGAGCCAATCGATCTTTGCGCTCGGAACGATCGTTGGTCCCTCGGTAGGCCCGACGCTCGGCGGCATTCTCGTCGATAACCTCTCGTGGCCGTGGATCTTCGACGTGAACGTCGTTCCGGGCGCCCTTGCGTTCTTTCTCTTGTGGCGCTACATGCGCGACGACGGCAAGCGCGAACGCGCGCCGGTCGACGTCGCCGGCATCGGGCTGCTCGTCGTAGCGGTCAGCTGCCTGCAGTACGTCCTCGATCAAGGGCAGCACGACGACTGGTTCTCCGACTCGACGATCGTGGTCTGCACGTGGCTCGCCGCCGGCGCAACCGCGGCCTTCATCTGGTGGGAACTGCGCGTTGCTCAGCCGATCGTCGACCTGCGCGTCATCGGCAAACCGGCGGTTGCGGCAGCACTGACGATCGCGGCCGCCTATGCGGCGATCATCTTCCCAAGCCTGCTGCTCCTGCCGCAGTTCACCGTCGACAACCTCGGCTTCACCAGCACCGACGCCGGCCTGCTCATCGGCGCGCGCGCGCTGCCGGTCCTCCTCTTGACGATACCGGTAGCGCGCCTCGCCGGCCTCCCGCGCTTCGATCTGCGCTGGGCGATCGGCGGTGGACTGGCGGTCTGTGGAATCGGCTCGGTTTGGCTGGCACAGACGCTCAACACCGATAGCAGCTTTATGACCTTCGCCGTGCCGCTGCTCTTCATAGGATGCGGTGCGGCCTTCGTCTATACGCCGCTGCTAGTGGCGACGATGCGCGCCGTGACGCCGCAAGCCGCCGCCAAGGCTGCGTCGTTCATCGTGCTCTTCTTTCAGCTCGGCGGTTCGATCTCGTCGGCCTCGGTCGTCGCCTTCCTCGAGCGGCGCATGCAGTTTCACCAGACAATTCTCGCCGCGCAGACCGCGCTGTCGCGGCTGCCCGTTACGCAGTTCGTACAGCATGGCAGCCTCGCGCAGCTGGCGGCAACCGTCCAAGCTCAAGCGGCCGCGCTTTCTTATGCAGACGCATTTCTGCTGACCGGCGTCGCCGCGCTCTTCGTAACCCCCGGCGTACTGCTTCTTGCGCGCCGGCAACCATAGGAGATCAAGACCTTGCAATACGAGACCATTTGCGACCAAATCTGTGACGATATCTCGAGCGTGCTCCTCAGCATGAAGCCCGCGACGCCGACGGCGGCCTACGCGGCCGCCCGCGCGACGCGTGACGTCGCGGCGGCCTTCCATCACGCGGCGGGCGATCCCGTCAACCCGCGCTGGCGCGACGCAATCGGCAGCCTCGAGCACTTTCTCGCCTATTCCGAGCGCTCACTGGGCGCGAAGAACTTAGCGCCGCTGCGGGAGCTCGCCACCTTCGTCGATGAGAACGCCGACCTGCTGGTCTCTGCCTAGCGCGGGGCGTGGGAACCCGGAGCCGCGGGTCTCCGACTCGAATCGCCTCCGCTCGAGGAGGTTGAATGTTTCATCTCACCTACCTAACCGATTACGGCCTGCTCTTTATGAGGTTGATGGCCGCGGCGGCCTACGCCGACAGCGGCTACAATGATTTAAAGGATCCCGACGCCCGCGCGCGCAGCGTCGGCCTGCCCAAGCCCCTGGCGATGGTTATAGCGGTCGCCGAGCTCGCCGGCGCGGCCGCTCTGATTTTCGGCGTGCTCCAGCAACTCGCCGCGATCGGGCTGATCCTCATCATGCTGGGCGCGATTCAAAAGAAGATCTTCGTCTGGAAGACCGGTTTCTGGGGCAAGGGCAGCCTCGGCTGGTCATACGACCTAACGCTGGTCTCGATGCTGCTCGTCATCCTCTTCACGAACGGAGGGCGCTTCGTTTTGCTGCGCTAGGCTCGTCGAGCATAGGGCTGGAACGCCGCGCCGCCGGAAGAGAGCGGGAGGTGCAACCATTTATGCCCCGGAGGTGTAGAGCCTTGCGTAGGTAGGGAATCTGTGAGAGACTCCTTGCAGTCCCCAAGCGCGATCTTTCGAGTGGTCGTAAGTTGCGCCCACCGAAAGATAGGTTCCACATCTCCACCTTTTCAGAACTTCCCCTTGATGCAGCGATACTTCGCGGCATCGAAGACCTCCAGTACGTAGAGGCCACGCCGATTCAAGGCGCGGCTATTCCTGTTGCTCTCGCGGGCAGCGACGTCTTTGCGAGCGCGCCGACCGGCAGCGGCAAATCCGCCGCTTTCGGGATTCCGCTTCTCCAAAAGCTGCTCGAGCGGCGAACCGGCCGCGGTTCCGCCCTGATTTTGACCCCGACTCGCGAGTTGGCCCAGCAAGTTGCACTGCACCTCGGCCAGTTGGCAAAGCACACGAGCTTACGCATCACGCCGATCTACGGCGGAGTGGCGATGGGGCCGCAAATAAAAGCCATGCGCCGGGGCGCCGACGTCGTCGTCGCAACGCCCGGGCGGCTCATCGATTTGATGCAGCGCGGCGAAGCTCGTCTCGGCGACGTCGAAGTCCTCGTGCTCGACGAAGCGGACCGGATGCTCGATATGGGGTTCTTGCCGGCGGTGAAGCGCATTGTCGCCAAACTCCCAGCCGGCCGCCAGACGCTCTGTTTCTCGGCAACCCTCGACAATGCGGTGCTTGCGCTCGCGCGCGACTTTCTCCGCGACCCCGTGCGCATCGACCTAGCGCCATCGACGACGCCGGTGCAAACGGTAACCCAATGGGTCTACGAAGTGGAGCCGCACAAGAAAACGGATCTTCTTGTGGACCTGCTCAAAGATGGGCGCGTATTCAATGCAATCGTCTTTACACGAACCAAATCGCGAGCCGAGCGAGTCGCCGGCGCGCTGATGCGGCATCGCGTCGATGTGGAGCGGATTCACGGCGACCGCTCGCAGGCGCAGCGGTCGCGTGCCCTCGAGGCCTTCAGAAAAGGGCGGCATCGTGTCTTAGTCGCCACCGACATCGCCGCGCGAGGGATCGACGTTGAGGATCTCGGACACGTCATAAACTACGACGTCCCCGCCGAGCCGACCGATTACGTTCATCGCATCGGACGCACGGGGCGGGCTCAAAAGGCGGGCGACGCGATCACGTTCGTTTCGCGCGACGAGGCAGCCTCGTTTGCGCGAATCGAGCGTGCGATCGGCACGCCTCTCGAGCGCAGCGAGCACGACTTCATGGAGCCGGCGGGTGCTCGGGCGACTGCCGTTGCGCCACAGCTGCGCCGCCGGACCTTCCAGCGCCGCCGGCGCCGGTAAGTAACTCAAATAACCAAAACCAAGGAGACCCAAAATGTACACTGACGAAACCCTTGCGTGCGTCGACTGCACACGCTCATTCCAGTTCACCGCTAACGAACAAGAGTTCTTTGCAAGCAAAGGATTCACGAACAAACCCAGCCGATGCGGCGATTGCCGCGCGGCGCGTAAGGCGTCCACCGGCGGCGGTTCGAGAACGAGCGGCTACGGACAACGCGAGATGTTCAAGGCAACCTGCGGCCAGTGCGGCGGCGTAGCGGAGGTTCCGTTCCAGCCGCGCGGCGACCGGCCCGTCTACTGCCGGAACTGCTTCGCAGCGCGACCCAGTTACCGCTAATCCGGTGAGCGCCCGTCTTCGCGCGTGGACGAATCGCGCCGGGCTGTGGAGCATCCACATCGGCGCATTGGCGGCGTTCTTGCCGGGCACGTTTAACTGGAGCGGGCCGATCGTCGCGGCGGTTCTGCTGTACCTCACAAGCAGCCTCGGCATCGCGCTCTGCTACCATCGCACCTTGACGCATCGCGGACTACGCATGCGCAAGCCGCTCGAGTACGCTTTTGCGGTACTTGGCGCGCTGGCGCTGCAAGGCGATCCCATCACCTGGGTCGCGACGCACCGCAAGCATCACGCGCACTCCGATGCCGCGGGCGATCCCCACGGGCGCAACGTGGGTTTTCGCTGGGCTCACGTTCGCTGGCTGACCGAAATCAACGAGGCGGTTCCCGAGCATGGCGAGGTCCTGCGATACGCACCCGATCTTCACGCGCAGAAATTCTACCGCTTGCTGCGACACCTCCACTTGCCGCTGCAGATCGCTCTTGCCGGATTGCTGTTTGCGTTCGGCGGCTGGACCTGGGTCATATGGGGTATCTTCGTTCGGCTGGTCGTCAGCTATCACGCAACGTGGCTGGTCAATAGCGCCGCGCACTCGCTCGGATATCGAACGTATCTCACCGCCGACCGCTCGACGAACTGCTGGTGGGTCGCGCTGATCTCCTGGGGCGAGGGGTGGCATAACAACCACCACGCATTTCCGTATTCCGCGCGTCACGGTTTACGGTGGTTCGAGTTCGACCCCACTTGGTGGAACGTTAAGATATTAGCGCTGCTGTCGCTCGCCGACTCCGTTCGAATCCCGACGGCTAAGGCGCTACGATCGTCTGGAAACCCAGGCATGAGCGCCTCTCGATTTTGATTATTTCCTGGTAGACTGCGACAGCGCGATTCCCGTCTCTCGGACGGCGAGCCCGAGCGCTCGCAGTTCGTCGGGAGCGTAGGCGGTTGTGTCTCGCTTTGGCCCTGCCAACAGGAAGCCGGTGAATCGTTCATTCTTCGGCATGGCAAACGCCGCGCTGCCATCCCCGTTGACATGCGGCTTCAGGGTTGGGGGAACGCGCGGGTCGTCGTGTGCGACGCGCGGCGCCGGCGCAGGCTCGCCGGCGCCTTCGAGAAGCGAAAAGTCTCGGCCACCCCGCCGATAGAGCCCGGCATAGTTCGCCCACGCGTGACGCACTGCGACCTCGACCAGTGCGGGCGCGGCTTCCGCCGCGCTCAGCGCGGCAACCGTCTCGGCGAACTCGCGCAGTGCGGCCAGGTGCTCCTCGCGATGGTGGAAGATTGCGCTGCGCACGCGCGGAGCCGCTTCGTCGTAGACTTTGGTTAGGACGAGGTAGCCTGCGAAGGCCGTTACCAGTTGCGCGCCGATCTGCATCGCCGATCCGTAGCGCGCGATCACCGGAAGGCGTTCTACCGAATCGACGACCCACGGAACGAAGAAATGCTCGCCCAGGAAGCCGAGGAGCGTCAACGCGCCTCCGGCAATCGTCGCCGCGAGCGCGGCGCTAACGTAAAATTCGACATCGACGAGCCGCCGCGACAAAGCCCCATAAGCCAGCCCGGCAGCCGTGACGACGTTCCCAAGTGCGTCGACGTCACGCGCGGCGGCGAGATCGTGCGCTCCGGCGATTCGCACGAGCGCGTGAACTGAGGTCGCCAGCGCGAGCGGCGCGAAGCTCGCAACGACCAGCAGCGCGTGCGCGTGCCGCTCGGGCTGCGTGCGGCGCAGCGACGCGGCCGCAAACGTTTCGATCGCTACGCAGCCGCACAGCATCGCCAGCCACCGAAGCCGATCGAGCCACGGTGCTACCGCGGCGAACGTGGCGTCGTCAACGCTCCAGCTTCCAGTATTTACATAGCCGAGGGCAACCATGGAAAATCCGGCGACGGCAATCGTTACCCCGATTGCGACGGCCCAAACCGATGCTCTGCGCTTGTATATTTCGCTCGGATGATCTTCGGCCGCGTAGCGGACGAGTTGAGCGATTCCGTACCCAATCGCGCCGTTGCCCAGCGCTGCCGAAAACCAGAACGCGAAACTGCCGGTCGGAACGTACTGCCAATAGACGTCGAGCGAAAGCCCAACGATCCCGCCGAAGAGCAGGCGATCCGATTGGCTGAGGACGGGCTTGCGCGCGATGAGTGCGGCGATGGCGATGAGAATGAGGCGGCTCATTGCGAAAAGCCGCATGTACGCGTCGTACGGTTCGTCGATGAGGTAGACCGTGCCGCCGATGACGTCCTTGAGGGCGTACACGGCGGAGACGACCAGCAGCGCCGCCATGATCGCGCGGCTGCTGCGCGCGCTCACGAGTTAGTGCGAGAGCGGCTGAAGTGAAGAGTAGATTGCGCGAATCTCGCCCGGCGATACATTTGAAGCGCTAAAGATCAGCATTGCGCGGGCATTGCCCAGCTGCGCCAACGACCGGTAATCGGAGGCGTAGATCCAGGCATCCTGCTCGTGTACGAGAATCTTCGAGGGGCTAAACGTCGTCGGGCCGATGGCCTTGGAGCTTGCCGTGAACGGCCGGCGAAAGGACGACGTATCGGGAGCTACGTCACCGAAATCGCTGTCGCCAACATCGATCGTAAACTCTCGTCCGTCGCTCGACCGATAGCGCAGGACGTAACTGTTCGCGGCGGTCGGCTTCGATTTGAGGTTCGTCACGTCCACGCGGGCGAGCCGGAAGCCGGCGGGCACGTAACCGGGAACGACAATCGGCAGCGGCTGCGTGTGCAGTTTTGCAACCTGCGAGGGTGCCAGGCCTCCCGGCGTCGTGCCGGCGACTGCGGGCACAGCGATCGCGCAAACTAGCGCGGAAATGGCCCAAGCGAACCGCTTGCATAACGATCCTACCATGAACGGTACTTCGCGCCCGTTGGGAGCCTGCCTCTAATGCGGAATCGTCTGCAGCGGCTGCACCGGATCTCGGAACCGTTCGCGGGTGCAGCTTTGAGCTCTTGACGTTCCACGTGTCGGCAGGCTGAGCAGTTCACAACGGCCACCGGCCCAAACGGGGAATCGGGTCGATCTTACAACGGCTCCCGCTGGTACGTTCACAGTTCGGTCGCTACACGTAACCGGACCCACTCGGCTTTCCGGGAGCACTTTCAATGTCTACGCCTACGCCAATAGTAATCAGTTTTGTATTTTTGATCCCCTCGGCGTCGCCTTTTTGCCCTGGCAAGGGATCCTGGTCCTCATTGGTGGGCTAGCTGCGGGATAGCTGGCGGCTTACTTTTGCTGCGGGGTTTCCTCCGGCTCTCAGATGCCGATCCGCTGGCTGTCGAAGCTGGCGCTCAGGGTTTTGGTGGGCTAATGCGGCCGATCGGTCTCACAAATTAGACCGATGGTCTCGCGGCCTCGTAAGCCTGTCGGCTCGAGAATTGCTAGGGACCTTTGGGCCTTGCACCTTTAGGTCATAGTGATATTCTTTTATGGGCGAATACGTCGAAAAAGGGAAAAAGGTGGGCCGATGGAGAAATACTTTATTAAGTGCACTATTATTAGCGTCGGCATTTGTACTGTTATTCTCGGCGGCTGCGGGACCAAAGCTCAAACACTGCCGCTCAGCCAGTTAAGTGCTACGGCGCAAGCGCTCGCATCACATCGTACTGAGCATATCTTATACAGCTTTAGGAAACAACCAGACGGATCCCAACCTCTTGGAGGTCTGGCGATTGATACGAGAGGGAATCTTTACGGCACGACCAAGTTCGGCGGGACCGCCGTGAGTGGCACGGTCTATGTTTTGTCACCTTCGTCGACCGGCTATACCGAAAGGATCCTGCACAACTTTTCTGGGCCGCCGGACGGGAACTACCCCACCGGTAGCCTTAGCGTTGACTCTCAAGGTACTCTTTACGGAACAACGCAAGTGGGTGGAGCACAGGCACAATACGGAACGGTTTTTGACCTAAAGCCATCCGGCACGGGTTATGCGGAACGCATTCTTCATTCATTCAACCCCTTCTATTCCAGCGACGGAGCCTATCCATACTCTGGTGTGGTTATTGACAACAATGGCGTACTGTATGGAACGACGTCAGCCGGCGGCTACGGGGGTCAGGGTACGGTCTTTATCCTCAAACCTTCGGGGTCAGGCTATGAACGGGACGGGTGGGGCTTTGGCGAAGGCAATGACGGAGTAGCGCCATACGGTGGTCTGCTTCTAGAGAAGCATGGCTTCCTTTATGGAACTACCTCCCAAGGTGGGGCTAAGGATTTTGGAACGGTGTTCAAGGTTAAGGCGTCGGGTATCGTCTTTCCCAAAGTGATTCACACATTCAACGGATCTAACGGAGCGAGTCCGCAGTCCTCGCTGGTTCTCGGTAAGAACGGCTCGATCTATGGAACTACGGTTGAAGGAGGCGCCGCGAATAGCGGCACGATATTCAGGCTTTCGGTCCACAATCGCGCGTCGACCGAAACGGTGCTGTACAGCTTTAATGGTTCGGCGGACGGTGCGCATCCGTATGGGGCTCCCCTACTTGGCGCGCGCGGCGTAATCTACGGGACCGCTGCGGGAGGCGGCGCGTTTGGCAACGGGGTCGTTTACGCCTTGACACCTTCGGGAACGGGTTACACGGAACGAACGGTGTATTCATTCAAGGGCAAGCCCGACGGATCAGCTCCGAACGGGGCATTGATCTTCACCAAAACTAAAGAGTTGCTCGGCACCACGCAATTTGGAGGTAAAGCTGATCGTGGTACCGTTTTCGCGATAAATCCTTGATATGACGATCATCGGAACGCAGAACCCAGCTCGTAGGCGTTGCACGTCACCGAGCACGTCGACACTGGCCGAAGACGTTTAGCATAGACGCGATCTCGGCGCGCACGGTTTGAGCTTTCGCAGCGGCGCGGGCGAACAAATGGTAGCGCGGCGCTAGGGCCAAGCCTCCGCATCCCAAAAGGGTGTCCGTCATCAAAACAGCTGTCGAGTAGGCGGCGGAAAATCATCGGTTAGGCCTCAATGCGCGTGGTTAGCGCATGGTCGGTCTCAGCGGCAATGCGTCGGGACCTCGGGCTCGATTTTGACCGCGAGGCGAGCGATGCGCTGTTTGATCTGAACGAGCACGCGCGTTTCCATTGATCCCCACATTCCACAGCACGATCACGACCGTGGAATTCGTAGACGATCTCGAAGCAAACGGCCAGGTAAGCGCGGAGAACGATCGGGCGCGGCTACGCGCGTGCCTTACTCCACCGCTCGATCTCGCCCTCGAGGTCGAGCGGTCGCGTAGGCGCGGCATTTTCGTACTCGTCCCAATGCTCGCGCGGGACCATCCACATCACTTCGAACTCGTTGCCGTCGGGATCGTACGCGTAAATTGACTTCGTCGCGCCGTGGTCGCTCGCGCCGCTGATCGCTCCGCGCTGCTGCAGGGCGTCGCGAGCTTCGCGCAGCGATTCGACCTCATCGACTCCCAAGCGAGGTGGTAGAGGCCGACCCCGCGCTCGTTGGGCGGCGGCGCATTTGGGCCGACGCGCGCTAGCCCGAGATCGTGATGATTCTCCGAGCCCGGCGCACGCAGGAGCGCCATCACGTGTCCGATGCGAGCCACGGTCTCGAAACCAAGCACCGAGGTGTAGAACTCGAGGCTGCGGTCGACGTCGCGAACGCGCAGCACCGCGTGATTGAGCTTGCGAACCTTCATAGTCGACCTAAAACCCTCTGCTCAGGTTGGGGTTCCGGGAGACTACGCTACTCTTCGAAGTCGAGAAGGCGTGCGCCGGGGCCCTCGGCGGCGAGCTCGTCGTATGGGTTCTGCAGCTGGCATTTGGTGAGCGAAAGGCAGCCGCACCCGATGCATCGCCCCAATCGATCGCGCAGCGCCGCCAAGCGTTCGATCCGCTCGTCCAGGCTCTGCTTCCAACGTTTCGAAAGTGCGGCCCAGCTGCGCACGGAGACCGCACGATCGGTCGGCAGCGTGTCGAGCACGTCGCGGATCTCCGCGAGCGGGATGCCGGCGCGCTGGCCGATCTTCACGACCGCTAGGCGGCGCAGCTCGGCACGGGCGAAGAGGCGCTGGTTGCCGACGCTGCGGCTGCTGCGAATCAGCCCTTTGCGCTCCCAAAAGTGGATGGTGGAAACGGGCAAGCCGCTGCGTTTGGCAATTTCACCGACGGTAAGGTGTTCCATCTCTTGACCTCAACTATACTTAAGGTTGTAGACTCTTCCTCGTTATGGAATGGTTTCAATCAGGGCACGTGGCGATTGTTACCGGCGGCTCGCGCGGGTTGGGCAAGGCGCTTGCTCGCGAACTGCTCCTCAAAGGGCTGCGCGTCATTACTGATGCTCGCGATCCGGTCGAGCTCGACCAGATGCGTCTGGAGCTGGCGGAGTTGGGCGAAATCGTAGCAATCGCCGGCGACGTGGCCGATTCCGGCCACGCGCACGCGCTGATCGCGGCCGCCGAACGCTGCGGCCGGCTCGATCTGCTCGTGAACAACGCCTCAACGCTCGGAAAGACGCCGCTTCCCGAGATCGACCGGCTCGACCGCCGAAGCTTCGACGCACTTTTCGAGGTCAACGTGTTTGCGCCAATTCATCTAACGAAGCACGCGCTCAAGCTGATGGTGCGATCGGAGTTGAGCACGATCGTCAACGTGACCTCGGATGCCGGCGTGGAAGCCTACCCTACCTGGGGCGGCTATGGCGCCACGAAGGCCGCGCTCGAACACGTCTCGCGCGTGCTCGCGGCCGAACTCGAGGGACGCTCGACGCGTGTGCTTGTCTTCGATCCGGGCGATATGAATACCGCGATGCATCGCGCCGCGATTCCCGACGCCGACCCAAACGAGCTGCGCGATCCCGCTGACTCCGCTCGCGCACTACTGCGCGCCATCGCTGGGATGGAAGGCGGCTACGCCCGAGTTCGCGCTTCGGATCTCGTACCCGCGTGACTGCTGCGGCAGCACTCGCCGGCGGCCTGCTCGAGGCGACCGAGCCGCCGGAGTATCGCGGCGTCGCGCGCGACGAGGTAAAGCTGCTCGTCACCGATCGCCGTAACCGTTCGCAGTCGCACGCGCGGTTCTGCGATCTGCCCTCGCTCCTGCGCGCGGGCGATCTTCTGGTCGTCAACGACTCGGCGACGCTGCCGGCGGCGCTCCTCGCGCACCGGCCCGACGGGAGCGCCGTTCCGCTGCACGTCAGCACGAAGATCGACGCACGTCTGTGGATGGTGGAACCGCGCGCCTCGGTCGTCGCGGGTGAAGTGCTCGCGCTCCCCAGCGGGGCAACGGCGACGATGCTCGTGGCGGTCGAGCCGCAGCGAGCGCGCTTGTGGTATGCGACGTTCGCGCTCGACGCACCGATGGAGCAATACCTCGGCGAGTTCGGCGTCCCGATTACGTATGCGTATCTCGACCGGCGCTTTACACTTGCCGATTATCAGACGCTTTTCGCGCGTAATGCCGGGTCTTCGGAGATGCCGTCGGCCGGTCGGCCCTTTACGCCGAGGGCCGTCGCCCGGCTGCGCGATCGCGGCGTCGAGCTGGTTACCGTCACGCTGCACTGCGGCGTCGCGAGCTTCGAAGCACCGGAGCGTCCGGGAACGGAGCGCTTCATCGTTCCCGTCGAAACGGCGGCGCGCGTGAATTCCGTACGACGCGAGGGACGACGGGTTGTCGCCGTCGGGACGACCGTCGTCCGTGCACTGGAGAGCGCGGCGACCGAAGAAGGCGAGATCGCTTCTTCGGGCTGGACGGATCTCTTCATCGACGCCGCGTACCGTCCGCGAGCGGTCGATGCGCTGCTCTCAGGCTTTCACGGCCCCAGTGCGACGCATCTCGATATGCTGCGGGCCTTCGCCGACGCCGAATTGCTCGAGTCGGCCTATTGCCAGGCCAGCGAACACGGGTACTTCTATCACGAGTTCGGCGACGTGCATCTGATTCTCTAGCGATTGCGTTTCACAAATCGAGGAAGTAGAAAACCTCTGGGTCGCCCGGGTCGAGGTCGACTTCGCCCGCGCAAACGTAGCCGCGCCGTCGGAAGAAGCCGTGCATCCCTTCTCGACTGCGATTCGCCGATGAATAGAGGCGGTCGCCTTCGCAGGCGCGCTCCACATGTGCGAACAGCAGCGACCCGACGCCGCTGCGCCGGTAGTTCGGATCGACGACGCACAACCACACGAACGGCCGCCCGAAGAACTGGCGATTCCACGTGACGAAGCCGATGATGCGATCGCCGTCGCACGCGGCGTGAACACACCCCGCCGAGAGCTGATGCTGCAGATAGTCGTCTTGCGCCCACGGCATTGTGTGCGCGATCCGCAGGACCTCTGAAGCATCTGCATTCGTACCGCGGCGGATCGTGATCCCGATCCGTTTGCTAAGAATTAGACTGTCGTAGACGGCGTGCGGCCAGCGATGCCGCGCAACGACGCGAAAGCCGCGCCGGCAATAGTACGCGACGAGATGTTGTGCGGGCTCCGCGGTATCGCACGCAAGTTCGCTTTTCGCAGCGATCGCGCGGTCTTCGGCGGCCGCGAGCAGCCGCGAGCCGATGCCGGAACCCTGCAGCGACGGTTCGACGCCAAACTGGCCGAAGAAACCCACCTCGGCGCGACGGTACCAGTCGGGATGATGTGCCGAAGGGCACTCGCCGTAGTAGCAGATCGTGCCGACGATACCGCCCGCTCGGCGCGCCACCCAGCAGGCCGTCGCAGCCCCGATGCGCCCGCGAGTCGTTTTATCGTCCTGCGTGGCTGCGACGTAGTTGAGCCCGCTCTCGGCCAGCCCACGGTAGGCCGCATGCAGCAAGCGGGTCACCCCTTCGTAGGAATCGCGAGCTTCATCGAACGGCAGGATCTCGACGTTTTGGGCTATCAACGGCATTGACGCTCCTTCAGTTGGAAGCGTCGACGCCGTCGCGTCCGAACCCTCCGGTCCGCGCCTCTGCGGCCCTCGAACCGGTGAAACCAACGGCCCCGTATCCACGTTTTTGCGAAGGCTATGAAACGGAAGGAATTCGTCTGCGCTTCTGCAGCCGTCGCGCTTGCGCCCCTGATGGCGCGCCCCGCCCGCGCGGCCGCGCCCGAGATCGAACCGGGCCCGTGGCGTTCGTACGAAGTTACGACGGTGATAACGCTGCCCAAGGGCAACGACGCGAAGGCGTGGGCTCCAATTCCTTCGTTTAAGGAAGCGAGCTGGATGCGGCCCGGGCCAAGCACGTGGCGCGGCAATGCCGGCGAGGTTGCGATCGTCACCGATCCGCGCTGGGGCACGCAGATGGTCTACGCACAGTGGCCGAAAGGCACGCACGGCGGCGGCGATCTGACCGTCGTCTCCCACGTGACGACGCGCAATCTCGACGTCGATCTCTCCAAGGCGGATCCAAACGTTAGCCTATCAGCTGCGGAGATCGCGCTCTACACGGCGCCCTCGAAGTACATTCCGACCGACGGCATCGTCAAACGTACCGCCGACACCGCGACGGCCGGCGCGACGAGCGATCTCGAGAAAGTGCGCAAGATTTATGAATGGATCGTCGCGAACACGTCGCGCAATCCGAAGACGCGCGGCTGCGGGCTCGGTAATATCTCGTTCTTGCTCGAGAGCGGCGACTTCACCGGAAAATGCGCCGACATCAACGGCTTAGCCGTCGGCCTGGTGCGCGCGTCCGGCATTCCGGCGCGCGATCTATATGGCATTCGCGTCGCCCCGTCGGCACTCGGGTATAAGGCGCTCGGCGCGAACAGCACGACGATTACCAAAGCGCAGCACTGTCGCGCCGAAGCCTTCGTCAGCGGCTACGGCTGGATACCGCTCGATCCCGCGGACGTACGCAAAGTCGTGCTCGAGGAGCCGCCGGGTAACCTGAGCGTGAGCAACCCTAAAGTCGTCGAAGCCCGCCGGCTGCTCTTCGGATCGTGGGAGGGCAACTACATGGTCTACAACGACGGCCACGACATCGCGCTTCCGGGTTCGACCGGCGATACGGTTGCTTTCCTAATGTACCCGCAAGCCGAAGTCGACGGCCAGCGTCTCGACAGTCTCGATGCACCGACCTTCGTCTACGAAATCACGGTGTAACCTGCGACTGCTCCTAGTCGGCGCCGGCGCCGTCGGCGGGTACTTCGGCGGCCGTCTGGCACAAGCGGCGCGCGACGTAACATTTTTGGTGCGGCCGCAGCGCGCGGCGCAGTTACGCGAGCGCGGCCTAGAGATAGTCAGCCCCAACGGCAACGCGACCCTTCACCCAAAGGTCGTCACCCGCGACGAACTCTCCGGGCCATACGATCTCGTGCTCTTGACGGTCAAGAACCACGCGCTTGGAGGCGCGCTGGAAGATATCGCGCCGGCGGTCGGTGCCGATACGCTGATTTTGCCGACGCTCAACGGCATGCGTCACCTGGACGAGCTCAAAGCGAAATTCGGCGAGTCGCACGTGCTGGGCGGCGTCTGTATCGTCGCGGCCACACTCGACGCGCAGGGACGAATCGTGCAGCTGACCGGGACGCAGAAGCTCGTCTACGGCGAGCTCGACGGCTCGCGCTCGGCGCGGGTCGAGCACGTCGATCGCACGCTGCAGGGCGCCGGCTTCGACGCGCGCGTCTCTTCCGATATTCTGCTAGAGATGTGGGAGAAGTTTGTGTTTATCGCCGCGCTCGGCGGCATCACGTGCCTGCTGCGCGGAACCATCGGCGAGATTGCGGCGGCGCCACGCGGACGCGAGCTAGCGCTGATCATGCACGCCGAGTGTGTCGCGGTCGCGACCGCGTGCGGTTACGCGCCGCGGCCCGAGGCGATCGAAAGCACGCGCGCGACGCTGACGGAGGCGGGCTCGCCGCTCGCGTCATCGATGTATCGCGACTTGCAGAAAGGCGCGGCCCTCGAGGCAGACGCGATTCTGGGCAATATGTGCCGGCAGGGTGAGGCGGCGGGCGTGAAGCTCCCGCTGCTCTCTGCGGCGTTTGCGCAGCTTTCGATCTACGAAGCAAAGCGTAACACCGTGTCATCCTGACCCTTTCGCGTGTCAAACTGACCCTTCGACTACGCTCAGGGCTGCGCTTCGCGCAGGCGGTAAGGAATTCGCGTGTCATCCTGAGCCTGTCGAAGGATGGTCAACGAATTCTGTTGACTAACGCACTCTTGATCGGGTACGATTACCGTATGGGCGAGCGGCGCTGGAGCCCCTTGATCGATCCCCTTGCAAAGCCAAGAGACGCACAGGCACTGAGAGATGTTGGTCCGCTGTTCTTGCGGCTGATCGAAGCCTACGGCCATAACGCGCTGGCCCGGCTGCTCGACGTCGATGCAGCGATGCTGACGCGTTGGAAGGGCGGCGCGAAGATCAGCCCGGCAATGTCGCGCCGCATACTCGATGTACACGCGGTGCTGGTGCGCGCGCTTCAAGTCTTTGCTCCCACGGCCGCGACGCAGTGGCTCGTGGGGCACGAGCCGTTCCTCAACGATGCCCGGCCGATCGATGTCCTCGCGGTGCGCGGAGCCGGGCCGCTGATCGAAGCGCTCGATGCGATCGCGGCCGGCGCCTATGCATGAGGCTCTACCGCGTCTTTCCCTTCGATGCTGAAGCGAAATCCTCTGAACCCGGCGGCGCGCTCTTTGCGCCGCGTAACGGCACGGGCCGCATCGCCAATCCGAAGCTCTACACCGAGCTTTACGTAAGCAGTACCGCCGCCGCTGCACTAAGTGAAGCGTTTGGGCGCTTCGACACGTGGACCGAAGAGATGCTCGCAGGGCCCGATCGCCCATACGCGCTCGCGACCTACGAACTGAAGGACGATCGCGTTGCTGTCTGCGACCTCGACAACGCAGCACGTCTTTTGGCGTACGATCTACGTCCTTCTGAGGTTGTGGCCCGTGACCGTACCGTGACGCAAGCTTGGGCGGGGCGAATCTACCGCAGCGGAAAATGGGCGGGCATCTCCTGGTGGTCGCGCTACGACTCGCGCTGGCGCAGCCTAGGTCTGTGGAACCTCAGTCATTTGCGGCTCAGCGACCTGCCGGAACTTCTAACGATACGGCATACCGCGGTGCGCGAGGCAGCAGAACTGTTGCCACGCCGGCTCGACGTGGTCGTGTAGAATGCGGCGCGACGCCCGGAAACGACGCCTTCGTCTCGTTATTAGGGTGCGGGCATCGTCGCTTCGAGACGATAGCCGTCGATCGTTCCGTCGATCCGCGCCGCGGCGCTGCTGCCGGCGGTCGGCCACGCCGCATCGAGGCTGCCGGCTGCCGCACCTGAGAGCGTCAGATGGGCGTGCGCCATCGCGCGGCGCGCATCGAAGTCGGCTGCACCGGAAACAGCGAGATCCTCGGTCCACTCAACGCCGGAAAGCATCGCCCGGTCCGCAGCATTCCTCGGAGTCGCCGTGTACGAGCCGCCGCGCAAGCCCGAGCCCGAGGTGAGTCCGAACTCGTACGAGCGGGCGAGAACATCGGCAGCGGCAAGCAGCGCCGCCGCGGCTGCGCGCAGCTCTTGTGTCGGCGCGCGATTCCCGTCCGAGGGGCTGGCCGGATGGACTTCGTCGAGCGCGCGAGAGAACGCCGGAACGAGGTGGAGTGCGGGCACGCGGGCGGCGCACTGCGCGGCGACCTTTCCGGTCTGCCCGAAGCGGCGAACGATGCCGGCCGCACAGCCGTAGAAGTCGTCGAGCGCCGTAACGTGTCCCGTGTTGGCGACGATCACGTGCGTCGCCCGCGCAAAGAGTCCCGCGGCACGAGCGCCTTCCTCCGGCGTAGTGATCGTATCGAGATCGCCGTTGAGCACGAGGACCGGCACGTTGGGAAAGCGCGCGTTGGGCGGCACAGGCTGACCGGCCGGGTGCTGTTTTGCGGCGACCGGCCAGGTGGTGCAGAGCTGCAGGTACGCGTAGTCGATCGGTATGCCGAGATACTCGTCGATGGAAAACGGTGCGTAGAGCGCGGGATCGCTGTTGCGTTTCTGTTCGAGTGCCCGATGCCAGGCGGCGACGCGCTCCGGCGGCTGCAGCCGCATGTCGTAGGCCTGCGGATTGTCCGCGCAGCTCGCTGCGGCGAAGAGCCCTTGGCTGTAGCCGCGTGCTCGCCCGCCGACGCCTTCTTCCTCGGCGTAGGCCTCGGCGACGAGCCGCTCGAGCGGCAGCCTGTCGCGCGCGCTCACGTACGCGCGCGCCGCGGCGTCGAGATCTCGATACGCGAGCGGATCGAGCCCGGCACTATCCATGACGAACGCGATATTCGTTGGGGTGATGCGGCCGCGATCGGCGCGGAGTTGTGCGAGCAGACGTTTGATGCGATCGATCGACGAGCCGCGCAAATCCGCGCAGACTGGTGAGCGATTACAGGCCGCGTTAAACGCATCGCGCAGCTCGCGTGCGGTGCTGGGGTACCAGGGGCTGCCGCCGGTCACTTGGTAGGCGCCGTCTAGCACGATCGACGCAACGCGATCGGGATGCCGGCCCGCAAAGGCTTGGACGAAAAACGAACCGTACGAGTCGCCGTAGAGGTCGACCTTGCGAATGCGCAGCGTTGACAGGACGGTTGCCATATCGTCGGCCGCGATCGCCGTTCCATACAGGTCCGAGGTGCGCCCGAGTTGCTTCCCGCACCGCGTGACGTTTCGCAGCTGCATGAGGTGGACGCGTTGCAGGGGGCGGCAGACGATCGCCTCAGATCGACCCGTTCCTCGGTTGTCGACGAGGAGCAAGTCGCGCGTCAGGAGCAACGGCGCGTAGAGCTCGCGATAGAGTGACCGGGAGCCGATCGAAGGATAGCCGGGGCCGCCCTCGACGGCGACGATCGTGCCGCCGGAGCGTGCGGAGCGATTCGAATGCGGCAGCCACGCAAACGCGATGTTGATCTTGCCGGGGACGCGACCGGCCGGGTCGAGATCGACCTGCACCGTTCCGCATTGGTAGTCGCCTCCGAGACAGCGATGAAGCAGCGCCGACCCCAATCGTAGGCCGGTACTCGCCTTATTCGCCGAGCCGAGCGGCAACGGCGGTGCGAGCCGCACTGCCGCGCACCCAGCAGCGAGGGCGACCGCGAGCGCTGCGAAGGCTCTTAAGCGCCGGTAGTTCATGGTGGTTGGGCGAGATCTTCATTCGCTTGATGCGACCATCCTATCTAGATCGCTCTGGTCGCCTTCAGATTGCGTTGATCTTCGCCATCATGCCGCCGTCTTCGTGATCGAGCATGTGGCAGTGGAAGACGAACGTGCCGCGAATGGCCGGATCGCGAAAGTCGACGAGAAGGCGCGCGATGCCGGGCGCGGTTTTGCCACCATCGCGCGATTGGACCGGTACGAGCACGGTGTCGCGCCACACCCGCGGGTAAACGCTCCGCCCGCCGATCGATTCGACAAGGAAGTGCACCTGGTGGATGTGGATGTCGTGCACCTCGTCGGTTTTGTTCAGGAGCGTCCACTCCTCGACCGTGCCCGCGCGCACGACGGCGGCAGCCGGTGCATTCATCCGAAACGCGCGGCCGTTGATGTAAAAGCCATTGGCGTCCTCGCTCAGCACGATCGTGCGACGTACTTTTGCCGGGGGCGCCGCTATTGAAGCAGCTTTTTCCCGCGGCTCCTGGGTATCGTTGGCCGCAGCGCCCGCGGCGCTCGCGCCCTCGCCGGAAATCGCCGCGAGCACCGCTTGCGGATCGCGATCCCCGCCGGCGCCGCTCTCGTAACACCGTGTCCGCAGGAGCGTCGGTAACTTTAAGCCGGTAACGACGAACTCGGCGCGTCCACCCGGCGGCACGACGACGTGCGCCATCCACAGAATCGTTGGATTTCCCGGATACGAAGCGATTGGATAACCATCGATTGCCACGATGCCGATCTGCTCGTTATCGACCTCGAGATCCAGGATGCGGCTCGCAGATGCATTGAGTACCCGGAAGAGCTGCCGCTCACCGTCCGCGAGCGAAATCTGCGGCTGCGAGAGTCCGTTGAGCGTCAGGTGCAAGCCTGGCTCGGGAAGGCACGACGCGTTCGGGCCGGGGTTGCCGTCGGCATCGACAGCGTGAGCCAGGCGCGGCGTCATCTTGCGCGCGTACCAGGGGATCGCCATGATGTTCGGGAGCAGCTGGACGTCGCGCACGACGATCGTTCGTTCGCGCAGCGCCTGCAGCGACGGCACCCGTTCGCGTAATCCGGCCACGACGATCGCGCCCGCCATGCCGCTGCTTACCTGCCAATACGTCTCACCGTGTGCGTGCGGATGGTACCAGTAGAGTCCCGGCGGCTGCGTAAGCGGTACGCGCACGCGGTAGCGCAGCGAGGCCCCGGGCGGTGCGAGCGTCGTCATGACATCGTCGCCCGGCGGCTCGGGCGATACGTTGAGGCCGTGAAAGTGCAGGTTGACGTTGTTCGCCGTGCGGGTCGAACGCGGCAGCTCGTTGCGCAGCGCGATCTCGATCGTGTCGCCCGGGCGTACGCGGATCGTCGGCGCGGCGTCGGCACCCCGGTAGACGAAGTGCGGCGCGGGATTCGTCGCGTCGCTGGCCACGGCCAGCTGCAGCCGCGCGACTCCGTTGAGCGCGCGCACCTCCGGAACTTCCGGAATCGGCGACCGGGGACCGACGAAGGCGTCGACGGTCGTCAGCGCAACGCGCCCGAGGCCGCTGGCGCCGTCGAGGCTCCAGAGCGCGATTGCGAGCGTGTTCTCGGCGTGCGTAGCGACGATACCGGTCGGCAGCGGCAACGTGTGGGACCGCACGTTGTTGCTTGCGTAGTGCGCCACCAGCCAGCCGTTGACGAAGACCGAGGCTCGATAGTTGGCGCGGTGGGCGTCGTCGACCCGCAGCGCCGCGAACGCGTCGCCCGGGAGGGTGACGTCGAGCGGCACCTTTGCGCGATACCACGTGACGCCTGCGCGGCCGGCGCGTGCCGGCAGCGTCGCATTTGCCCACGAACGATCGTCGAATGCCGGATCTTGCCATCCGGCGATCTCGCCGGCAAGGCCGCCCGCATCGAGCGGTCCGCGCACGGGGTCGCTGTTAAACTCGCCGTTTCCGAGAATTCGCCAGGCGATCTTCCCCACGCCGGCGATGAGCCGCGCGCGCAAGATACCGCGCGGCGGCACGAGCGTGCTGTCGCGGTTGAAGTCTTCGTCGTGCGGCGCGTTTTCGAAGAGCACCGCGATCGCGTTTGTTTTACCGCGCCGCAGCATCGCGGAGTCGATCGGGAGCGAAACGCGAATCGACCCCTCGATATCGGCCGCTGCGCTTCCGAGATACGCGCCGTTGAGCCACGCACCGCAGGCGCCGCCGCGTCCGGCGATCGCGTCGAGTACGAGTGCGCGCTCGGCGCCGGTCGTGGTAAAGTACCCGCGGTACCAGACGGCGCCGTGATGGAACCCGTAATCGTCGACACCGAAGAAGTTTCCGCTTACCGGCAAGCCGTTTTGCAGGTCGTCGCGATCGAACGGGCGCGAGACCAGCAGCGGCGGCCACGCCTGATCGTTGAACGAGGGTTCGATCTCGTCGTCATCGGAATGCCGGCGCCAGCCGGTAATCGCCGGAAGCTTCACCTGTCTGCGCGAGGGTGTCCAAGCGCCGGAAGGGCCGGCGCTCGTCCATCCCCAGCGAATTCCTCGATACGCCTGTGGGAATAGCGTCGTTCCAAACGGAACCGTGACGCCGTCCTCGCGCACAATGCGCTCCAAACGTGCGGTACGTGATGCGTCACGCTCGCCGATCTCTTCGAGGACCACGCTGCCCGTGCCGTTGGTCAGCTGATGGCGCGCGACGATGGCATCGATGCGCGCAAACCACTCGCGAGACTCGCGAAGATAGCGCGCGCGCAGCCGGCCGCGGCTCGCCGTGCGCGCCAGCATCCAATCCGGAAGCCCGCTCGCATCGGCACCCGCATCGATGTATGGACCCGACTGCACGACGATATACAAACCGGCCCGCGCCGCCCCGTCGAAAAGCGCGTCGAGATCGCGAACGCCGCTGAAGTCGTACGCTCCCGGCCGCGCGGAGTGGTAGCCCCAGTACAGGTCGAGCGCAACGGCGTTGTACCCCGCCGCCTTGATGCGGCGGAAAACCTCCGGCCAAAGCTGCGGTGCGGGAAGCCGCCAATAGTGGAACCGCGCCGCCGACAGCGCCACTTGCCGGCCATCGATCCAGAGCGCGCTTCCGTTGTAGGCGACGTCGTGGCGTGCATTGGCCGAACCGCAGCCGATGAGCGCCGTCGTTACGACGAACCCGCTAAAAAGAAATGCGAGCGACCGCATTCGGATCGCTCGCATTGAGATGCTAGTCGAGGCGGTCTCCTATTTTACGACGCCCTTGATCGGCGAGGCCGAGGCGGCCGATCCGAGCGCTTTAACCCCGAAGATATCTTCGATCGTTCGCAAGACGCTGTAATGGTTCACGGTTTGGCTGAACTGTCCCGTCTTAACGTTGCCGATCAGAATCGTGGGAATTTGGTTGCCCGGGCTGCCGTCGTTTTCATCGAAGGTTAGGATCAGCAGTCCGTTGTTGGCCGTATCCCAATCGATCAGCTTGGGCAGGTTCTTCGAGGCCCACTTGTCGCCCGTCGCGATCGAGCAGTCGTGTATGTCGTTGCACATGTTCGGTGTGATCCAGACGAACTGCGCGGGCGGCTTGCTCAGCGGCTTCTTGTAGACATAGCTAACCGACGCGGGCAGATTGGTGAAGTCGGGCCACGGCACGTGTTTGCGCATATAAAGCCAGCGGCTCGGGAGTTTGTCGGGCACGGCTTGACATCCCGTGTAGCCCGGGGAAGGCATGCTCTCGGCGTAACCGCGGAACGAGATTCCGGCCGCGAGCAACTCGCTGCCGAGGTTGTCGACGCTGAAGCTGACGGGGCACTGATCGCTGTTGACGCCCTGGGTCGAACCGCTAAAGAGCGCCAGATAGTTCGGTTCGCTGGGGTGGGTGATCGCAAAGCTCTGCGTCATATTCGCCCACGTTTTCGAAAGGCTCGTAATATAGGGCGCCTGCTGATTGCCGATCACTTCGTCGTAGGATTGATTTTCAAAAATAACGAGCTGTACGTACTTCGTTGTAAACGTTTTTGCTGCTCCGACTGGAACGTTTTGCGCGACGCCCGACACTGGCTGCGACGGGCTCGGTGCGGCGATCGCCTGACATGCTGCGAGTGCGCCGGCCAGCATCGCGAGGATCGTCACGTGCGTGAGTTTCAAGAGCTGCTCCTTTCAGTCGAGACTCGCTGCCCGCTCCCTACGCCGCCGGAGGCGGGGCTCCCGCTGCGCCTTAACGCCTTAAAGCGCGCATAATATTGGGCGGCCACCACTTCGCTGTGGAGGTCGCCGGCGAAGGTGGTGCCGGTGGAGATTTATCTAGAACGTAATCGAGCTGGCCGGCGCGCACTGCGACGGTTGGAACTGAAAGCTGAATCCCGACGTATTCGCTGCCGCGGTCGTGGCGCCACTCGAAGCTAAGTTGGCGCGATGCGAAGGCGTCGCTGAGAAGAGATCCTTCGATTGGTTATCGACGAGCGAGCCGATCGTTGTGGTCGCCGGAGGCGAATACGCGCTTGCCGGTGCTGCTGACGGAGCGAAGTTGTTCGCGAGACATCCCGCTTGAAGCCACGGCGGCGGCTGATATAAAACGTAGCTGCGGCTCGGCTCCGATGTTCCGCGCCAGCTGGGATAGAGCGCTCCCCCATTGGGCTCGAGCGATCTTGGGTGCAGATTGATCTCGGGAGTCCGATACACGCTCCGCTCGCTTGCACGCCCTACCCCCGAACGCGCCTGCGGATGCGGAGCCGCTCCGCGATACACCGGCACGACCACTGTAGGAGGCGCCGCGATCGTTATTGCCGGCGTGAGGGTTGCCAGAGCGATTGTACCTGCGACAGCCAAGGAGCGCATCATCGCCTTTAATTTCGATTGCGCCCGGAGCTATCCCCCACCCTCAAACGATCAAAGTCTTTTAAACGAGGCAGGTAACGATCGCGTGTCCCTTTTTCGCCGCGTCTGCGTAGAAGTCGCGGAGGCGCCGAAAGCCGTCGATCACCCAGTCTGCGTCGGCGCCCTTCCAGCCCGGATAAATCCCGAGCTCGTCCATTCGCTCGGCATCAAAGCGTCCCGCGGCCTCCGCTTCGAGGCCGGGGACACTCAGCTGCTCGGCGAGCTGTGCTACATGCTCTGCGGTGAAATAGCGCGCCGGGCCGTAACCGGAGAAGCCTTCGTCGTCGTCACCGAGCGCGCTGCCGCCAAGGACCGCCTGGCTCAAGAGTGCCGGCCCGGGCTCGGGTTCACCGCAAAGGACGTAGTGCACGCCGTGCCACGCTTTGTCGAGCGAAAGGATCTCGCGTTCGCGCGATGAGCTCGGAGGCTGCGCGGCGCCGCGCGCCTCGAAGAGTTTCAAAAGATCGTCACTCCCGAGGGCGGCGGTTAACTCCTCCGGGGTCTTGCCCAACCGCGCCGCCGTGTCGGCGAGCATCTGCGGACCGATGGTCCGTATCCGATCCCGCATCGCTTGCGCCAAGTTGCCGAAGGCATCGGGCACTCCCGCATCTTGTTGGAAGAGCGACTCGGCCAACTGCGGTTCGGCAACGAATTGAGAAAGCTCGGCTGTGTCCACCTGCACGAAGGTTGCGTTCATCGACATCGTCAGAGCCTGCCTTCAGCAACGTACCGAAACTGCCCCGGTTTCCAGGCGCAGACACTTCCATCGTTCATGACGAACGACTCGCAGCCATCGACCTCCGAGTTGAAGTCTTCGTTGAGCTGCTTGGTCGCGGGCCAATTGACGGCCGGCTCTTGGCGCGCAGCGCCGCGCGCCTTTGTGTTCGAGAACTGCGGCGATTTTACGAGCGCGTTGAGCGCGGCGGCGAGTCTTCGAGCATCGTCCATTGCCGTAGGCGTTCCTTGGGTCGAGCTAAGACCCTCCGCCGGATTATGGGCGTCCAGCCCGAAATCGGACGGCATGGCAATCGTAGCGTTCGTGCGTGGCGCGAACGTGGGCGGACACCGGCGGTTTCGCCCTTCGCTCCTGGCCAAGGAGTTAGAGCGCTTTGACGTCGTCAATGTCGGCGCGACGGGCCTGTTCGTCGTTCGCAACCCTGGCGCGAAGCATACGTTTCGTTCGGAGCTCGTCCGCCATTTTTGCCATTCGATGCGCAAGTGGTTTTGTGCGAAGGGGCGGATGTGCTCGCTCTTGAGAATCGCTCGCCGTTCCAACGACTCGCGGTCGATCCGGATCACGTTCGCTTCGTCAGCATCGCGCTCGGATCGTCACCCGGACGGCTGCCCGCGATGCCGTTTGGAATCCCTTCGAACGACGATTGGTACGTGCGCATCGTCGGACAGGAAAACCCATTCATTTTCGGCGTCTACCGGCGCCACATGAAGACGATTTCGTATCTAGGCCAGATCGACAAGGCGCTGGGTGCGCCGGTTACGACGCGAAACTGGAATACGATCGAGGCCGTGCTGAAGGTACTAAAAGACCGAGGCGCCGCCTAGGCGCTCGGCTCGGTGGGCCTCCCGGGCGTTTGCGGACGCCCACATAGCTACGATGTGCGCAATTAGCACTCGCCGCGCTTTGAGGAGCCTTACCGTGTACCAACTGCCTCGCTATCGCCGCCTCGCGATCCTCGCGATTACCGCCTTACTCGCCGCCTGTAGCGCGAGCCGCCCTGACGCCGGCGCTTTCGTCCCGCCGCCAACCGCGCCGCCCGACTCCAAGCCCGCAGGGTCGTCCGTGCGGCCCGACAGTGGCGCGCTCACCTACGTCGTTTCCTACGAAACTAACGAGATTCTCGGATTTCCCTTAACCGCCAACGGCAACGTTGCGCCGTCGGTGATCGTTGGCGGTTCGAAGACGAAACT